>JAQSWF010000040.1 GCA_029266775.1 Pseudonocardia sp.
CACGGGTGTTGCGGACGCCGTCGACACCGCCACGAAAGAACCGGTACAGGTCGAGCCGGCAACGACGGACCCGGTCGACCGCGACGGCTCCATCCCGACACTGCCGCCGCTGGGCACCGACCGGCCCGGCCCGGAGCCGCCTGCGCCGGCGCGCCTCCGTCTCGGGCCTCCGCCACCGGCGGACCGGCTGCGCGGGTGGATCGTCACGCTCACCCTCACCCTGATCGCCGTCGCGGTGCGCTTCGTCGCCCTCGACCGGCCGACCGACGGCGGCACCCCCGTCTTCGACGAAAAGCACTACGTCCCACAGGCCTGGCAGATGCTGCGCAACGGCGGCGTCGAGGACAACCCCGGCTACGAGCTCGTCGTGCACCCCCCGCTGGGCAAGCAGCTGATCGCGCTCGGCGAGCTGGCCCTCGGCTACAACGGCTGGGGATGGCGTGCCGCGGCCGCCCTCGCGGGAACGCTGTGCGTGCTGCTGGTGATCCGTGTGGCGCGGCGGCTCACCGGATCGACCCTGCTCGGCGGCATCGCCGGGGTGCTGCTGATCTGCGACGGGCTGTCTCACGTGCAGTCGCGGATGGGCATGCTCGACGCCTTCGCCGCACTGTTCACCCTGGCCGCGTTCGCGACGCTGGTGTGTGACCGCGACGACGTGCGCGCGCGCATGGCGACCGTCCTCGCCGAGGGACGCATCGCGGAGTCTCCGTACGGGCCTCGGCTCGGCGTGCGCTGGTGGCGCCTGGCGACGGGCCTGCTGCTCGGGCTCGGCTGTGCGGTGAAGTGGTCGGGCGTGTACTGGCTCGTCGCCTTCGCTGCCCTGACTCTCCTGTTCGACGCCACCGCGCGACGGGCCGCGGGCGTACGCCGGCCCTGGGTGGGCGCGGTGGTGCGCGACCTTCCTCCGGCCGCCTGGGCGCTGGCCCTGCTGCCGGTGCTGATGTACGTCGCGTCGTGGTGGGGCTGGTTTCGCAGCGAGACGGCGATCGACCGGCACGTCGTCGGGTGGGCGCGCGGCGCCAACGGGGTCGGGCCGGACGGCATGTGGTCCTTCGTGCCCGACGCGCTGCGGTCGCTGTGGTTCTACAGCGGCCACGTGCTCGAGTTCCACGCCGGCCTCACGACGACCTCGAGCGGGCAGCACCCGTGGGAGTCCAAGCCGTGGACGTGGCCGATGGCGCTGCGTCCGATGCTCTACTACTACGCCTCGGGCGAGAAGGTCACCGGCTGCGGCACCGCGGACTGCGTCAGCGCGGTCATGCTCGTCGGCACTCCGGCGCTCTGGTGGCCCGCGATCCCGGTGCTGGCGTGGGCGCTGTGGCGCACGGTGACCAGGGCCGACTGGCGCTACGGCGCGGTGCTCGTGGGCTACGCCGCGGGGGTGCTCCCGTGGCTGGCCAACGTCGACCGCCAGATGTACCTGTTCTACATGGCGCCCGTCGCGCCGTTCCTCGTGCTCGCGACCACGCTGGTGATGGGCGAGATCCTGGGCCCAGCGAGCGAGGGGCGCGAGCGCCGGCAGACGGGGCTGCTGGTCGTGAGCCTGTGGGTGGGCCTGGTCGTGGCGAACTTCGCGTGGCTGTGGCCGATCCTGATCGGCGTACCCATCACGTCGGAGGCGTGGGACGCGCAGCTGTGGCTGCCGTCGTGGCGCGCCTGATCGGTCCGGCCTGCCGGATCTCGCGAAGCCGACGCTGCCGCACCACCGCGGCCAACACCACCGCCAGCAGCGAGAGCACCGGCACGGGCCGGGCGACGACCCCGACCGCGATGTCGGCCAGCGTCGCGACCACGGCGACCACCAACACCCACCGCGCCGCTACCGGCAGGCGCACCGGTCTCCCGTCCCGGTCGCGAGCCCACCGCGTCCGCCCACCCGGCTTGGCCACCGACAGCCACGCCTGGAAGGCGATCGCGCCGGCCATCGACGCGGTGCCGACGACGAGGGCGGTCGCCGGACGCGCTGTGGCCTCCGCGTCGTGCAGGGCGTCGCTGAGCACGAATATCCCCAGGTAAAGCTGCACGAGGGTGATCGCGAACTTGGCCAGCACCCACCGGTGCTGCGCCAGGCCCCACGCGGTCGCCAGCGACAACATCAGCCCCGTGGCCGACGACGCGTTGGCCAGCGGCGCGAGCAGGGCGATGTCGAGGTGGGCGGCCATCGCCGTCGCGGCGAACGCGGTCGCGCCGCCGTCGGTCCGGGCCAGTACCAGCAACGTGAGCAGCACAACCGCCAGCGCCATCCAGCCCACCGAGGTCAGAACGTGGAGCCAGAGCGTCAGCTGCCGCCACCGGCGGGGGTCGTCGACCATGATCCAACCGTGCCGGGGATCGGGGATGCGGAGATCAGGGAAGACCCCCGGCCTGCCCCTGATTCCGGATGCCGGCCGCGCCGCAGGAGGGGCCGACGTTACTGCCGGGCCAACGTCATTGCAGGAAAGCCACGTTCATGCAATGTGGTTGCATGAAGGTGGCTTTCCTGCAATAGGCGCGGCAGCCGCTTCGCGGCCAGCCCTTGCTCAGGCCGCCGCGGCCAGGAGCGCGCTGGCCGTGAGCGCCAGCCCGACGCCGGTGAGCTGCAGGCCCGTCAGCCGCTCGCGCAGCACCACCCACGCGAGGACGACCACCACCACCGGGTAGAGCGAGACGAGCACGCCGCTGACGCTCAGCGCCCCGCTGCGGGTGGCGAGCAGGAACGCGACGTTCGCGACGACGTCCAGCGCCCCGGAGAGGATCATCGCGCCCAACGCGGGCGGCGGGCGGCGCGGCAGCCGGATCGCAGGCAGCGCGATGGCGACGAGGACGGCCAGGAGCAGGGCCACCGAGACGACCCGGCCGGCGAGCAGCGGCCAGAGCCCGGACCCGGCCGGGGTGAGGTCGAGGCCGACGAAGAACAGGCCGAAGCCCAGCCCCGCGCCGAAACCCAGCAGGAGGCCCGTGCCGGCGGCCGCGTCGTGACGGGAACCGGCCGTCGCCAGGACGATCGCACCGAGTGCCGCGGCCAGCGCCAGGCCGGCCACGGCCCCGGGCCGCTCGCCGCCGACGAGGCCCACGATCAGCGGGAGACCGGCACCTGCGACGGCCGACAGGGGCGCGACGAGGCCCATCGGGCCCACGGCCAGCGCGCGGAGGTAGAGCATCACGCCACCGGCCCCGGCGATCCCGGCCAGCGCGCCGAACCCGAGCGCCGCGGGCGTGACCGCGCCGGGCAGCAGCATTACGGCCGGCACCAGCATCAGCAGGCCGGTGACCTGCGCGACCGCCGTGACCACCAGCACCGGCGCCCGCCGGGCCGCCAGCCCTCCGGCGAAGTCGGCGACGCCGTAGGTGAGCGCCGAGATCAGAGCGAAGGTGATGGGCATCGACGTGCTCCCGGTACAGCACACTGGACGGACGAGGACAACACAGCGGACGGTACCCAGCTCAGCCGAGAAGTACAACTCGCTGTACCGCGAGGTACGTCATACTGGCTTCATGCAGTCCTCGGACGACGTCGCAGCGACGGTCGGCCGCAACGTCCGCGCGCTGCGCCAACAGCGCCGCATGACGATCGACGCGCTCGCCGCCGCAGCGGGCGTCAGCCGCGGCACCGTTATCCAGGTCGAGACCGCCCGCGGCAACCCCAGCATCGTCACGCTCTGCAACCTCGCGTCCGCGCTGAAGGTCGGCGTCGCCTCGCTCGTCGACAGCGACGCCGCACCGCGGCTCGTCGTCCGCCGCTCCGAGCAGGCCGCGCCGCTTTGGACCAGCCCGGCGGGCAGCACCGCGGTGTTCCGCATCGGCACGGATCCGCCCGACGTCGTCGAGCTCTGGGACTGGACGCTGCAGCCCGGCGACGCCTTCGACGGCGAGGCGCACCCGATCGGCACGGCCGAGGTGCTGTCCGTGCTCGCGGGACGGCTCGCGCTGCACGTCGGCGGCACCGCGACGGACCTGGGCGAGGGCGACACCGTGATGTTCGAGGCGCACGCCCCGCACCGCTACGCCGCGCCGGGCCCGGGGTCCGTCCGGTTCACGATGGTGGTCGTGCAGCCCGGAGACGCCGGGCTGGTGCCCCCGGCGGCGATCGCCCCGGCCGAGCCCCCCGAGAGCTGACCGCGGCGTGCACGGGATCCCCCGCAGGCGTCGCCGACAGGTCTACGCTCGGCGCTCTCCGACGACCGGGAGGTATGAGGAATGGCTGGACGGGTGGTCCACTTCGAGGTGCCGATCGACGACGTCGAGCGCGCGACGGCGTTCTACCAGGACGTGTTCGGCTGGCAGATCGTGTCGATGCCCGAGCTCGACTACCACGGGGTGTCCACCGGGCCGACAGGCGAGAACGGGATGCCGTCGGAACCCGGCTACATCGGTGGCGGGATGTTCACGCGCACGCCGAACTCCCCGTCGACACCGATGATCACCATCGACGTCGACGACATCGATGCCACGCTCGAGCAGATCGAGGCCCGCGGCGGCGCCACGGTCGAGAAGAAGATCCCGGTGGGCACCATGGGCTTCGCCGCCTACTTCAAGGACACCGAAGGCAACGTCATGGGGCTCTGGCAGTCGGCCCCCAGCTGACCCTCGGCCCGGGGGCTCCACGCGCACGCCACGCATCCTGTAGGGCACTGGCGGCGGCGACCGTGCTGTGCAGCAGCAGCGCGGTCGTCACCGGGCCGACCCCACCTGGGACGGGCGTCACCGCCTCCGCTCGGCCCATCACCGCATCGGCGTCGACGTCTCCCACGAGCGTGCCATCGTCGTCCGGGGTCGTGCCGACGTCGATCACCACCGCACCTGGCTTGACGTGCTCCGCGCCGAGCATCCGCGGCCGGCCCACTGCCGCGACCAGGACGTCAGCCTGGGACGTCACGGTGGGCAGGTCGACCGTGCGCGAGTGGCAGATCGTGACCGTCGCGTTGCGGGCGAGCAGGAGCATCGCAACGGGCTTGCCCACCACCAGGCTGCGACCGACTACCACCGCGTGCCGGCCGGAGAGCGCGACGCCCTGGTCGTCGAGGAGCCGCATGACCGCTGCCGCCGTGGCGGGAGCGAAAGCCGGCAGCCCGGCCGTCAGCCGGCCCAGGCTGAGCGGGTTCGCGCCGTCGACGTCCTTCTCCGGCGCGATGTCGGCCGCGACCTCGACGCCGTCCACCCCCGGCGGCAGCGGCGCCTGCAGGATGATCCCGTGAACGGACGGACCGGCGGAGAGCTTGCGGAGGGCCGAGCGGATCTCGTCGGCGGAGGCATCGTCCGCGAGCCGCTCGATCCAAACCTCGACGCCGACCTTCTCCCCGGCGCGCGCGATCGCCCGTGTGTACCAGGCGGCGGACTCGTCAGCCGTCGCCAGCACGAGCGCCAGGCTCGGGACGACGCCGGCGTCGCGAAGGCGGTGGGCCGCGGCGGCGGTGTCGTCGCGGATCGCGGCCGCCGACGCCTTTCCCTCCAGCAGCCGCGTCACGCCTTCAGCCTTTCGACGACCCGCGCCGCCACCTCGTCCGCACGGGCCATGACCCGCTCCAGCTCGGCCGCCTCGTCAAGCAGACCCCGCGCAGCGTCGGGGTCGCGCAGGAGGGCGGCATTGATGGTGATGTTGACAAGCGAGCCGCCGAGCGCGGCTCGCGCCGTGGCCGCCGCGACCCCGACGTCGGACAGGACGTTCGGGTTCGCCGGTTCGACCAGCCCGTCAGCGAGCACCACCAGCCGGGTCGCGGCGCGTCCGACCTGCACCGGCGGCTCCGCGGCACCGAGCGTCGCCCGCTGGATTGCCGCGCTGCGCTCCGCCTTCTCCTCGTCGGTCGCCCTGGGCAGGGCGTAGGCCGCGCCGACGGCGGCGAACGCCTCGGTGTCGGCCTGAGCCAGCTGCCCGGCCTGCGCCCGGAGCGCGCCGGCCTCCGCGACGAGCGCCTTCATGGCCTCCTCGCGATCCGCCCATTTCTTCCCGGTGGTGTAGTTCCCCACCATCTCCAACAATGCGGCCGACAATGCGGCACACAATGCGGCAACGGCGCCACCCCCGGGGGTGGGCTTTCGGTCGGCCAATTCGTCGAGCCATTCGTCAATACGCACATCGAGCACGTAACCATCCTATCAGCGTCGATATGTGCACAAGAATTGACGGCTACGCAACATTCTGGGCATACGCGGCTGAAGGCGAGGTCATCCTGCCTCGCGATGTGGCGATCGGACCGGACCACGAACCCCCGCCATGTCCGGCGGCATTTTAGGGCCTCGGGCGCTGGCCGACCCCACCCGCAGAAGAGGACTGGCACATCTCACCGAGGCGGCGGCTGCCGCCGCATCAGATCTTCCCCTACGCTGGCCGATCCGGCGGACTCTGCATGTCCGCCCGGGCCCCAGGGGGCACGAATGGCTCAGCAACGACTGGCGGTCACGGTCATCCCTGGTGCGGGATGGCGGGCCGCCGACATTCGGACGGTCGCGCAGGAGGCGGAAGACGCGGGCTTTGACGCGATCTTCAACACCGAGGTCAACAGCGACACGATGACGACCGCCCACGTGATGGGGTGTGCGACGTCACGCATTCGCGTCGGGACGTGGATCGCGAACATCTACCTGCGGCATTCGTACGTCTGCGCGAAGGGGGCCGGCCTGATCGCCGACGATACGAACGGGCGCTTCACGCTCGGACTCGGCGTCAGTCATCAGCCGGTAAACACTGCGCTCGGGATCGATATGTCGGCCGCCCCGCGCGACCTGCACCGGTACGTCGTCGAGGTCCGTGACTGGCTGAAGGGCCGGGGACCGACGACTCACCTGCCCCAGCAGCCAGCGCCGGTGGCGGTCCCCCTCTACGTCGCAACGCTCGGCCTTCGCGCCACCGAACGCGCAGCCGAGGTCGCCGACGGTGTCATGCCCACGATGTGGTCGCCCGAGCGGGTACAACGCAGCCTGATCGCGATCGAACGGGGGCGGTCGCGGGCTTCGGAACTCGGACCGCTCGACCTCACGCTCGGTCTTCCGACGTTTCTCGGCGAGGACCTGCACGCCCAGCGCGAATTCGCACGCGGCAACCTCGGGCTCTACACGTCGTTCCCGTACTTTCAGCGGATGTGGCGGGAAAGCGGTTTCTCCGCCGAGGCCGACGCCATGGCCGAAGGGGCCGGCCCAGCCGCACTGACCGATGCTCTCCTCGACTCGTTCTGCCTGATCGGGCCTCTGTCAAGATGTCGGGAACGGCTCGTCGAGTACCGGGAGGCCGGTGTCGACCTGCCGATCCTCAACCCGCCAGTCGATCCGAAGGCGGCCATTACGGTTATTCGAGCATTTGCGGGCGAGGGATCGGGTGCCGCACATTCGCGGGCGGTGTCTCCGAATGAATCTTGAGTGGAGCTGAGGGGAATCGAACCCCTGACCTACTCGATGCGAACGAGTCGCGCTACCAACTGCGCCACAGCCCCTGGACGGCCCGCCGCGTCCGGCGACCGGCTCCGACGATATCAGGACACGCCGCAGCGACCATCCGGGTGGGCCGGGCGAAGGTCCTGAAGGTCGAGCTCATCGTCGTCGATCGCGAGCAGTTCGGCTCCGGGCGGCAGCACGGGCGGCGGGGCCGGCTGCAGCAGGGGCAGCGCGCTGACCGGCTCGGCGGACTGGGTGTCCACGCCGCGACGGCGGCCCGGCAGCAGGCCGATCGGCTCGCCGACGCCCCGAATACGGGAGGCATCGCCATCCTCGTCCGGCCCGTCGGCGTCCGGGAGGTCGTCCTCGTCGTCGAGGTCGTGCACCTCGTCCGCGTCCGGGACGGCAACCGGGGCCGCGGTGGAGCCCGCCCTGACGACCGGCGGTGGGGCCGCCTCCTGGTTCCGTCGAGCCCACTCGTCGAGCACGCTGAGGTCGCCCGAGGAGCGGCGGTTGCCGGCAAGGCGGGCGGCGCGCCGGCGCCGGATCGCCATCTCCAGGCGGACCTGACGGCGCAGGTACACGAGGTAGACCACGAGCACGACGTCCACGCCACCGTGTGCCCACCAGAGCGCGGGCTTCCAGATGGCCGCAGCGACCGCGGTCGCCACCGCAGCCAGCAGCAGCGCGAGCACCGCACGCTGCCGGAACGCGTAGCGCCTCCGGGCGCTCTTCGCGTCCGCGGCGGGGTCAAACCCGCCTCGGCCGGGTCGGTAGCGCAGCGGAATGGGATCTCGGCCGGCGGCCGACTCGTCGTGCTCTTCTCGAGCGTCCGGCTCCGGCTCGTCCACCCACCGCGGGGGCTCCGCCGACGACGGGTGCCTGCGCGTGGATCCACCCACAGGCACGACGGTCGGTGTGCGGGTCGCCACGGCCATGAGGTCGTCGCCGTCCACCCTGTTTCCCTCCTCCGTCCCACGTCGGACGCCGCGCTGCCGCGGCCGAGCCAACACCCGCGCGGCCAGCGACGCTCCGCTCGGCCGTGCCACTTCTTGCTGGTGCCGCGCGACCGCCGGAACGAGGATCAGCAGCCACAGCACCACCAGACCGGTGAAGATCAGGGAACTGGGCACGCCGCCTCCTCCCCCGGTCGATGCGGTGCGCGGGCACGGGCGGGCGCCACCCGTACCGGACTGTTCACCGTACTGAGCGCGCTCGCCAGCACCCGGTCACGACGCGCCGCCGCACGGGACTTTCCGGCCTTCCCGATCGGTCAGGCCGACGACGCCCGACCCTCGGTGACCAGCCGGCCCACGAGCCCGCCGGTCGGCGGTTCTTCGGCAGTGATCGCGAAGCAGAGGTGGTCCCGCCACTGGCCGTCCACGTCGAGATAGCGACGGAAGAGCCCCTCCTCGCGGAACCCGAGCTTGGCGAGCACCCGGATGCTCGCAACGTTCTCGGGGCGGACGGTGGCCTCCAGACGGTGCAGGCCCACAGGTCCGAAGCAGTGGTCCACGGCCAGTGCGACGGCGGCCGTCGTCACGCCGTGCCCGGTGAGGCGGGTGTCGCACCAGTAGCCGACGTAGGCCGACAGCAGCGGCTCACGGACCACATTGCCGATCATGACGTGCCCGGCGAGCGCGCTGTCGACAGTGATGGCGAACGGCAGCAGCGCTCCCCGGCGGGCGGCAGCGCGCAGCGACCACCAGCGACCCGGCCACTCGGCGGGGGAATGTCGCAGCGCCCAGCCACCGGGTGGCGTCGGCTCCCACGGCGCGAGGTGCCGCTCGTCGCGGATGCGGATCTCCGACCAGGTCCCACCATCGCGCAACCACACCGGGCGCAGCTCGACGACACCGACGCCCACCCGCAGACCACCGAGCCGCGCGGGCCAGCCGGGGTGGCGCCCGAGCTCAGGTCGTGCGTACGCCACGTCGGTCACGTGCGGGTCGGGAGGAAGGCGACGGCGACGGTCTCGTCGACGGTGGCCTCCGTCAGCTCCTCGGGCAGCACGATCAGCCCGTTGCAGTCGGCGAGCGACGAGAGCAGGTGCGTACCGGCTGTACCGAGGGGCTGCACGAGGTAGTCGCCGGTGGCGCTGGCCCGCAGGAGCCGCGCCCGCAGGTAGCCGCGCCGACCGAGCACCGACGTGACCGGCGACGTGAGGCGCGCGGACACCGTCCGGCGGTACGGATCGCCGACCCCGAGTGAGAGCCGGATCAACGGCCGGACGAGCACCTCGAAGAGCAGGAGCGCAGTCGCCGGGTGCGACGGCAAGAGGTAGGTCGGCACGCCGTCCGGCCCCAACCGGCCGAACGCCTGCGTCGAGCCGGGGTGCATCGCGACCCGCGTGGCATCGAGGTCACCGAGCTCAGCCAGTGCGGCCTGCACGGCTGCTCCTGTCGTCCCACCGACGGCACCGCAGACGACGACGATGTCGCTGTAGGGCAGGCGATCCTGCACCGCCGCGGTCAGCCGACGGGTGTCGCCGCCGACGAGGTGGGCCCGGCTGGCGTCCCCGCCGGCCTCGCGAGCGGCGGCGGCGAGCGCGTGCGAGCAGACGTCGGGAACCTGCCCCGCGCCGGGCGTGCGGACGACGTCGACGAGCTCCTCCCCGACGGCGATCACCGAGACCCGCGGGCGGGGATGCACCAGCACCTTGTCCCGCCCGGCGGCGGCGAGCATGCCGACCTGGGCCGCTCCCAGCACCGCGTCCCGCCGCACGGCCACGTCCCCGGGCTGCACGTCCTCGCCCACACGCCGCACGAACGACGCCGACGGCACTCCCCGCGACACGGTGAGCTTGGCCGCGCCGCCGTCGGTGTGGCCGACAGGGACCACGGCGTCGGCGAGGGTTGGCAGGGGGGCGCCGGCCGCGACCCGGACGGCCTGCCCGGGCTGGAGCCGCAGCGGGTGCCTTGACCCGGCGGGGATCTCCCCGACGACCGGCAGCACGACGGGGGTGGCCTCGCCGGCTCCGGCGAGATCGACGCTGCGGACGGCATAGCCGTCGATGGCTGCCTGGTCGAACCCCGGCAGCGGCCGGGAGACGATGACCTCCTCGGCGCTGCGCAGGCCGTACGCCTCGGCGATGGCCACCCGCACCGGCGCGGGTCGGACGGCCCCGGAGAGGACCAGCGCGAGCTGCTCGTCGACCGACCGCACCGGCGCTACACCTCCGCCCTGCTGGCGAGCTCGTCCATCACTACCCCTCGTCGCGGGTCGGGCGGCGTGCCCACCGCCACGTCGGTCTGCGGAGCCTATCGGCGGCGGTAGCGTGGCCACGTGACGGCTCGCGCTTCGGGACCCGCCGCGTCCCGACCAGCGACGGAGCCTGTGCCTGCGGCGGCGTCGGACAAGGCGGAGTGGCGACGCCGGATCCGCGCCGCCCGGCGAGCCCGCGAATCGGAGATCCGCGACCAGAACGCCGCGCTGCTCACCGCCGCCGTCCTGGATCTCGCCCACCGGACCGGCGATCCGATCTGTGCCTACCTCCCGCTCGGCACCGAACCGTGGTCGCCGGCCGGGGTGGAGGCGCTGCGCGCGGCGGGCCACGAGGTGCTGTTGCCGGTGGTGGCCGGCCCGGACCGGCCGCTCGACTGGGCGCGGTACACGGGGCCGCACGCGCTGGTGTCCGGCCCGTTCGGGCTGAGGGAACCGGCCGGGCCGCGGCTCGGTCCGGAGGCGATCGCGGCGGCCCGGCTCGTGCTGCTCCCGGCGCTCGCGGTGGATCGCCGCGGCGTGCGGCTGGGCCAGGGCGGGGGCTACTACGACCGGAGCCTGCCGCTGGTCGGCGACGAGGCGCTGCTCGTGGTGCTGCTCGACGACGGCGATCTGGTCGACACCCTGCCCATCGAGCCGCACGACCGCGTGGTGGACGCCGTGATCCTGCCGAGCGATGGCCTGACGCTGGTGAATCCGCACGGGCAGAGCGAGAAGAGCTAGACTGGCACTCTCGGTATGGGAGTGCCAGCCGCGGAGGAACACGTGCCGACCTATCAATACGCCTGCACCGCGTGCGGACACCAGTTCGACGCCGTGCAGTCCTTCACGGACTCGTCGCTGACGGACTGCCCGGAGTGCGCAGGCCGGCTCCGCAAGGTGTTCTCCTCCGTCGGGATCGTGTTCAAGGGCAGCGGTTTCTACCGAACGGACAGCCGCGGCGGCGAGTCGTCGGCGAAGGACGGCGAGAAGTCGGGCGACAAGCCGAACGAGAAGGTCGGCGCCGACCCGTCGGGCAAGAGCAAGGAGAGCGCCGGGAGGTCGACAAACGGGTCGTCCTCGTCGTCCTCGGACTCATCCGCCGCGAAGAGCACCCCGGCACCGGCGAAGGCCTGAGTCCGCACCCACGTCTCCCGTAGTGCTGCCGCACCCCCCACCGAGCGAAAGCGGCGTTGGCAAGGTCTGTCTTTGCGAACGCCGCTTTCGCTCGTGGCTGACTGCCCTCGGCATGTCCCGCAAAGTGGCTTTCCGGACACCTTCGAGATCCGCAGTTGTCCACAAGCTGAGTAGCTGTCCACAGGTCCGCCGCTCGCCGTCCATCGGCACGTGAAGCGCCCTAGCGTCGTCCTCGTCGACGGGAGGAGGCGCGATGGTCGAAGGCATGCCGCGCGGCATCGCGCCTCGGCTGCACGAACGGCTGCGCGACGTCCTCCGCAGCCCCAGCCGGCGGCGTGCCGCCCTGCTGCGGCGCACGGCTGCGGGCGTGCTCGTCGTACTGGCGCTGATCCTGGCGCTGGCGCCCGCCGAGGGCGACGCGACCGGCGCCGTCCTCGTCGCCGCCCGTGATCTCGCGTCCGGGGCCGCGCTGACGGAGGCCGACGTCGCGGTCGCCACGTGGCCCGTCGAGCTGATCCCCGCGGGTGTCCTGCGCGGGCCTGCGGATGCAGGTGGCCGGATTCTGGCGGGTGCCGCGCGGGCCGGAGAGCCGCTCACCGACGTCCGGCTGGCCGGTCCCGCGCCGCCCGGACGGACGGGCGACCCGCGTGTGGCCGCGGTGCCCGTGCGCCTGGCCGACGCCGACGTCGCCGGCCTGCTCGTGCCGGGCAGCCGGGTGGATGTGATCACGCCCGGCCCGGCTGCGGACCGGCCCGTGGTGCTCGCGGCGGATGCCGCGGTCGTGACCGTTGTGGCCGCGGAGTCCGACGCGCTCGGACAGGCGAGGGGACGGCTGGTGCTGGTCACGCTGCCTCGGGCCGACGCGGCACGCGTCGCGGCTGCCGCGCTCGCCGACCAGGTCACCGTTACCCTGCGCTGATCATCTACTTCGACACGGCGAGGAGCGATTGGTGCTGAAGGGCTTCAAGGACTTCATCCTGCGCGGCAACGTGGTCGACCTGGCGGTCGCGGTGGTCATCGGTGCCGCCTTCACCACCATCGTCACCTCGTTCACCACGAGCATCATCGAGCCCTTGATCAACGCCGTGACGCCACCCTCCAGCCCCGGCTTCGGCATCCAGCTCGTCGACGGCAAGCAGAACACCTACATCGACCTCGCGGCGGTCCTCACCGCAGCGATCAACTTCGTCATCGTCGCCGCGGTGATCTACTTCGTCATCGTCCTGCCGCTGAACACCCTCAAGTCCCGGCGCAAGCGTGGCGAGGAGTCCGGGCCAGCGGAGCCGACGGATGTGGAGCTGCTCGCCGAGATTCGCGACCTGATCGCCGCCCAGGGCGACGGCCGGGAAGCCGATGCGGCCGTGGCGGGGCGACCGATCATCGGCGACGGACGCAGCGAGGAGCGCTCGCGTCTGAGCGAGCGCCGCGTCCGACAGCGCCTCACCTAAGGGCAGCGTCGGAGCGCGCCGCTCAGCTCCGGTCGTCGTGGTGCGGGGGCCGGTTCGCGCACAGCCACTCGTCGCGCTCCGGCTCCCCGGCGGGGTCGGCCGGGTCGTCGCCGGCCTCGTCCCGCGTCACGTCGGGCAGGACGTCTCCGAAGACGTCGTCCAGCCGCCGGCGCGGTGGCTCCGGCGGCCGCTCGCTCATGCTCAGACCGGGTCCAGCCCGGACAGCTCGGCGATCACGTGAGCGACCAACGGGCTCAGGGTGGCCATGCCGTCGCGGACCGCAGCACGCGACGACGCCAGGTTCACCACGAGGGTGCTGCCCGACACCCCGACCAGGCCGCGGGACAGCCCCGCATCGACCGCGCCCGCGGCGAGACCGGAAGCGCGGATCGCCTCGGCGATGCCCGGCACGGGCCGGTCGAGGACGCCGAGGGTGGCGTCCGCGGTGACGTCGCGCGGCGACACCCCCGTGCCGCCGACGGTGATAACGAGGTCGACGCCGCCGATCACGGCGGTGTTGAGCGCGTTGCGGATCGCCACGGTGTCGCCGGGCACGACCACCACGGCGTCGACGAGGAACTTGGCTTCCTGCAGCAGCTCGGCGACGAGCGGACCGATGGTGTCTTCCCGCTCCCCGTGGCTCACGCGGTCGTCGACGACCACCACCAGTGCACGGCCGATCTGCGGGTGAACCATCTCCATGGGGCCACCGTAGCGGGGGCCGATTCGCGGGTCGGGAGCCCTATCGCCGGACCGCGCCGGCGCTGGGAGGGGGTGCCGGCGCCGACGCGATCCTCTCTCGCCCGCCGACCGAGGGGCACCAGGGCAGCGGGCAGTCTCCGATCGGCTGCCATGATGCCACCGCTACGTCAAAAGGTCGCGCGCTGGCGTGGAATTACCCTGTCTGGCTGCCGAGCGTGACGGATACCTGCTGGCCGTCCACCGTCAGGGTGACACGCGCGCCGGGTGCGTTGTCACGGATGGCGGCAACCAGCTCGTTCCCGTTGGTCACCAGCCGATCATCCACCCGCGTCACGACCTGGCCGGTCCGGATCCCGGCCTGCTCGGCCGGACCGCCCGGGGTGACCTCACCGATGACCGCACCGTTCCCGGTCCGGTCGCGGGGGGCGAGCGAGACGCCGAGGACGGCCCGGGTCGCCCGCCCGGTCCGCTCGAGCTCCTCCGCGATCCGCTTGGCCTGATTGACCGGGATGGCGAAGCCGACGCCGATGGAGCCGCCCTGCGCTCCGGTTGTGGCGATCGCGGAGTTGATGCCGATGAGGGCCCCGCGGAGGTCGACCAGCGGACCGCCGGAGTTGCCGGGGTTGATCGCCGCGTCGGTCTGCAGCGCGCTCAGCACGGTCGCTTCGGTGGCTCCCGACCCCTCCCCGACGCTGACCGCCCGGTTGAGCGCGCTGACGATGCCCGTCGTGACCGTTCCGCCGAGCCCGAGCGGCGCACCGAACGCCACCACCTGCTGGCCCACGCGCACCGCATCGGAGTTGCCGAGAGCGATCGGCGTCAACCCGGACACGCCTCGCGCCCGCAGCACGGCGAGGTCCGAGCTGGGATCCCGCCCGACGATCTCGGCAGGCGCGCTGGTGCCGTCCTGGAACAGCGCGACGACCTCACCGCCGGATGCGGCCGCCGCGATGACGTGGTTGTTGGTCAGCAGCACCCCGTCCGCAGACAGCACGATGCCCGAGCCCTCGCCCGCGCCGCCCGGCCCCTCGACCTGCAGCTGGACGACACTCGGCAGCACCTTCTGCGCGACCGCCTCCACGGGGCTGAGCGGGGCGGCGTCCGGGTCGACGGGCGGGAGCGGCTGGGTGAGCACGCCGGTGGTGGCGACAGACGCCTGCTGGCTGGCGGCCGTGTAGCCCGCCACCCCGCCGACACCCCCGCCGAGCAGCGCGGCGACCAGTCCCACCGCGGCCACCGTGCCCAGCCCGCGCCCCGAGCGCCTCGCCGGGGGCGGTGGCGGCATGGTGGCGGTCGAGGGGCCGTACGGCTGAGCTCCGTAGGAGGGCGGCGGCGCGGCGCCCCACCCGCTCCCGTAACCCGGTGGCATGTCCGGCACGGAACCGCGAGGGTCAGGTGACCTCGGTTCGTTCACCTCGTTCACATGGCCCTTCCGGCGTCGAGAGACGGACGGGTCGAGCCTACGGCGATCGCGGTGCAGACACCGCCGGGGTTGCGGCCTGTCCAGGCAGGCGCAGCACCAACAGGGCCCCACCTTCGGGCGCGCGGGTGGCCCATACCGCACCGCCGTGCCGCACCGCGACCTGCCGCACGATGGACAGCCCGAGCCCGGACCCGGGCACCGACCGCGCGCTCGTCGCTCGGTAGAAGCGGTCGAACACCCGCGGAAGATCCTGCTTCGCGATGCCCGGCCCGGCGTCGGCCACCTCCAGCACGACGGACCAGGGGTCGAGCGGCCGCATCTGCACCCGGACCGTCCCGCCTGGCGGGCTCCACTTGGCGGCGTTGTCGAGCAGATTCAGGACGGCG
>JAQSWF010000243.1 GCA_029266775.1 Pseudonocardia sp.
GCGGACGTCGGGGAGCAGCCGCTGGATCTGCCGGACCATCGCCGTGCGGGACAGGGACCGGTGCACCTCGCCGAGGCCGTAGCGCCAGTGCCGCCGCGCCAGCCGCACGGTGCCCGGGTACGACAGCGACCTGACCAGCTCCCGCGGCCGCACGACACCCCACCCGTACCCCTCGCGGGCGAGGGCGAGCACGGCGTTCGGGCCGGCGTGGACGCTGCCGTCGATTCCCCGCGTGGCGTGCACGCCGAGAAACGGGAAGGCCGGGTCCGGCACGGGGTAGATCAGGCCCTTCACCAAATCCGCCGCCCGCTCGCGGAAGCCCGAGTACTCGCCGCGGAACGGGATGATCCGCACGCCGGGGTCGGCGCCGGAGGTCGCCGCGAGCTCGTCGGAATGCAGGCCGGCACACACGACGACCTGCCGGCCGAGCAGGTCGCCCTCGTAGGTCCGCACCACGACATCGGCGCGGCGGCGCACCACGCGGCGCACCGCGCGGCCGAGGTGGATCACGCCGCCCTCCTTCTCCACCAGCTCACCCAGCTTCTCCGCGATCGCGCGGAAGTCGGTGATCCCGGTGGAGGGCACGTGCAGCGCGCGCAGCCCGCTGACATGCGGCTCGTGCGCCCGCATCCCCGCCGCGTCCAGCTCGGTGCTCGGCACCCCGTTCGCGTCGCCGCGGCGCTTGAGCTCGGCGAGCCGCGGCAGCTCGGCGGGCTCGGTGGCGACGACCAGCTTGCCGGTGACCGCGTGCGGCAGGCCGTGCGTCCGGCAGAACGCCACGGTCTCGGCGCAGCCGGCGACGGCCAGGCGCGCCTTGTGCCCACCCGGCGCGTAGTACAGCCCGGAATGGATGACGTTCGAGTTGCGTCCGGTCTGGTGGATCGCGAGCCGCGGCTCCCGCTCGACGACGGCGACCGAACGCCCGGTGCGCGACACCGCGTGTGCGGTGGCGAGGCCGACGATGCCGCCGCCAACCACGACAACGTCGAAGCGGGGCGTCGCTGGTAGCGCCGAACTGTGCGGCTCTGCCGCGGGCGAGGTCATCAGCCCTCCGAGGCGAGGACGGCGCGGACGGCGCCGGCGGCATCGGCGTGCAACACCGGCGCACCGGGCGAGAGGTCACGGACGGCCGCCAGCGAGGCCGCGTCGACGGCGTCTGCCACCGTAACGACGGCAGCGGCTTCGAGGCCGGTGACGCCGCTGGAAACCGCGGCGGCGACGGCCGCCTGCAGGGCCGTGAGCTGCAGCGACGGGAGGGCCACCGTGGCGGCGACGTACGTGCGGCCGTCGGTGTCGCGGACGGCGGCGCCCTCGCGTGCGCCCGTCCGGGCGCGAGCCGAGCGGGCCAGAGTGACGATCTTGGAATCGTCGGGGTCCAGGTCAGCGGGGCCGGACATCGGTCTCCTCTCGCGGACCGCGGTGCGCTCCAGCCGGCTCCCCGCCACCGTTGCGGTGCGCACCGGAGGGAAGCGACCTGTGGCTCCCGTCGTCGTGGCCGGACGCGGCCACGTCCGGGTCGACCGCCTCGCCGTCCGTTTCGGTGTCCGAGGCCTCAGGAGCCTGGGCGGAGCCGGTGTCGCGGGGCGTCACGAGCACCGTAGTGATCCGCACTCGGCCGCGGGCGTCCTTGCCGCCCTCGGCGAGCAGATGCAGCCCGGCGACCTCGACCTCCGAGCCGGGCAGCGGCACGCGGCCGAGCTGCTGGGCGACCAGGCCGCCGACCGTGTCGACATCGGCGTCGGCCAGCACGGCCCGCAGGGTGGCGGCCGAGGTCTCGGACTCGTCGTCGTAGTCGTCGTCCCGGCCAGGGAACAGGTTCTCCAGGTCCTCGACCGGCAGCCGCGCCGCAACGCGCAGCCGGCCGTCGTCGAGGCGCGCGACCTCCGGCACCGCGTCCGGGTCGTACTCATCGGTGATCTCGCCGACGATCTCCTCGAGGATGTCCTCGATGGTCACGACCCCGGCTGTGCCCCCGTACTCGTCGACGACGATCGCCATGTGGTTGCGGCTGCGCTGCATCTCCTTGAGCAGCTCGTCGATCCGCTTCGTGTCGGGCACGAAGACGGCCGGGCGCATGACGGCGGTGAGCGCGACGTCCGATCCGGGCCCCCGCGTCTGATCGCTCTGCATCTGCTCGTTCTGTGCCCGCACAAGGTCCTTCAGGTACGCCACGCCGATGATGTCGTCGATGTTCTCCCCCAGTACGGGCAGCCGGGAGTAGCCGCTCCGCAGTGCCAGCCGCAGGACCTTCTCGACGGGAGTGTCGCGCTCGACCCACACGACGTCCGGACGGGGCACCATGACCTCGCGGACGAGGGTGTCGCCGAGCTCGAACACCGAATGGATCATCTTGCGCTCGGTCTCGTCGACGACGCCGCTGGTGCTCGCCATGTCCACGAGCTCGCGGAGCTCCACCTCCGACGAGAACGGTCCCTGACGGAACCCCTTGCCTGGCGTGAGCGCGTTGCCGATGAGGATGAGCAGCTTGGTCAACGGGCCGAGCAGGGTGGCCAGCGCGCGGACCGGCGCGGCGATCGCGATGCCGAGCTCGTAGGGGTGCTGGCGACCCAGCGTCCGCGGCCCGACGCCGATGAAGACGTAGCTGACCAGTACCATGATCGTCGCGGCGGTGAGCACCCCTGCCCAGATGGGCGTGATCAGCTGTGCGAGCGCCACGGTGAGCAGCACGGTCGCGGCGGTCTCGGCGACCAGGCGCAGCAGCAGGAGCAGGTTCACGTGCCGCGGCCGATCGGCCACGACGGCCGCCAGCGCCCGCGCCCCCGCGCGACTCTCGCGGACGAGGGTCTCCACCCGTGCCCGGGAGACGGAGGCCAGCGCGGCGTCGGCGGCGGCGAAGAGCCCCGCCAACGGGATCAGCAGCGCGGCGAGGACGATCAGAGCTATCGGGTTCATCAGGTCGATTCAGTCGTCGAGGCCGACGGTGCCGAGCAGGCGCGTGTCGTGCCGGCGCTGCGCCTCGCGCGCGGCGGCCTCCTGTTGCGCGGCCTGCCAGTCGGCAAGCAAGCGGTTCTGCAGGCCGAACATTTCCCGCTCCTGCTCCGGCTCACCGTGGTCATAGCCGAGCAGGTGAAGCACGCCGTGCACGGTGAGCAGGTACAGCTCGTCGGGCAACCCGTGGCCGGCATTGCGGGCCTGCGCCGCGGCGAACGCGGGGCACAGCACGACGTCGCCGAGCAGCGCCGGCCCAATCTCCGGTGCGTCGGGGCGCCGCGACTCGTCGACCAGGTCGTCCATGGGGAAGGCCATGACGTCCGTCGGGCCCGGCTCCTCCATCCAGCGCTCGTGCAGCTCGCTCATCACCTCGGTGGTGACCAGCATGATCGACAGCTCCGCGGCCGGGTTGACCTGCATCGTCGTGAGCACATGGCGGGCGATCGAAGCGATGGCCGTCTCGTCGACGGCGACGCCGGCCTCGTTGGCCACCTCGATGCTCACGGCTACCGAGCGTACCGGGGGTGTCGCCGCGTCAACGTCGCCGGGAGCGCCGGTCCTGGGGCGGACCGGTGCGCGGCGCCGAGGTCAGCCCGGGCCGGGCGTGGGCGTTGTCGAACCGCGCGTAGGCGTCGACGATCTCGCTCACCAGGCGGTGCCGCACGACGTCCGCGCTGGTGAGCAGCGAGAAGTGCACGTCGTCGACGCCGTCGAGGATCTCGCGCACCACCTGCAGCCCTGAGCGTGTGCCGCCGGGCAGGTCGATCTGCGTGACGTCCCCGGTCACGACGATCTTGCTCCCGAACCCGAGGCGAGTCAGGAACATCTTCATCTGCTCGGGCGTGGTGTTCTGGGCCTCGTCGAGGATGATGAACGCGTCATTCAAGCTTCGGCCGCGCATGTATGCCAGCGGCGCGACCTCGATCGTCCCCGCCGCCATGAGCTTCGGGATCGACTCGGGGTCGATCATGTCGTGCAGGGCGTCGTACAGCGGGCGTAGGTAAGGGTCGATCTTCTCGTTCAGCGTGCCGGGCAGGTAGCCCAGGCGCTCGCCCGCCTCGACGGCGGGGCGGGTCAGGATGATCCGGGTGACCTGCTTGGCCTGCAGCGCCTGCACGGCCTTGGCCATGGCGAGGTAGGTCTTGCCGGTGCCCGCGGGGCCGATGCCGAACACGATGGTGTTGACGTCGATCGCGTCGACGTAGCGCTTCTGGTTGAGGGTC
>JAQSWF010000244.1 GCA_029266775.1 Pseudonocardia sp.
GCGCGAGGTTGACCTCCCCGACTCCCACCCGAAGCTCGCCGCGCCGAAGCGACCAGCTGCTCCAGAACCTCCGGAATCGCTGCTCCAGAAGCCCGGAACAGCTGCTCCATTACCGCCGGAACGATCGCTTCATTTGCTCCGGAACCAGTGCTCCATTACCTCCGGAGGGCGCACGCGCTCGGGGCACAGGTCCTCGACGGGCGGCGCGGCCCGGTGACCACCGCACCACGCCCCCCGGGCCGTCGCCCCGGATCCGGCCGGTGACGCCCGTACGCGACTGGACCACCGCGCTCGAAGGGCACAGGCCGCGGCACGTCGACCCGACCGTGCATCGGCACGTCGTCGTCGTCGCCGCGCACCCCGACGACGAGACCCTCGGGACGAGCGGCTGCCTCAGACCCTGCACCGCGCCGGTGCAGAGATCCGACTCGTGGTCGCCACCGACGGCGAGGCCACCTATCCCGGCCTCGGGGCCGCGGACCGCCGTGACCTGGCGCGGCAGCGGCGGGCGGAGCTCGGCTCGGCGCTGCGCGCGCAAGGACTACGCGACGTCCCCGTCGAGTGGCTCGGGCTGCCCGACGCCGGGCTTGCCGACTGCGAGGCGGCGCTACGCGAAGCGCTGACGCCGCTGCTCGCCGCCGCAGATGCCTACTTCGCCCCATGGACCGGCGACCCGCATCCGGACCACCGCGCCGCCGGGTTGGCTGCCGCCGCGGCGGCACCCGTCACCGCGCACGGGTGGGCGTACCCGATCTGGATGTGGGCCTGGTCGACCCCGGACGACCCGGCGATGCCGTGGGACAGGGCGTACCTGCTGCACCTCGATCACCCCACGCTCGCCGCCAAGCGCGCGGGCATCGCCGCGTTCCGCTCGCAGGTGGGTCCGGGTCCCGACGGCTCGCCGCCCGTGCTCGAACCCGCGATGCTCGAGCACCTCGACCGCCCCGCCGAGCTGCTCTTCCGCGTGCCCCGCGCCTCCTCCGCGCCGGTGTCCCGCTTCGCCGACCTGTACGCGGACGGCGCCGACCCGTGGCGGGCGAACTCCTGGTACGAGCGCCGCAAGCGGTCCGTCGTCCTCGCGAGCCTGCCCCGCGAGCGCTATCGCTGCGCCTTCGAGCCGGGCTGTGGCACCGGCGAGCTCAGCCTGGCTCTTGCCGAACGCTGCGCCACCGTGCTGGCCTCCGACCCCGTCGTCGATGCCGTGCAGGGCGCCCGCCGGCGCACGGCGGGTGCAATCCAGGTCCGGGTCGACCGCGCCGCGCTGCCGGACGCCGTCCCCACCGCTGCGATCGACCTGGCCGTGTTCAGCGAGGTCCTCTACTACCTCGACGACACCGCCGTGCACACCACGCTGGACCGCACCATCAAGGCCCTCGAGCCCGAGGGGGACCTCGCCGTCGTGCACTGGCGCGGCTGGCCGCCGGAGGCACCGAGAGACGCGCTCGCCACTCACCGGATGGTCCGCGACCGTCCCGAGCTCGAGGCCCCTCGTCGAGCACCTCGACGCCGAGTTGCGCTGCTCGTGCTGCGCCGCCGTGGCCGCCGGTGACCGCAGCGCCCGTCGCCGCCGGCGAACCGTCCATCTCGGCCGTCGGCGTCGTCGTCCCGGCCCGCGACGAGGAGGAGCGGATCGGTCGCTGCCTGCACAGCGTGCGGCGTGCTCTCGCCGCGTTGCCGGCCGACATCGCGGTGGCGGTCGCGGTGGTGCTCGACGACTGCTCCGACACCACCCCTCGGCGCGTCGCCGCCCTGATCGCCGACTGGCCCGATGCCCAGGTCGTGCCGGCGACCGCGCGCTCGTCGATGCGTCCGGCGGGGAGCGGCGTCGGCGCGCTGTGTGATCTGGGGCTGCGCCACGTCCTCGCCCGGCTCGCCGCGCACCTGCCGGCGGGCACGTGGTTGCTCAGCACGGACGCCGACATCACCGTCCCGGCGGACTGGGCCCGAGCGCATCTGGGGTGCGCGGCCGCCGGGGCGCACGCCGTGGCCGGGCTCGCCGACCTCACGACCGCCGAGCCGCTCGCGGCGGACGCGCTGTTGCGCTACCGGGCGATCGTCGACGACGGCGTCCGCGGCGCGACCCACCACCACGTCTACGGCGCCAACCTGGGCGTCCGGGCAGACGCCTACCTCGACGTCGGCGGCTTTCCCCGCGACGGTGCGGGGGAGGACCACGGCCTGTGGCGGCGGCTGCGGGCAGCCGGCTATGCGCTGGCCCAGCCCGTCGGGCTCCGGGTGCAGACCAGCGCCCGACTGGACGGTCGTGCGGAGGGCGGCCTCGCCCACCTCCTGCGCTCCCTGCACGACAGCTCCCTGCACGACACCACAGCTCCCTGCACGACACCACCGCCGCGGGCGGCAGCGCGGTGCCGCAGGACGTCGCGCGGGACCCCGACGAGCCGCGTGGCGGTGCTTGACCTGCGTCGCCTCACCCCCCACGGTCGTGCCCATGTCCTCGGCATCGGGGTCGACACCGTCTCGGTCGTCAGCGCGTCGCATCGAGCCTGCGACCGCCGACCTCGCCCCGGACGTCGAGCAGGCGCTGACGTCCTTCGTCGACCACCTGCGCCTGGAGCGCGGTCGATCCCCGCACACCGTGCGGGCGTACCGGACCGATCTCACCGGCCTCCTGGCCGGCCTTGAGACCCTCGGCGGCCTGGACCTCGCGCGGCTGCGGGGCTGGCTGGCCGAGGCGCATGCCGCGGGCGCCGCACGGTCCACGCTCGCGCGCCGCGGAGCCGCGGCCCGCACGTTCACCGCCTGGGGGCACCGCCGCGGCTTGCTGTCCCACGACCCGGGCGCCCGGCTCACGTCGCCCCGCCCCCGCTCGGCCCTGCCGACCGTCCTCGACCGCGAGCAGGCCGGCGCCGTCATGGCCACTGCCGGCGCGGGTGCTCCCGACCTCGACCCCGTGGCGCAGCGGAACCTGCTCGTCGTCGAACTGCTCTACGCCAGCGGCGTGCGGGTGGCCGAGCTGTGCGGGCTCGACCTCGTCGACGTCGACGACCAGCGGCGGACGCTGCGGGTGCGCGGCAAGGGCGACCGTGAGCGCACCGTCGTCTACGGCGCGCCGGCCGGGCTGGCGCTGCGCGTCTGGTTAGCTAGAGGGCGCCCGGCGCTGGCCCGACCGTCGAGCCCGCCCGCGCTGCTGCTGGGCGCCCGTGGCGGCCGCCTGGACCCGCGGGTGGCCCGGGCCGTCGTCCATCGGGCCGTGGCCGTCGCCGGCGTCCCCGACGTGGGGCCACACGGGCTGCGCCACGCAGCGGCGACGCACATGCTCGACGGCGGCGCGGACCTGCGATACGTCCAGGAGCTGCTCGGCCACGCCTCGCTGGCGACGACCCAGCTCTACACGCACGTCACGCCAGAGCGCCTGAAGGCGGCGCACGAGCAGGCCCACCCGCGGGCGTGACGACCCCGTCCGGCCACGGCACCGGGAGGGGCAGCAGCCGGACACGTGCAGGTCGGAGCAGCAGAAGCGGGTCGACGTACTTCGTCCGATCGCGGCGCGCCCCCCAGTGCAGGCAGGCGCCCGGGCAGCGCAGGTGACCCGCCACGAGCGCGCCGACGACGGCACCGCGGGCGACGATCTCGCCGGTGCGTACGGCGGGCGTCACCGGTTCGTAGGTGGTGCGCAGGCCGTCCGCGTGCTGCACGGAGACGACGCCGCGCCCGGCCAGCGCTCCCGCGAACACGACGCTGCCCGCGGCGGCCGCGAGCACAGCGGCGCCCGCCGGTGCGGCCAGATCCACTCCGCGGTGCCCCGGCCCGAAGGGGTGCGCAGGCTCGCGGAAGGGTGCGACGACCACCGGTACCGGCGCGAGAGGCCACCCGTACTCCGCGGAAGGCGCCGGCGTCCGGCCCTGCACACCGCCGTTCACCCCGCTGTCAGCGACGCCGACGGCCGCACCGCTCGCCGGGCCCGCCGCGAACACGAGCGCGCCGAGCACCGTGCCGAGCGCCCTCATCCACCGCAGTAGTGCCATGCCGTCAGCCTGCGTCCTCGCGGCCGCAATGGGGCGTCGGACGTCATGGCTGTGGATGGTCTGCGCGCGTGGGGACAACTGCCACTCGACGAGGGGACGCGAAACGGGTCGGGCCGGGCCCCGGCGTATGCTGGAGCAGCACCTCGAGCACGTGAGGTGACTT
>JAQSWF010000041.1 GCA_029266775.1 Pseudonocardia sp.
ACCGCCGGGCCCAGTCCGGTCGGGCTTCGCCGGCGCGCCCGCTTCGTCGTCGAGCCGCAGGGTCAACGAGATGCGCTTGCGCGTCTCGTCGACGTCCATCACCTTGACCCGCACGACCTGGCCAGACGTGACGACGTCGCGCGGGTCCTTGACGAACATCGTGGACATCGCCGAGACGTGCACCAGCCCGTCCTGGTGCACGCCGACGTCAACGAATGCACCGAATGCCGCCACGTTGGTGACCACGCCCTCGAGCACCATGCCCCGCCGGAGGTCGGCGATGGTGTGCACGCCCTCGGCGAAGGTCGCGGTGCGGAACTCGGGGCGGGGGTCGCGGCCGGGCTTCTCCAGCTCGGCGAGGATGTCGGTGACGGTCGGGAGTCCGAAGCGGTCGTCGACGAACTGGTGCGGCGTGAGGGCACGCAGCCGCGGCGCGTTGCCGAGCAGACCGGCGAGGTCCCCGCCCGCCTTCGCGACGATCCGGCGCACCACCGGGTAGGCCTCGGGATGCACGCCCGAGACGTCGAGCGGATCGTCGCCGCCGCGGATGCGCAGGAAGCCCGCGGACTGCTCGAACGCCTTCGGGCCGAGCCGGGGCACGTCCGTCAGCGCGGTGCGGGTGCGGAACGGGCCGTGGGCGTCGCGGTGCGCGACGACGTGGGCCGCCAACCCGTCGGTGATTCCCGAGACGCGGCGCAGCAGGGCGGCGGAGGCAGTGTTGACGTCGACGCCCACGGCGTTGACCGCGTCCTCGACCACGGCGTCGAGCGAGCGGGCGAGCGACGACTCCGGCAGGTCGTGCTGGTACTGCCCCACGCCGATCGACTTCGGGTCGATCTTGACCAGTTCGGCGAGCGGGTCCTGGAGCCGTCGCGCGATGGAGACGGCGCCACGCAGCGAGACGTCCAGGTCGGGCAGCTCGGCCGAGGCGTAGGCCGACGCCGAGTACACCGACGCGCCGGCCTCGCTGACCATCACCTTCGTGAGCGTGAGCGCGGGGCGGGCGGCGACGAGCTCACCGGCCAGTGTGTCCGTCTCCCGGGACGCCGTGCCGTTGCCGATCGCGATCAGCTCGACGTTGTGTGCGGTGGCGAGCCGGGTGAGCGTCGTGAGGGCCCCGGCCCAATCTCGTCGGGGTTCGTGCGGGTAGATGGTGTCCGTCGCGACGACCTTGCCGGTGCCGTCGACCACTGCGACCTTCACACCGGTCCGCAGCCCGGGGTCGAGGCCCATCGTGGTGCGGGTGCCGGCGGGGGCGGCGAGCAGCAGGTCGCGCAGGTTCGCGGCGAACACCGCGATCGCGGCGTCCTCGGCGACGGTGCGCAGCCGCAGCCGGAGGTCGAGCTGCAGGCTCACCAGGATGCGGGTGCGCCACGCCCCGCGCACCACGCCTGCCAGCCATCCGTCGGCGGCGCGGCCCTCGTTCCGGATGCCGGCCGCGGCGGCGATGGTGCGCTCGTACTCCGTGACGGGCTCGTCCGCGTCGGCGCCGGGATCCAGCGTGACGTCGAGGACCTCCTCCTTCTCGCCCCGGAAGACCGCCAGGATGCGGTGCGACGGGAGCCGCGCGAAGGGCTCGGAGAAGGCGAAGTAGTCGGCGAACTTGGCGCCCACGGTCTCTTTTCCTGGCCGGACGGTCGACACCAGGCGACCGTTGCGCCACATCCGCTCCCGCAGGCCGCCGACGAGGTCGGCGTCCTCGGCGAGGCGCTCGACCAGGATCGCTCGGGCGCCGTCGAGCGCGCTGGCGGCATCCGGGACGTTCTCGGTGAGGTAGGCCGACGCGGTGTCGGCCGGGTCGAGCGTCGGGTCGGCGAGCAGGGCGTCGGCCAGCGGCTCCAGCCCGTTCTCGCGGGCGATGGTCGCCTTCGTGCGCCGCTTGGGCTTGTAGGGCAGGTAGACGTCCTCGAGCCGGGCTTTCGAGTCGGCCGCCCGAATGCGGGTCTCCAGCGCGGCGTCCAGCTTGCCCTGTGCGCGGACGGATTCCAGTACGACGGCCCGGCGCTCTTCGAGCTCACGGAGGTAGCGCAACCGCTCCTCGAGCGTGCGCAGCTGGGCGTCGTCGAGGCTGCCGGTGGCCTCTTTGCGGTAGCGGGCGACGAAGGGGACGGTCGCCCCGCCGTCGAGTAGTGCGACGGCGGCACCGACCTGGTTCGGACGAACGCCGAGCTCGTCGGAGATGCGCTGCTCGACGGAGCGTGCCTGCTCCGGCCCGGGCTGCGGCCGGGGCGCCGCGGTCGCAGGTGCGTCCGCCGGCGGCGGTACGTGCATGGCGTCCTGGGGCGGCGGCGCGGGCGTTCCTGTCACGCACCCATCCTCGCGGCCACCGACTCCCACCCCCGCGCCACCCCTCTCGTCCGCGCGAGTCGCTACAAATTGGCGCGCGAGTCGCTACAAACCGGCGCGCGAGTCGCTACAAATTGGCGCGCGAGTCGCTACAAATGCGCCGCCTGCGATCACCGTCGCCTTCGTCGCGGGTCTGGCTGTCCCTGGCGCGCTGGTGGCGATCGAGGCGATGGCGGCGATCCCCACGTGAGCCGCGGAAAGGATGCGGTAGCAGGTACTGATTGTCTCCGGGGGACGCGGCACGTTGAGGACGCGAGGGTGACACCACCGCTGTCTCGACGACGGTGCTGTCACGCTCGAACGCCGACCCTCGTCGCCGGTCAGAAAGCGTCAACTCGCGCGCCGATCCGTAGCGACTCGCGCCGGTTTGTAGCGACTCGCGCGGTCAGGTGGGGGTGAACAGGGCGACGCACTCCATGTGGTGTGTCATGGGGAACGCGTCGAACGCGCGCAGGGCGCGCATCGGATAGCCGTGCGCGGCGAACAGCGCGACGTCGCGGGCCAACGCCGCCGGGTCGCAGGCCACGTAGACCACACGGCCAGGGCTGCGCGCGCAGATCGCCGACACCAGGGCGCGCCCGAGCCCGCGCCGCGGTGGGTCGGCCACCACGACGTCCGGGGCGTCCGGCAGGGTCGGCAGCGCCCGCTCGACGCGTCCGTGCACCCACGTCACCTGCGGCAGGTCGGCCAGCGCCGCCTGTCCGTCGGCCACCGCCCGCCGCGCCGACTCCACCACTGTCACCCGACCCCGCGGCCCGACCTGCTCCGCGAGCACGGCCGCGAAGAGCCCGACGCCCCCACAGAGGTCCCAGGCGACCCCGCCGTCGGGCGCGCCAGCCCACTCCCCCACCACCGCGGCGAGCGTGTCGGCCAGGGCGGGGTGGACCTGCCAAAACGTCCCGGGCGACAGCCGCCACTCCCGCCCCGCGGCGCGCTCCACCGCACTGCTCCCAACCAGCTCGGCTCCCCCGACGACGTGGCGCACGCTGTCCGCGTCGACCGTCACCTCGACCACGCTCCCCGGCGCGTACCGCTCCCCGAGCACCGACGGCAGGGTGGCGTGCGGGGTCAAGAGGCAGTCCGCGATCGGGAGCACGTCATGGCTGCGATGCGCGCGCAGCCCCGCACGGCCTACCTCGTCGACGGCCAAGCGCACGCGATGCCGCCAGCCCAGCGCCCCGCCGGGCAGCTCCTCGACCACGACGCCACCGACGACGGGCCCATCCAGCCCGGCGAGCCGGTGCAGCTGCTCGCGCAGCACGTGCGCCTTCAGCTCGCGCTGCAGCGCCGGGTCGGCGTGTTGCCAGTCGCAGCCCCCGCAGCCGCCCGCGCGCGCCCACGGGCACGGTGCCGCCACCCGTCCAGGAGCCGCCGCGAGGACGGCGATGGCGTCGGCCCGGCAGAACGAGCCGCCGCCGTCTTCGGTCACGACCACGCGCACCCGCTCGTCCGGCAGCGCGTGCCGCACGAAGACCACGCGACCGTCCGCCCGCGCGACGCAGTGGCCGCCGTGCGCGACCGGCCCGACGTCGACGTCGAGCACCCGATCCGTCCAGTCGATGGTCGGACCCGCCGCTCCGGCCGGGGCGGCGGCGCTCACGACCGCGGCTGCCCGGCGTCGGCCCTGCTGCCGGAGCGGCGAGCTCCGTCGACGGCCGGCGCCGACGGCGAGGGGGCCGCCGGCCGGTCGTCGCGCGGCGCGTACGGGTAGCCGCGCCGGTCTGCGCCCGGTCCCAGCTCGGTGCGCTCGAGCACGCGTTCGGACGACTTGAGCTGCCACGGCACCGACACGACCATCACACCGGGCTGGAACAGCAGCCGCGCCTTGATCCGCAGCGCGCTCTGGTTGTGCAGCACCTGCTCCCACCAGTGCCCGACGACGTACTCGGGAACGAACACCGTGACGACGTCGCGCGGGTTGCGGGTGCGCACCCGCTTGACGTAGTCCAGCACCGGCTTGGTGATCTCGCGGTACGGCGACTCGACGACCTTCAGCGGCACGGGGATCTTCCGCTTCTCCCACTCGCGGACGAGCTTCCGGGTGTCGGCGTCGTCGACGTTGACCGTGACCGCCTCGAGAACGTCCGGACGGGTGGCACGCGCATAGGCGAGGGCCCGCAGCGTGGGCCGGTGCAGGGTCGAGATCAGCACGATGGCGTGGTTGCGGGACGGAAGCACGGTGTCGGTGTCCGCGGCGTCGAGCTCGGCGCTCACGCGGGTGTAGTGGCGGTGGATGGCCGTCATGAGCAGGTAGAACCCGCCCATCGCCACGATGGCGATCCACGCTCCGCGCGTGAACTTGGTGATCAGCACGATCACCAGGACGACGCCGGTCATCGCCGCGCCGAAGCCGTTGATCGCCTGTGACCGGCGCATGCGCTGGCGCGCAATCGGGTCCGTCTCCGAGGCGAGGTGCCGTCGCCAATGACGCAGCATTCCGACCTGGCTGAGCGTGAAGGAGGTGAACACCCCGACGGTGTAGAGCGCGATCAGGCGCGTCACCTCGGCCTGGAAACCGATGACGAGGATGATCGCGAACGCGGCGAGGACGACGATGCCGTTCGAGAAGGCGAGCCGGTCGCCGCGCGTGTGCAGCTGCCGCGGCAGGAGACGGTCCTGCGCGAGGATCGACCCGAGCACCGGAAAGCCGTTGAACGCCGTGTTGGCGGCGAGCACGAGGATCAGCGCGGTCACGACGACGACCACGTAGAACCCCGGCCGGAAATGGTCGAACACCGCCGCGGCGAGCTGGGCGACCAGCGTCTGCTGGACGTACCCGGACGCGGTGGCGGGCAACTGCACCGCGGGGGCCTCGGCGATCTTCGCGCCCGTCAGGTGTGCCAGCGCGATCAGCCCCATGAACATGCTGACCGAGATCACCCCGAGCAGTGCCAGCGTGGTGGCGGCGTTGCGCGACTTGGGCTTGCGGAAAGCCGGGACACCGTTGCTGATCGCCTCGACACCGGTCAGTGCGGCACAGCCCTGGGTAAACGACCGCAACACCAGCAGCGCCAGCGCCAGGCCGGTGAAGGCGTCGCCCTCCGCCAGCAGCTCGAGGTCCGCGCTGGGCGCGCGGACATCGTCGCCGAGCAGCCAGATGCGGGTCAGACCCCAGACGATCATCGTCCCGATACCGGCCATGAACGCATAGGTCGGGACGGCGAACGCGACGCCCGATTCGCGGATGCCCCGCAGGTTGACCGCGGTGAGCAGGACGATCGCCGCCACGGCGAACGCGACCTTGTGCTCGGCCACCAAAGGCACCAGCGCACCGACGTTCGCCGCCGCCGCCGAGATCGACACTGCCACCGTCAGCGTGTAGTCCACCAACAGCGCGCTGGCGACCGTCAGCCCCGCGTGCCGGCCGAGGTTCACTGTCGCGACCTCGTAGTCCCCGCCGCCGGAGGGATAGGCGTGGACGTTCTGGCGGTAGCTCGTCACGACGGTCAGCAGCACGACGACGACGGCGAGGCCGACCCACGGTGAGATCGCGTACGCCGCGACACCGGCGAGGGACAGCGTGAGGAAGATCTCCTCGGGGGCATAGGCGACCGACGACATCGCGTCGGAGGCGAACACGGGCAGCGCGATCCGCTTGGGGAGCAGCGAGTGGGACAGCCGGTCGCTGCGCTGGGGACGCCCGACCAGGATGCGCTTCACCGCGACGGCGAGCTTCGACACGCATCGAGCCTATGCCTGCGGCACATGGCGGACGGATAGCGTGCGGCCGCCGGACCGGGAAGGATCGGCGACGTGTACGTCGTCATCATGGGGTGCGGCCGTGTCGGGGCGGCGCTGAGCGCGAGCCTCGAACGGCTCGGTCACGAGGTCGCCGTCATCGACAAGGATCCCCAGGCGTTCCGCCGGCTCGGCCCGGACTTCCGCGGGCGTCAGGTCGTCGGGCAGGGCTTCCACCGCGAGGTGCTCATCGAGGCCGGTGCGGAGAAGGCGGACGCGTTCGCCGCGGTCTCCAGCGGTGACAACTCGAACATCATCTCCGCGCGGGTCGCCCGCGAGACGTTCGGCGTCGAGCGGGTGGTCGCCCGCATCTACGACGCCAAGCGCGCCGCGGTCTACGAGCGGCTCGGCATCCCGACGGTGGCGACGGTGCCGTGGAGCACGGACCGGCTGATGCGGATGCTGCTGCCGGACGGCGTCGCGTCCGCGTGGCGCGAGCCGACCGGCACCATCGCGATCCTGCCGCTGCCCCTGCACGAAGACTGGGTGGGCTACCCGGTTCGCGCGCTGGAGCAGGCCGCGGACTGCCGGGTGGCGTTCATCGTCCGGTTCGGCACCGGCGTGTTGCCCGGGCCGGAATCCGTGATCCAGCACGAGGACACCGTGTACGTCGCGGCGGTGTCGGGCACGGTCAGCGACGTGACGGCCGCGGCCGCAGCGCCGCCGCAGGAGGGATGACGGCGTGCGGGTGGCGATCGCGGGCGCGGGGGCGGTGGGCCGCTCCATCGCGCTCGAGCTCGTGGAGAACGCGCATCAGGTGATGCTCATCGAGCGGGACCTGAGCAACATCGAGCCTGAGTCGGTCGAAGCGGCGGAGTGGGTCCACGCCGACGCGTGCGAGCTGGCCTCGCTGGAGGAGGCCGGCCTCGAGGACTGCGACGTCGTCATCGCCGCGACGGGCGACGACAAGGTCAACCTCGTCGTCTCACTGCTGGCCAAGACCGAGTTCGCGGTGCGCCGGGTCGTCGCGCGGGTGAACGACCCGCGCAACGAGTGGCTGTTCGACGACAACTGGGGCGTGGACGTCGCGGTCTCGACGCCGCGGCTGCTCGCGGCGCTGGTCGAGGAGGCGGTGGCGGTCGGGGACCTGGTGCGGTTGATGACGCTGCGGCAGGGCGGGGCGAACCTGGTCGAGGTGACGCTGCCCGCGCACACGCGGCTCGCCGGTACGCCGGTGCGGTCGCTGAAGCTGCCACCGGACTCGGCGCTGGTGGTGATCCTGCGCGGCGGGCGGGTGATCGTCCCTCAGGGCGACGACGCGCTCGAGGCGGGCGACGAGCTGCTGTTCGTCGCCACGTCGGCCGTGGAGGAGGACATCCGAACGGCCATCGGCCATTGACCGAGTGGCGTCAGGTCGCCGGACGCGGCGTACGCCCAGCCCGCCGGACCGCCCAGATCGTGCCGAGCAGCGCGACGCCCACGAGCGGGTAGCCCATGGCGAGGCGGGCGATGCCGAGCCACGTCTCCTCGTCATAGCGGTAGAGCAGCCCCTGTACGACCACCCGCGCAGCGAAGACCAGCGCCCACAGCAGGGTGGCCCAGGTGTAGGCGCGCAGCAGCCGCGGATCGCGGCGCCAGCTCTGGCCGTCCCCGTTGAGGCCGTGCCAGATCACACCGGCCAGCGGCCAGCGGACGACGGCGGAGACGAGGAACGCCAACCCACAGAGTCCGCTGTAGATGAGCCCGGGCAGGTAGAACGCGCGGGCCTCGCCGGCGCGGTAGGCGAAGTAGGCGGCGATCGCCACCCCGAAGAACCCGGACACCGCCGGCTGGAGGGGCTGGCGCCGGGCCACCCGCCATCCGGTGACGGCGACGGCGGCGACCAGGGCGGCCACGATCGCGGGGCGCAGGTCGAACAGGATGTTCGTGACCACGAACACCACGACGGGGACGGTCGACGCCGCGATCCCGGGGAGCCCGCCCATCTGCTCGAGGAGCGACGGCTTGGCCGGAGGCGGTGTCGTGGTGCCCGGAGTGCCGGAGCCGGCTACCCCCGGGTCGGACGCCCCGGGGTCGGGCGTCACTGCGCCTGGCAGATTTCGTAGTACGGGTTGTAGAGCACCTTCCGGCCCGCCCGGAGGGCGATCCGGCCCCGTACCCGCATGGTCCGGCCCGGCTCGATGCCCGGGATTCGGCGACGTCCCAGCCAGATCAGCGTCACCCCTTCGGTGCCGTCGAACAGCTCCGCCTCCAGCGAGGCCGCGGAGTCCTGCGGGCCGTACTCGACGCTGCGGAGCCGCCCGAGAACGGTGACCTCCTGGCCGCACGCGCACTCGTCGGCCCGCTGCGCCCCCGATCGCTCGGCGTCACCGGAGAGGTTCTCGGCGTCGAGTTCGTCGACGTCGCTGGTCAATCGGCGCAGCATGCGCCGGAAGGTGCCACCGTCCGTGGTGCCCATCTACACTCCCCGGCCCGCCCGGACGGGCCCCTCCTCGTCGAGGCTGGTCCACTGCAGGATATCCCTCGGCGGGGGTCCGTGTGGGGTGTCGCAACCCGATCATCGCTAGGTGCGGTGGTGCCGGCCGGGCGGTATGCCGTCGAACAGGCGCCTGTCGGGACGCCGCCCGCGCACGGACCCGGTGGGCGGCGGTACGCGTCTCGCAGGCAGGCCGCTCCCCGGCGCGGGTTCGCGAGGCGAGCGGTGCCGATCTGCTGAGGCGCCCGACGTTCGACGGCCGTCGCTCCACTCGCTCCAGCGGTCTTCCGACCGCGGGGCGCGGGGCGGCTCGATTCGGGACGGCCGGTCACGGGACGGCTCCGGGCCGGCCGTCCGGCGGGATGGAGCAGGGCCTCCCCGCCCCTGCTCGGAACCGGGGGGCCCGCTCCACGGCGGCGGGGAGTCCGGTCGCACGACCGGCAAAGGCACCGTCCAGTCCTCGGAACCCGCCGGAGGCGGCGGTGCCGCCGGTCGGGACTCCGGTCGGGGATGCACCCACGTGTCGCCCATGTCGCGGGCCGCGCCGGAGGAGCCCGCGGACCAGGTGTCCCCGCTCCCGGCGAACCGCTCCTTCCGGTATGAGCTCCCGGGGCGGTCGTCCGGGACCGCCGGTACGCCGCGACGGGGCGACGGCACAGCCGGCACGCCACGCGACGGCGACGGGACGGCCGGGAGGCCGCGCGCCGGCGACGGGACGGCCGGGACGCCGCGCGCCGGCGTGGACACCACGGACGCCCCACGGGGCGGAGACGGGATCGCCGGCACACCACGCGGCGGCGACGGGAGGGCCGGAAGGCCACGCGGGGGTGACGGCACTGCCGGCAGACCGCGCGACGGCGACGCCACGGCGCCGTGGCCGTGGCGAGCGCGCTCCGGGCCCCTCCGCCGCCCGTTGCGGAAGCGGTCGCGCGGCGCAGTCATGCCCGCGGCGGGCGGCACGGGCCCCGTCAGCTCGGCCGGGGCCGGGGGCCGGGCGGCCTCGGTGGCGGCCCGCTCCCGCTGCGCCTCGGCGACCAGGTCGGCGACCCGCAGCTGTGGTCGCCGGGCCGGGGCCACGGGCGCCTTCCGCTCGGCCTTTCGCCAGCGCCCGGTCAACCACGAACCGGTGCCCCCGCTCGGGTCCGGGGCCACCGTCGTGTCGTCGGACTCGACATACGGCCCGCCGTTCGGACCGTACGCCGCGGCGGGCGCGTCGACGTGGCCGTTGTGGCGGGTGGGCGAGCCGTTGTGAGGCGCCGGCGCGCCGTCGTCGGCGCGGGACCGGGCGCGGTGGCCGTTGCGGGCATCAGGCCGACCCGCGCTCCCGTTGCGGGCGCGTCGGTCGTCGGAGTGCCCGTTCCGGGCGGACGGGACGCGGGGCAGCCCGCGGGGCGTCGTGCTCGGGGCCTCGACGGAGGGGCCGGGCCCGACCGTGCTTGACTCGTCCACCGGCATTCCGTCGACGTCGACGAACTCCGGGGCCGGTTCCGGAACGCCGCGGAAGCGGCCGCGACCGCCGTTGCGGTTCGGCCTTCCCCGGCGCAGGCGCCACGATCCCGAACGCGCCTCGGGCCGCTCCTGCTCCACCGTCTCCGGCGCAGGCTCCAGCAGTTCCGGCATCGCGGCCGCGAGCCCCTCGGGCACGGTCAGCGGCAGCACCGTCCGCACCGGGTACGGGGAGCGGCCGCGCACGACGACCGTACCGCGCAGCATGCGCCGCAGCTCGCCGTCCAGCTCGGCTCCGCTGCTGGTCGGGCCGGTGGCGACCCCGTAGAGCATCCAGCGGGCCCCGTCGACGCCGACGAACACCGACGACGCCTCGCCCGTGCGCGCGTGCAGCTCCCGACCCCATTCGCCCGTGAAGGAGCGGACGCTGGCTCCGCCCTGGCGCAGGGACTCGTCGATCTCGGCGGCGAGGTCTGGCCACAGCCTGCCGGTGCGCGGCGCGGCCAGCGCGCTGACCGACAGGCGACCCGCGGGCAGCATCACATGCACCGCCTGCAACCGGCCGTCATCCGGCTCGACCATGACCTGGCCGTCAGGGGGAACCGGAACACGGACGGCCCCGAAGTCGACCAGACCGGCCGATGTCTGCTCGGGGTCCAGGTCGTCTTCGTCGTAGGGCCCGTGCAGGGGCGTGTCGTCCACGACGCCGCCGCCGTCGCGCGCCCACCGCTGCACCACACGGGCGCCGATTGTGCGCGCCCCGGGCTCGTCGTGCTCGTCCGTACCTGCTCCGTTCACCGTGTCGGTCCCACCGCTCGGCGTGTCCGCCCTTCGAGCCACTGTGTTCCCGCGGCCCTGACCTGCCACTACGCCTGCCCTCCGCCATCGAGGGCGCGGTGCCCCCCGCTCGACCCGTAGCCGCCGGTCCCCCGCGCCGAGCCGGGCAGCGCGCCAACCTCCACGAACCGCACGTGCTCGACCCGCTGCACGACCAGCTGTGCGATCCGGTCGCCGCGGCGCAGGCGCAGCGCGCGGTGCGGATCGTGGTTGATCAGGCAGATCCGGATTTCGCCGCGGTAGCCGGCGTCGATGGTGCCGGGACTGTTGACGACCGAGAGCCCGGCCCGCGCGGCCAGCCCCGACCGAGGGTGGACGAAGCCCGCGTACCCCGGGGGTAGCGCAACCGCGACACCGGTGCCGACGACGACACGCTCCCCCGGCCCGAGCTGGACGTCACTCGTGCAGGTGAGATCGACCCCGGCGTCGTCCGGGCGGGCGGAGCCGGGGACGGGGACGCCCTGGTCGAGGCGGGTCAGGAGCACCTCGAGCAGCGCCGCGACAGGCGGCTGCTGCGGGGGAGCATCGACGGGGCCGGACACGGCAGGCGACGTTACCCTGGGCAATCGTGGGAGATCACCCCTCGGCCACCGGGTCTGCGACGTCCGGCCGTCATGCGTTCGACGAGCGGTTGTCCGTGCCGTGGTGGTGGTATCCGCCGGTCGTCGGGCTCGGCGTGCTGCTCGGCGCAGAGGTGCACATGGGCTACCCGGGGCTGCGCGCGTGGATCGGATACGCGGTGATCGTCCCGCTGCTGGTCGGGACGCTGTTCTGGCTGGGCCGGACGCGGGTGCGTGTCGCGGACGGCGAGCTGCAGGTGGGGTCGGCGCGGTTGCCGCTGCGGTTCGTAGGGCGGGTCGAGGTTGTCGCCCGGCGGGACAAGCAGGCTGCGCTGGGGCCCGAGCTCGACCCGTCCGCGTTCGTCCTGCACCGGGGTTGGATACGGCCGATGGTGCGGATCGAGGTGACCGAACCGGCTGATCCCAGCCCCTACTGGATCGTCAGCGTCCGTGATCCGGACGCCTTGAGTGCCGCTCTGCCGAACCGGGGAACGACCGCACGGTGAAGGCGGTCGGCCCCGGCTCCTGAGCGGCGTGGCCGGTCAGGCGGCGCAGTCGCGGCAGATGTACTGCGTCCCCTGGCTCTGGGCCAGCCGGCTCCGGTGATGAACCAGGAAGCAGCTGGCGCACGTGAACTCGTCGGCCTGCTTCGGCAGGACCTTGACGGTCAGCTCCTCACCGGACAGGTCGGCGCCGGGCAGCTCGAAGCTCTCTGCCGTCTCCGACTCGTCGACGTCGACCACCGCGGACTGCGCCTCGTTGCGACGGGCCTTCAGCTCGTCCAGCGAGTCCTCCGCCATGTCGTCGGTCTCGTTGCGCCGCGGAGCGTCGTAGTCGGTCGCCATCGTCTCCACCTCGTAAAATGCACTCAAGTGTCGTCGTCGTGCCGCTGGACAACGTCACAGCGGCGGAGTTTGTGCCCGGCCCGATCGTGACGCGCGTCACAACCAGAGGCCGCCCTCAGCGCAGCTGCGCACCCCGCTCGTTCTTGTGATCTGGCTGCCCGGGGCGCGAAGGGTAACTGAGCCCTGATAGCGAGCGCGGGTACCCCGCTCGGCGTCACCGAACCGCGACCGATAGACACCCTGCCGGACCTCGTTCGCGAACCTTCGCTGCGGCGTCGACACACGGGCAGGCGCTAGGCTGGCGTGTCGTGATCGCCGGCAGCACACCACCGTCGGAGGGCGGAGCACACGTCCCCCCGTACCGGCGCCGTCGCAAGGGCCCGTGGGTGGTGGTGGTCGCGGTGCTCGCCGTCGCCGCTGCCGCCACGTGGTCGCTCGTTCTCGCCGATGCGGGCGCGCCGACGGCCGTGGCCTGTCCTGCGCCGCTCTCGGGGGCGTCGCCGGGCGAAGTCGTGGGCCCGAACGCCCTCGACGACGTCGCGCCGGTGTCCCCGGAGCAGGCTCGGGTCCAGGTGCTCAACGCGGGGGGCCAGCGCGGGCAGGCCAACCTGGTGGCGGCGCAGCTCAGCGACCTGGGCTTTGCCGAGGCCGCCGCGCCGGACAACGATCCCCTGTATGCCGACGCCGACATGGAGTGCGTCGGCCAGCTGCGCTTCGGCCCGGCCGGGCAGGGCGCGGCGCGCACCCTCGGGTTCGTGCTGCCGTGCGCCGAGCTCGTGCGTACCGACCGGACCGACGACGTCGTCTCCGTGGTGGTGGGCACCGGCTTTCGCGACGTGGAGCCGCCGCGGGCGGTGCGCAACGCCCTCGACCAGATCGGGAGCGGCGGCGGGAGCGACGGCTCCGCGAACGCCGACCCGGCCGACCCCGGCGCGGCGGAGACGGCGGTGCCGGCCGTCGATCCGACGCTGCTTGCGTCGACGCGCGGGGCAACCTGCTAGACCGTGGCGGCCCCCAGCTCACGCATGAGCGCGGTTAAGGACGTCGCGACGCCGGGGGCCGCGACGAGCAGCGTGTCCGGACCCAGTCCGTCGTCGGCGGCGGGATGACCGAGCCGCTCGGGCACGCGGACCACGGCCCCGGCCTCCTCAGCGATCAGCGCGGAGGCGGCCCAGTCCCACCAGTGCGTGCCGTGCTCCACATATGCATCGAGCCAGCCGGCGGCGACCGCGCAGACGTCCAGCGCCGACGACCCGCTCCTGCGCACGTCTCGCACCCGGGGCAGGAGCCCACCGATGAACGACGCCTGCCGGGCGCGCCGCCGTGCCGAATAGGAGAAGCCGGTGCCGAGCAGCGTCATCGCGACGTCCGTGACGTCCGTCGCGGCCAGCGGCTGCCCGTCGCACGTTGCACCGCCGCCCCGCGCGGCGCTCCACATCCGGCCCGACGCGGGCTCGGCCACGACTCCGGCGAGCGAGACGCCGTCGCGGGTCGCCGCCAGCGAGACCGCGTACCAGGGCAGGCCGTAGAGGAAGTTGACGGTGCCGTCGATCGGGTCGACCAACCATGTGACGCCCCTCGCGCTCTCCGCCCCGCCGCGTTCCTCGCCCACGACCTGATCCCCCGGGCGCAGCTCGGCCAACCGCGCCCTGACCAGTGCTTCCAGGGCCGTATCGGCGGCGGTGACAACGTCCGTCGGCGAGGTCTTGGTCGCCACCCCCGGGAGCACCGCGGTGTGGGCGGTGCGCTGCTCCCACGGTCGCGGCAGGACGCGCAGGTTGTCCACGGCGTCGACGACCACGCGCTCGGCGATACCACGGAGAAACGACGGGTCGTCGTCGGGAGAAGCCGCGGGTGCCGGGGAGTCGAAGACGTTCACCGCGTTATCGGACCATATTGCCCTCAACTGTTCTGCGAGAGCGGCCACAAGCCATGCACACTTGCAGCGTCAGGGGCTCATGCGCCCGTGTCCGTGACCGTCCGGCGCCACCGGCCGACCTTGTGCCGAGTGCACGACCGATGAGCCGTGACATGCACAGTTACAATGAGCATGTGCCCGCTCGGGAGCGGCCGCCACGGGAGCTCGACGGACCTCGCGCGGCGATCCGGCGCGGCGAGCACCGAGACATGGCCGTTGGTGTCGTAACCGCGCCGGCAGGCCGCACAGCGCACTGTAGCGAGAGGGCCTAGGTGGCAGCCGCAGACTCCGCAACCCGCACCGACTCGTCCGTCGACGAGACGACGAGTCCCGCACCCCGTCGTACCCGCCGCGATGCGGGTCCCAAGGTGGAGGGAACGGCCGCCACGGCCCCGCGAGGACGCAACTCGTCAGGCTCACGGTCCACCAAGGCCGTCGCCGAGTCGGCTCCGGTGAACGGCGCAGATCCGGAGGAGCCGGCCGACCTCGACGGCGCGGACATCGAGCTCGATGGCGCACCTGACGTCGGGGACCTCGAGGACGGCGTCGAGCTGGACGCGACGCTGGACACCGAGCTGGAGGCAGAGCTCGACGGCGGCGCGGAGGTGGCGGTCGAGGCCGCTGACACCGCCGAGGCCGCGGACGACGAGGACGACGACGAGGCGGAAACCGAGGTCTCCACCGGTGCCCTCGTCCACACCGCCTTGACGCGCGGTCCGTCGTCGACACCGCAGAAGTCCGGCGACTTCGTCTGGGATGAGGAAGAGTCCGAGGCGCTTCGGCAGGCCCGCAAGGACGCCGAGCTCACCGCTTCGGCGGACTCCGTCCGCGCCTACCTCAAGCAGATCGGCAAGGTCGCGCTGCTCAACGCGGAGGAGGAGGTCGAGCTCGCCAAGCGGATCGAGGCCGGCCTTTACGCCGCCGAGCGGCTGCGCCGCGCGATCGAGTCCGGGGAGAAGGTCTCCCCGCAGCTGCGCCGTGACCTGCGCTGGATCGTCCGAGACGGCGAGCGCGCCAAGAACCACCTGCTCGAAGCGAACCTGCGCCTCGTCGTCTCGCTGGCCAAGCGCTACACCGGCCGCGGCATGGCGTTCCTGGACCTCATCCAGGAGGGCAACCTCGGCCTGATCCGC
>JAQSWF010000245.1 GCA_029266775.1 Pseudonocardia sp.
CCCCGGACACCGCGGTCTGGCTCGCCTGACCCGGCCCGGCGATTCCGGTCAGGTCAGCAGCGGCAGGGCGGTGACCCGGCGGCGGACCACCGCGCCGTAGCGGGCGTCGAGCCGCATCCACGACGACGTCGCCGAGACCCGCACGATCTCGCCGGCCTCGCCCGCCCCGACGAACCCCATCCCGGAGAGCGCGAACAGGCAGCGCAGCGGGATCCGGACGGGCGGCCCGGCCGACCCCGACACGGTGAGCACGGTCTGGTCGAGCAGCGACGTCGGCGGCCCCAGCGGACCGGCGTGTTCGCGGGCCAGCACCAGCCCGCGCTCGGTGAGGCCCTCCAACTCGGCCGCCGGCACGGTGTCGACGACGGCCCAGCCCTCCTCGGGAGGCAGCAGCCCCTGCCACAGCCCGCCGATGCCGGGATCGACGGTCTCGGCGCGGTCCACGCTGAGCGCCGAAAGCAGCGCCGTCGCGAAGGTCGTGACGTCGCCGGGCTCCAGGTTGCCGGGGACGGTGCGGGTGGCGAGCACGTCGAACGGCGTGCTCGCCCACACGGTCACCCGCCCCGCCCCGGTGGTGCGCAGCCGGACGACAGAGGTCTGATCGAGACGCACGACCCGTCCGACGAAGGCGCCCAGGTCGCTGCGGTCGTCAGGGTCCGGGACGTGCAGCGCGGTCACGCCGCCCATCGCGCCAGGAACTTCCGCTCGTCGTCGGTGAGCCGGCGCGGGCGACCGGCGTCGAGGTCGTAGGTGGCCATGCGGGTCCAGGCCTGCACCGCGATCGCGTCGGCCGCGCCCGGGCCGTCGTGCATCTCGTAAGTGATCCGGAACGACGCGGCGCGGATCTCCTCGATCGCCATCACCACGCGCAGGCCGTCGGACCGGTAGGGGATCTGGCGGCGGTAGTCGACGTAGAGGCCGACGACGAGCAGTCCGGCGGCGAAGCTCGCGACGCCCTCGTCAGCGGCCGCGTCGAACATCAACGCGACGCGGGCCTCCTCCAGCAGCGTGACGGCCTTGCCGTTGTTGACGTGCCGGTAGGAGTCCTGATCGGTCCACCGCACCGGGACGTGCGCGACGAAGCGGGCCACACCGCACACCCTCTCATCCTGATCCGGGGCTTGATCCGGCCGGATCGGTTGCTGCCTACCGCGCCAGGCCACGCAGCTGCCGCGACACCACCGACAGCGTCGCGAGGTCGAGCTGCTGGTCGCCCAACATCTGGTCCAGCGCCGGACGCGCGCGCAGCAGGCGCGAGGCGTTGCCGCTCTCCCACTGCGCGATCGCCTCGTCCACCGGGGTGCCGGGCGCCGCCTCGCGCAGGGCGTCGAGAGTCACCGCGCGCAGCGAGCCGTACAGGTCGTCGCGCAGCGCCAGCCGCGCCAGCGAGTGCCACCGGTCGCCGCGCTCCAGTGCGCTCACCGCTTCCAGCGCCACGCTGATCCCGAGATGCTCGGACATCGCGTAGTACAGCTGCGCGACCTCGAACGGATCCCGCGGCTCCTTCTCGCGGTCCGCCAGCTCGATCAGGTCGACGATGTCGAGCAGCCCGTAGCTCTCGAGCAGCGCCGCGGCTTCGAGCGCCAGCTCGGCGGGGACACCGTCGGCCTCCAGCTTGGCGGCGGCCGCCGTCATCTCCGCGCACTCGCGCCCGACCAGCAGCTCGGGCAGGCGCGGGCGCAGTGCGCGCACCTGCTCGGCGAAGCGCGTGATCGCCGAGCCGACCGCCAGCGGCTGGGGTCGGTTGGTGAGGAACCAGCGTGCGGCGCGGTCCAGCAGCCGTCGGGAGACGAGCACCACCCGGTCCGACACCGCTGTGGGGATCTGCGGTGACGACAGGCGCTCCCACAGCTCCGGCAGGTCGAACACCGCGGTGACGACCGCGAAGGCGCGCACCGAGTCGTCCGGGCTCGCCCCCAGCTCGTCCTCCATGCGGAACGCGTAGGTCATGCCGGCGGCGCCGACGGTCTCATTGATCAGCAGCGTCGTGAGGATCTCGCGGCGCAGAGGGTGGTCGTTGATCGCGTCGGGGAACTGCTCGCGCAGGGGCCGCGGGAAGTACTCGGGCAGCCGGCTCGAGAACGCCGCGGTGTCGGGCAGGTCCGAGGCGAGCACCCGGGCGTGCAGGTCGAGCTTGGCGTGCGCGACGAGCGTGGCCAGCTCGGGGCTGGTGAGCCCCTGCCCCGCGGCCTCCAGTGCCGCGAAGCCGGCCTTGTCGGGCAGCACCTCCAGCTGCCGCACGATGCCGCGGCGGGCCTCGAGGTCCGCGACGAAGCGCCGGTGCACGCGGACCATGCCCTTCGCGTGCGCGCGGCCGACGCCCAGCAGTGCGTTCTGGTCGCGGTTGTCGTCGAGCACGAGCTCGGCGACCTCGTCGGTCATCTCCGCCAGCAGGGCGTTGCGCGCCTCGCGGTCCAGTGCGCCGTCCACGACCAGCCGGTCGAGCAGGATCTTGATGTTGACCTCGTGGTCGCTGCAGTCGACGCCGGCCGAGTTGTCGATCGCATCGGTGTTGATCTTCCCGCCGTTGCGGGCGAACTCGATGCGGCCCCGCTGGGTCAGGCCGAGGTTCCCGCCCTCGCCGACGACCTTGACGCGCAGCTCGCGCCCGTCGGCGCGGATGGCGTCGTTGGCCTTGTCGCCCGCGTCGGCGTGGGTCTCCTCGCTGGCCTTGACGTAGGTGCCGATGCCGCCGTTCCACAGCAGGTCCGCCGGGGCGCGCAGGATCGCCCGGATCAGCTCGGGTGGGCTGAGCCGCGTCACGTCCCCGTCGATCCCGCCGTCGATGCCGCCGTCGATGCCGCCGTCGATGCCGCCGTCGATGCCCAGTGCCGCACGGATCTCGGCACCGATCGGCACCGACTTCGCCGTGCGCGGCCACACCCCGCCGCCCGCGCTGATCGCGGCGCGGTCGTAGTCGTCCCACGACGAGCGGGGTAGTGCGAACAGCCGCTCCCGCTCGGCGAGCCCGCGCGCGGCGTCCGGGGTCGGGTCGAGGAAGACGTGGCGGTGGTCGAACGCCGCCACCAGCCGGATGTGCGGGGAGAGCAGCATGCCGTTGCCGAACACGTCGCCGGACATGTCGCCGATCCCGACGACGGTGAACTCCTCGCTCTGGGTGTCGACACCCAGCTCGCGGAAGTGCCGCTTCACGCTCTCCCAGGCCCCGCGCGCGGTGATGCCCATCGCCTTGTGGTCATAACCCACCGAGCCGCCGGAGGCGAACGCGTCGCCGAGCCAGAACCCGTAGGACGTCGCGACCTCGTTGGCGATGTCGGAGAACTTCGCGGTGCCCTTGTCCGCGGCGACCACCAGGTAGGCGTCGTCACCGTCGTGGCGCACCACATCAGGCGGCGGCACGGTCTCGGTACGCCCGTCAGCTCCGGTGACCAGGTTGTCGGTGACGTCGAGCAGCCCGGAGATGAACGTGCGGTAGCAGGCCACCACCTCGTCGCTGCCCGCCTCGGGCCGGCGCACCACGAACCCGCCCTTGGCGCCGACCGGCACGATCACCGCGTTCTTCACCGCCTGGGCCTTGACCAGCCCCAGGACCTCGGTGCGGAAGTCCTGCGGCCGGTCACTCCAGCGCAGCCCGCCCCGGGCCACCGCCCCGTAGCGCAGATGCACGCCCTCCACACGCGGGGAGTAGACGAAGATCTCGAACCGCGGGCGCGGGGCGGGCATGTCCGGCACCGCGGACGGGTCGATCTTGAACGACAGGAACGGCCGGCCGCGGTAGAAGTTGGTGCGCAGGGTCGCGTTGATCATCCCGAGGAAGCTGCGCAGGATCCGGTCGGCATCCAGCCCGGTCACGGTGTCGATCTGCTTCCGGACGGCGGCGAGGGCGTGTTCCTCGGTGCCGACGCGCTCCTGCGGGTCGAGCGCTGGGTCGAAACGCGCGGTGAACAGGTCGAGCAGCGCCCGCGCGATGGCCGGGTGGGCCAGCAGCGTGTCGGCCATGTAGTTCACGCCGTACGGGTTGCCGAGCTGGCGGGCGTAGCGGGCGTAGGCCCGCAGCACCGCGACCTCCCGCCACGTGAGCCCCGTGCGCAGCACGAGTGCACTGAACCTGTCGGCCTCTGCGTCG
>JAQSWF010000042.1 GCA_029266775.1 Pseudonocardia sp.
CCGCACCGACAACGACGACGTCACACGGCTCGGCGGGCGCGGCGCCGCGGGGCGCGGGGTCGGGGTAGCGCACGCCGCCAGTTGTACCGGGGCACCGCCCGCGCCCGCGCGTGGCGTACCGCTGATCACGGCGGCCGGCCTCGGGTCGTCTCCTGCCGCGCGAGTCGCTACGGAGTAGCGCGCGAGTCGACCACAACTGGCGAGACCGATTCAGCTAGCTCGTCGACCGGGAGCCCGCAGCGATCCGCGCATTCGGGCGGAGAGCCCGATCTGCGCGCGGTTCCGGGTCGCCGCGCGCGGCATGGCGCGCGCGCAGATCCTTGGATCGCGGGCAGATCCTTGGATCGCGGGCAGATCCTCAACTCGCGGGCAAATGCGCACCCTGTGCCGTTGCGGCGGAAGCCGGTGGGCACCGGCCGGTACCCTGGACGGCGTGGTCCGGATCGGGTAGCGCCCGCCGCCGCCCAGCGCCCGATCCTGCGTACCCCCTCTCTGGAGCTCATCCGTGATCACGGCAATCGACCTCGAACTGCGCGCGGGGTCCCGGATCCTGCTGTCCGGGGCCACCCTGCGCGTACAGCCGGGCGACCGGATCGGGCTGGTCGGCCGCAACGGCGCCGGCAAGACCACCGCCATGCGGGTGCTGGCCGGGGAGGGTGAGCCCTACACCGGCGCCGTCAGCACGACGGGCGGCGTCGGCTACCTGCCGCAGGACCCGCGGGAGGGCGACCTGTCGGTGAGCGCCAAGGACCGGGTGCTCTCGGCCCGCGGGCTGGACCAACTGCTGCGCGACATGGAGAAGGCGCAGGCCCGGATGTCTGAGCTGGTGGACGGGGACCAGCACGGCGCGGTGCGGGACTACGGCCGCATCGAGGAGCGGTTCGCGGCGCTCGGCGGCTACGCCGCGGAGGGCGAGGCGGCCCGGATCTGCGCGCATCTGGGGCTGCCCGAGCGGGTGCTCGACCAGTCCGTCTCGACGCTGTCGGGCGGGCAGCGCCGGCGCGTCGAGTTGGCACGCATCCTGTTCGCCGCCTCCGACGGCGGTGGCGGGGGCGCGCCGAGCGCGACCACCCTGCTCCTCGACGAGCCCACCAACCACCTCGACGCCGACTCGATCGCCTGGCTGCGCTCGTTCCTGTCGGCGCACGAGGGCGGTCTCGTCATCATCAGCCACGACACGGAGCTGCTCGCGGCGGTGGTGAACAAGGTGTGGGTCCTCGACGCCACGCGCGCCGAGGTCGACGTCTACAACGTCGGCTGGCGGCGCTACCTGGAGGCCCGCGCGGCCGACGAGAAGCGCCGCCGTCGCGAGCGCGCGAACGCGGAGAAGAAGGCCGCTGCGCTGCATCTGCAGGCGGCGAAGATGGGTGCGAAGGCGACCAAGGCCGTCGCGGCGAAGAACATGGCCCGCCGGGCGGACCAGCTCCTGGCTGATCTCGAACCCGAGCGCCGCAAGGACCGCGTCGCGCGCATCAGGTTCCCGACGCCCGCGCCGTGCGGCCGGACCCCGCTCACGGCGAACGGCCTGGTGAAGGGCTACGGGTCGCTTGAGGTGTTCAGCGGCGTGGACCTGGCCGTCGACCGCGGCACGAAGGTTGTCGTCCTGGGGCTGAACGGCGCGGGCAAGACCACGCTGTTGCGCCTGTTGGCGGGCGTCGAGGAGCCGGACTCCGGCGACGTCGTGGACGGGCACGGCCTGCGGATGGGTTACTTCGCGCAGGAGCACGACACGCTGGACATGGCGGCGACGGTGTGGCAGAACGTCCGCCACTCCTCACCCGACACCCCCGAGCAGCAGCTGCGCACCCTGCTCGGCGCCTTCATGTTCAGCGGTGAGCAGCTCGACCAGCCGGCGGGGACGCTCTCCGGCGGCGAGCGGACGCGGCTGGCGTTGGCCGGGCTCGTGTCGAGCGCGGCGAACGTGCTGCTGCTCGACGAGCCCACGAACAACCTGGACCCGGCCAGCCGCGAGCAGGTGCTCGACGCGCTGCGCCACTTCGCCGGTGCCGTCGTCCTGGTCACCCACGACCCGGGCGCGGTGGAGGCGCTGTCGCCGGACCGGGTGATCGTGCTGCCCGAGGGAACCGAGGACCACTGGTCCGCGGACTACCTGGACCTGGTCCAGCTGGCCTGAAGTAGCCGAGCACGCTCGGCGTCTGAGGCTTGTAGACGTTCGGGAGGCCTTCCGGTTCCACTGATCACCCGACTGCGTGATCCATTCGGCGGAACCGTTCGCCGATCGACCCCTGTGCTGCTGGTCTGGGCCACGCGAGTCGACGATCATTGTCTGACCGAGGGGCGGGTCGCCCCGGGTCACGGTTCGCCCGCTGGCGGCCGTGTCAGGGCCCAACCGGGCATTCGAGGAGGTTCTTCCGTCGTGGCCGACCTGAAGAAGGGTGCACGCATCACCGGCACCCAGCGAGACAAGCTCGCCAGCGACCTGAAGAAGAAGTACGAGAAGGGTGCGAGCATCCGCGCCCTGGCGGAGCAGACGGGCCGGTCGTACGGCTTCGTGCACCGTGTGCTCAGCGAGACCGGCGTGACGCTGCGGGGACGCGGCGGCGCCACCCGCACCAAGAAGTCGTGATCGACCGAGCGCTCTGCGACGCCTGGCCCAGGGAACGCTCGTAGCTCTTCGGGCGGTACGGACACCGGCACTGCGCCGGCCGCGAAGAGGGGTGGCAGTGGGCGCAGCGTCGGGGGAGCGGTTGCGGGGTCCCGCCTCGCCACTGAGGCGGGACCCCGCGGTTTCCGGGCGCGTGTCTCCTCCTGTGCCAATGAATCATTGACGGACCGCTCGGCGGCCCGTGCTCGACGAAGGAAATGTGGCTTCCGGTGCACCCGCGCACCGAAGGCCACGTTCGCTGCATCGGCGCCGGAACCTCGATGGGAGCGTGCGGGACAGCGGTCGGGCGACGGGCGGGGGACTATGAGCGGTGCCGCCGCTGTTGCCACAAGTGCAACGCTGTAACTGGAGGGGCACCGCATGGATCGACCGTGGGGGATGATGCGCGGCGTCGCCCGCGGGGTGGACGCGCCGCGCTCCGTGAAGCCGGGGACGGTGCGCCGGATCTGGGATTTCGCGCGGCCCTACCGTGGCTGGCTGCTGGCGTTCCTGCTGCTCACCGTGGTGGGCGCCGGCATCGGCGTCGCGACGCCCGTGCTGGCCGGCCGGGTGGTCAACGCCATCGTGGCGGGTGGTCAGGTCTCGGCCGCGGCGGCGACGGTGCTCGGCCTCGCGGGCGGGATCGCCGCGCTGGCCGTCCTCGAGGCCGTCGTCGGCCTTGCATCCAGGTGGTTCTCCTCCCGGATCGGTGAGGGTTTGATCGCCGATCTGCGCAAGCGCGTGTTCGGGCACGTCCAGCGGATGCCGGTCGCGTTCTTCACGCGCACCCGCACCGGTGCGCTGGTCAGCCGGCTCAACAGCGACGTGATCGGCGCCCAGTCAGCGGTGACCTCGACGCTGGCCAGCGTGCTGAGCAACGTCATTCAGCTGACGTTGGCCCTTGCCGTCATGATCGGGCTGGCCTGGCAGGTCACGCTGCTCGCCCTCCTGCTGCTGCCGATCTTCGTCCTGCCCGCGCGCCGCATGGGTCCGAAGATTGCCGAGCTGCGCCGCGAGTCGGCGGACCTCAACGCCGGCATGAGCAGCCAGATGACGGAGCGGTTCTCCGCGCCGGGCGCCACGCTGGTGAAGCTCTTCGGCCGGCCGGACGAGGAGGCGCGCGAGTTCGGCGGACGCGCCGACCGCGTCCGCGACATCGGTGTGCGAACGGCCATGGTGTCGCGGGTGTTCGTCACGGCGCTGTCGCTGGTGTCGGCGCTCGCACAGGCGCTCGTCTACGGCCTGGGCGGCTACCTGGCGGTCACGGGTGCGATCGCGCCCGGAACCGTCGTCACGCTCGCGCTGCTGCTGACCCGGCTGTACACGCCGATGACCGCGCTGGCCAACGCCCGCGTCGACGTGATGACGGCGCTCGTGTCGTTCGAGCGGGTGTTCGAGGTGCTCGACCTCCCGCCGCTGATCACCGAGCGCCCCGACCCACGGCCGCTCCCCGACGGCCCGGTCAGCGTGGCCCTGCGCACCGTGCGGTTCGCCTACCCCGGCGCCGAGCGGGTGTCGCTGGCGTCGCTCGAAGACGTCGCCGTGCTGGACCGGCGCAGCAACGACGAGGTGCTGCACGGCATCGACCTCAAGGTGGCCGGGGGCCGGATGCTCGCGCTGGTCGGCCCGTCGGGTGCGGGGAAGTCGACGATCGCCGCGCTCGTGCCCCGGCTCTACGACGTCGACTCGGGTGCGGTGGAGCTGTCCGGGGTGGACGTGCGCGACCTGTCCCTCGCCGCGCTCCGCCGTGCGGTCGGCGTGGTGACCCAGGACGGGCACCTGTTCCACGACACGATCCGAGCCAACTTGCGTTACGCGGCGCCTGAGGCGACGGACGACGAGCTCGTCGACGCCCTGCACCGCGCCCGCCTCGGCGATCTGCTCGCCGGGCTGCCCGACGGGCTGGACACGGTGGTCGGCGAGCGCGGGTACCGCCTGTCCGGCGGGGAGCGCCAGCGCCTGACGATCGCCCGGCTGCTGCTCGCCCGGCCCCGGGTGGTGATCCTCGACGAGGCCACCGCGCACCTGGACTCCGAGTCCGAGGCCGCGGTGCAGGCGGCGCTGGCCGAAGCGCTGGCCGGGCGGACTGCGATCGTGATCGCGCATCGGCTGTCCACGGTCCGGGCGGCGGACGAGATCGCCGTCGTGGAGGGTGGCCGCGTGGTCGAACGCGGAACGCACGACGAGCTGCTCGGCGCGGGCGGGCGGTACGCGGCGCTGTACCGCACGCAGTTCGCGCAGGACGGGGCCGACGGAGTGGTCGACGTCGAGCCGTGGCAGGACGACGCGGTGGAGGTCGCCTGACCTCGTGGGCCGGTAACGAGATCCCGATCCGCCGCCGCGCCGCGCCGTGATTCCGACCGTCGCCGGCATGCGGGCGCCCGGAGACGGGCACCTGTTGGCGTGACCAACTCCCGGGTGCCGGACGTGGCGCGGATCGTGGTCCTGCGGGTCAACGGGCTCGGCGACTTCGTCGTCGCCGAGCCCGCACTCGCCGCCCTGCGCGCCGCTTACCCCGACGCGACGATCACTCTCGTCACGTCGTCACCGGTCGCAGCGCTGCTGGACGGGCGGCCGTCGCCGGTCGACGAGGTCGTCATCGCGCCGCGCGTCGCGGGAGTGCGGGGGGAGCCCGGCGGTCCGCCGGACGACCCGCCCGAGGCTGTCGAGGCGTTCTGCGCAGCGATGCGGGAGCGGCGGTTCGACCTGGGGGTGCAGCTGCACGGTGGGGGTGGCAACGCGAACCCGCTGCTGCTGCGGTTCGGCGCCCGGGTGACCGCGGGCAGCCGCGCCCTGGGAGCGGCGGGGCTCACGCGCACCGTGACATGGACGCCCGACCAGCACGACGTCCTGAGGTGGCTGGAAGTCGTCGCACTGGTCGGGGCGGAGCCGGTGCACCTGCGCCCGCGGATCGCGGTGAGAGCAGCCGATCGGGCCGCGGCGGCCGATGCCCTCGACGGCGTCGGCGGTCCGCTGATCGCCGTGCACCCCGGCGCCACGGACCCGCGGCGGCGGTGGCCGCCGCGACGGCTCGGGGAGCTTGGCGCAGCGCTCACCGAACGGGGCGCTCGGATCGTGCGGCTCGGCGGAGACGGCGACGCCGCGCTGGTCGACCAGGTCCGGGCAGGTCTCGGCGCTGCGGTCGGCCGGGCCGTCGACCTGGCCGGGCGGCTGTCGTTGGCGGGGCTGGTCGGGGTGCTCGAGCGGGTTGACCTTCTCGTCGGCAACGACTCCGGTCCCCGGCACCTGGCGGAAGCGGTCGGGACGGCCACGGTCGGGGTGTTCACGCGGGCCAACCTGGTCGACGTCAGCCCGCTGTTCCGGGCCCGGCACCGCGTACTCGTCTCCTGGGCCAGCCGCTGCATGGTCTGCGGAGGGGACTGCCTGGCCACACCCTGCGACCACGGCGCCAGCGTGCTGGGTGACGTCCTGGTCGACGATGTGGTGGACGCGGCCCTCGACCTGCTCGGCCTGCGGGACCGCGAACCGGCACCGCAGTCACCGGATGTCGCATAGGTCTCGCCGCGCCGACGTCGCCGCTGCTCAGCCGCGCCGGACCGCGCCCTCGACCAGGTCCAGCACCGCGTCGAGCTCGTCGACCGGCAGCCCGCGCGCGAGGTGCGACTCGAGGCCCTCGAGCACGAGATCGAGGTAGCGGGCCAGCACAGGCACCGGCACGTCGTCACGCACCACGCCGGCCGCGACCTGGCGTTCCAACCGGGCCCGGGTGGCGGCACCGAGCGCGGCGAGCTCCGCCTGCCAGCGCTCGCGGAACTCCGGCTCGGTGCGCAGCCGTCGGGCCACCTCCAGCCGGGTGCCCAGCCAGCTCCGCGCGTCCCCGTCGGGGTCGGCGACGAGGTCGCGCATGACCTGCACCAGGCCGTGCTCGGCGACGACGTCGGCGATCCGCTCGGCGTCCTGCTCGGCGAGGGCGAGGAACAGCGCGTCCTTGTCGCGGTAATGGTGGAAGATCGCGCCGCGGGAGAGCCCGATGGACTGCTCCAGCAGGCGGACGGTCGCGCCCTCGTAGCCGTACCGGGTGAAGCACGCCCGTGCCCCGTCGAGGATCTGCTGCCGGCGGGCGGCGAGCTGGTCGGTGCTGACCCGGGGCACGGCCCTCACCCTAGGGTGCGTGCGGGATCGCCGGATGCGTGCAGGACCGGGGGGGAAGAGCGGAGGACGGTGCCCGCGAACCGTCGGAACTGTCGGGGGCCGCGGGTAGCGTCGCCGCCATGACGCCACGGAGGCCTTGCGCTCCGGCCCCGACGGCACCGCCGAGCACCGGTCCGGGAGCCCCGCCTGCGGCCGAACCCGTCGCGCCCGTGCTCGTGCTGCGCACCGTCGCGGAGGCCGAGGCGTACGTGGCGTCGATCTGCTTCAAGCACGGTCCCCCGCGGCTGGTCGGGGTGGAGCTGGAGTGGCTCGTGCACCGCGCGTCCGCTCCCACCGCCCCCCTGGATCGCGCGGGGCTGCGAGCGGCGCTCGGCCCGCACGCCCCGCCCTCGCTGGACCCCCGCTCGTCCCCCCGGCCTCTGCCGGGCGGCTCCACCGTCACCGTCGAACCAGGTGGCCAGGTGGAGCTGGCAAGCCCGCCGCTGGCGCCCCTGGGCATGCTCGTTCGCACCGTCGCCGCGGACGTCGAGGCGTTGCACACCCGCCTCACCGCGCACGGCCTGCGCCCCCAGCCCCGCGCCGCGGATCCGGTACGGCGGCCGCGCCGCCTCCTGGACCTGCCGCGCTACCGCGAGATGGAGCGCTCCTTCGATCGAATCGGTCCCTGGGGCCGCAGCGGCATGTGCTCCACGGCCGCGGTGCAGGTGTGCGTAGACGCCGGCGAGGGCGCCGACGTCGCCCGCCGTTGGGAGGCGGTGCACGCGCTCGGCCCGGTGCTCGTGGCGGCGTTCGCGAACTCGCCGGTGCTGCACGGACGCCGCACGGGCTGGAAATCCTCCCGGATGGCCTGCTGGCTGGCCCTCGACCCCAGCCGCACGGCCCCTCCCGTGGTTCAGCCGGCAGACCCCGCCACCGCCTGGGCGCGCCGGGTGCTCGCCACCGAGCTGCTGTGTGTGCGCCGCAAGCACGGTAGTTGGGAGGTGCCGGCCGGCATCACGTTCGCGGACTGGATCGCCGGGGCGCTTCACCCGGCGCCGACGACGGCAGACCTGGAGTATCACGCCTCCACGCTGTTTCCGCCGGTCCGCCCGCACGGGCACCTCGAGGTGCGCTACCTCGACGCGCAGCCGGGCAGGCGGTGGGCCCTGCCGGTGGCCGTGCTGGCGGCGCTGCTGTCCGACCCGGCCGTGACGGACCGCGCCCGTCACCTCTGCGCGCCGGCCGAGGGACGGTGGGTCTCGGCCGCGCGCCACGCACTGGCGGATCGGGTCCTGCAGCACGCCGCCGTCGCGGTGTTCGAGCTCGCTCTCGCGACCCTGCCCGGCCTCGACGCGCCCGCCTGGCTCGTCGACGACCTGATCGTGACCCTCGAGCGGGGCGTACGCCGTGGCCGTTCCCCCGCCGACGACCCGGACCCCGCTTCGTGAGCCGACGACCTCGTGAGGAGGCATGCCCATGACCGTCACGGATGCACCGCTCGACCCGCAAGCGCTCCGCACTCGCGTCGCGGCCCTGCTCGGTCGCGCCCGGGCCCGCAGCGCGGCCCTGATCGACGCCGTCGACGAGGCCGATCTCGTCGCGCAGCACTCGCCGCTGATGTCCCCGCTCGTCTGGGACCTCGCGCACATCGGCAGCCAGGAGGAACTCTGGCTGGTCCGGGACGTCGGCGGACGCGAGCCGCTGCGCCCAGAGATCGACGGAATGTACGACGCGTTCCAGCACTCGCGCGCCAGCCGGGTCGAGCTCCCGCTGCTCACGCCGCCGGAGGCCCGCGCGTACGTGGCCGAGGTCCGGGAGAAGGCGCTGGACGCCCTCGGGTCCAGCCCGCTGCGGGGCCGGCGGCTCGTCGAGCACGGCTTCGCCTTCAGCATGATCGTGCAGCACGAGCAGCAGCACACCGAGACGATGCTCGCCACGCATCAGCTGCGCGCCGGCCCGCCGGTGCTGCACGCGCCCGAGCCGCCGTCACCCGTCGCTCCGCCCGGCGTCGCTGAGGTGCTGGTGCCGGCCGGGCCCTTCACGATGGGCACGGACACCGAGCCGTGGGCGCTGGACAACGAGCGCCCCGCGCACCGGGTGCAGCTGCCCGCGTTCTGGATCGACACCGCGCCAGTGACGAACGGGCAGTACGCGTCGTTCGTCGACGGCGGCGGGTACGCCAACCCCGCGCACTGGAGCGAGCGGGGCTGGGCGCACGTGCGGGAGGCGCAGCTCGTCGCGCCGCAGTTCTGGCAGCGGGACGCCGACGGCTCGTGGTGGCGGCGTCGCTTCGGCGTGGTCGAGCCGGTTCCGCCGGACGAGCCGGTGTGCCACGTGTGCTTTTTCGAGGCGGAGGCGTACGCGGCGTGGGCCGGCAGGCGACTGCCCAGGGAGGCGGAGTGGGAGAAGGCCGCCCGCTTCGACCCCGCCACCGACCGGTCGCGGCGCTACCCCTGGGGCGACGCCGACCCGACACCGGCGCAGGCCAACCTGGGGCAGCGGCACCTGCAGCCCGCGCCGGTCGGCGCGTACCCGGCGGGCGCATCCCCGCTCGGGGTGCACCAGCTGGTTGGCGACGTGTGGGAGTGGACGAGCTCGGGCTGGCACCCGTACCCCGGCTTCGCCGTCTTCCCCTACCCGGAGTACTCGCAGGTCTTCTTCGGCGGCGACTACCGCGTGTTGCGCGGCGGCTCGTTCGGTACGGATCCGTCGGCGATCCGGAGCACGTTCCGGAACTGGGACCATCCGATCCGCCGGCAGATCTTCTCCGGCTTCCGGTGTGCCCGGGACGCCGCACCCGGTGACGGAGTCTGAGCCGTGTGCCGTCACCTCGCCTACCTGGGCCGGCCGACCACCCTCGCGGCGCTGCTGCTCGACCCGCCGCACGGTCTGCTGCACCAGTCCTACGCGCCGAAGGACATGCGCAGCGACGCCGCGGTGAACGCGGACGGGTTCGGAGCAGGCTGGTATCGGCGGCCCGAGGGGTCGGGCGCCGATTCCGTGGCCTGCCGTCGCCCGCCGGTGCGCTACCGCAGCGACCGCCCGATCTGGGCGGACGACGGGTTCGCGTCGCTCGCGGCGGCCACGGCGGCGGGCAGCGTGCTCGCCGCCGTCCGCTCGGCCACGCCCGGCCTGCCGGTCACCACCGCTGCGGCGCCTCCGTTCGCCGAGGGTCGCTGGCTGTTCAGCCACAACGGCGTGGTGCCCGGCTGGCCGCGGAGCATGGCCGACGTGGCGTCGGCGCTGCCCGTGACGGACCTGATCAGCCTGGATGCCCCCACGGACGCCGCGCTGCTCTGGGCGCTCGTCCGGCACCGGTTGCGCGCCGGCGACGATCCCGCCGCGGCTCTGGCGGACACGGTGCACGCCGTCGACGCCGCCGCACCGGGGTCTCGCCTGAACCTGCTGCTCACCGACGGCACCGTGATCTGGGCGACCACGTGGACGCACGCGCTGTCGGTGCGGGCTGGTCCCGGCACGGTCACGGTCGCGTCGGAACCCACAGACGGCGGAGCGGGGTGGACGGCGGTGCCGGACCGGCACCTGGTCGTCGCCGCGCCGGATCGGTGCGACGTCCGCCCGCTCGACGCGGCTTCGCGCGCTCGCTCGAAGATCCATGTCGCTCGGGCCGCGCGAGCGTGACACCAGTGCTGCGGCGACGACCGTGACGTCACGTGGGGGAGGTGCGGTCGCCGGGCGGGAGCGGCGGGGCGAGGATGGAGGTGTGATCGACGGGTCGGAAACCGGAGGCGCACCCCGTGCCGTCGGCGTCGCGTCGTTCCATCTCGTCCGCGAACCCGCGCGGTGGGCGCCGGTGGCGCTCGCCCGGCTCGGCACGGACCGGTTGCGCTTGCGCGAGACGCCCGGCCTGCGGTTCGCCCGGCTGCTCGGCACCGGTCGGGGTTCGGAGGCGACCGGCGCCGCACCGGCCCGCACCGCACTGTTCGCCACGTGGGACGACCTGACCGCGCTGGCCGCGTTCGAAGCAGGCTGGTTCGCGCAGCGGGCCGCGCGGGTGCGGGCCCGGGGCGGCGAGGTGTACACCGTGCGGCTCGGGTTGCTCTCCGGCCACGGCCGGTGGAGCGGACGGGACATCCTCGCCGACCTGCGCCCGCCGTCGGACGGCGCGTCGACGGCGGCGGCGCGGTCGGCCGGCCACACGCGTCCGCCGTCCACAGAGGCAGCAACAGCACCGGGCGGGACCACGGGCCGCCCGGTCGCCGTCCTCACCCGCGCCACCGTGCGCCCGTCGCACTGGCACCGCTTCCGGTCTGCGCGGCCCCCGGTCTCCGCCGAGCTGCAGGCGGCGGCGGGGCTGCAGGCGGCCGTGGCGATCGGGGAGGCCCCGATCGGGCTGCAGGCCACGTTCAGCGTCTGGTCGGACGCTGCGGCCGTCGCCGCGTTCGCGCGCAGCCCGCACCATCGCGATGTCGTGCGCCGGACCCGGGCCGAGCGCTGGTACGGCGAGGAGCTGTTCGCGCGGTTTGCCCCGCTCGGCGCGGCCGGCACGTGGGACGGGCGCGACCCGGTTGCCGCTCCCTGCTGACCGGAACGGACCGTCGCTCACGGTGGCTGCGGCTGTCGGGGCCGGGGTCTAGTCTGCCGATCACACCGTGGGGGGAAGAGGGTCGATGACGACACGCACCCGCTTGACGGCCGCGCTCGCCGGGGCACTGCTGGTCCTGGTCGCCGGCTGCGGCGGCGGTGAGGGCGGCGCAGCAGGCGAGAACCGGATCACCGTGTGGACGCTGGAGAACCTGCCGGACCGCCTGGCGGCCCAGCAGGCGCTCGCGCAGCGGTTCACGCAGTCCACCGGCATCGCCGTGGACCTCGTCGGCGTGGACGAAGACCAGTTCAACCAACTGGTCACCTCGTCGGCCGCCTCCGGCGATCTGCCGGACGTCGTCGGGGCGCTGTCGCTGGCGGGCGTGCGCTCCCTCGCCGCGAACGAGCTGCTCGATCCCGACACCGCGGGGCGGGTGGTCGACACCCTCGGCGCGGAGACCTTCTCCGCACGGGCCCTCGAGCTCACCCGCGACGGCAACACCCAGCTCGCCGTGCCCAGCGACGGGTGGGCGCAGCTGCTCTTCTACCGCAAGGACCTGCTCACCGCCGCCGGGCTGCCGATCCCGCGGACGTACGCCGACATCGCGACGGCGGCGAAGACGCTCAACACCGGCGGCGTGGCCGGGTTCGTCGGCTCGACGGCGGCGGGCGACGCGTTCACCCAGCAGACCTTCGAGCACCTCGCGCTGGCGAACAACTGCGAGCTGGTCGACCCGGCGGGCACCGTCACGCTGGACAGCCCCCAGTGCGCCGCGTCCTTCTCCTTCTACAACGACCTGATCCGCACCACGTCCGTGCCCGGCGCGCAGGACGTCGACACCACGCGGGCCACGTACTTCGCCGGGCAGGCCGCGATGGTCGTGTGGTCGTCGTTCCTCCTGGACGAGCTGGCCGGGTTGCGCGCCGACGCCGCTCCGAGCTGCCCGCAGTGCACCGGGGATCCGCGGTTCCTCGTCGACAACACCGGGATCGTCCCGGCGATCTCCGGGCCGGACGGGTCGGGGCCCGCCCAGTTCGGGGAGATCGTGTCCTGGGCGGTCCTGGCCGACGCCGCGACGGAGCCGGCAGGCCGGTTCGTCGAGTTCATGATGGCCGACGGCTACCCGGACTGGCTCGGGTTCGCTCCGGAGGGCAAGATCCCGGCCAGGAGCGGCACGCGTGAGCAGCCGAACCGCTTCACCGAGCTGTGGGCCACCCTGCCCGCCGGCGTCGACACGAAGGCGCCGCTCGCCGAGTACTACCCGCCGGAGGTGCTGCAGGAGCTGTCCGGCAGCCTGGACACGTTCCGCCGGTGGGGGATCACCCAGGGCCAGGGCGCGCTGGTCGGGGCGACGCTCGGGGAGCTACCGGTGCCGCAGGCGGTCGCGGCGATGACCACCGGAGAGATCGATCCGGCGCAGGCGGCGAAGCAGGCCGACGAGGCCGTGACCGAGCTGCAGAACTCGCTACGGTGATCGCCCGGTGACGTTGTCGACGCGTGCTCCTCGGATCCGCACCGTCGCCCAGCGGGACGCCCGCTTCGGCCAGCTCCTGCTGGCGCCGACGCTGCTCATCGTCCTGGTCGTCGTCGTGGTGCCGATCCTGTGGACGGTGGTGCTGGCGTTCCAGGACCTGCGGCTGATCGACCTGCGCCGCCGGGGGCTGTTCGGGTCGTTCACGCTGGACAACATCATCGGCATCCTGACCTCGCCGGGCTTCTGGACGGCGCTGCGCACCACGCTGCTGTTCTCGATCGTGGGGACGGTCGCCTCGATCGGGGTAGGCCTGATCGCGGCGTTGGCGCTGCGCCGCACGTTCCGCGGCCGAACGTTCGTCCGGGCGTCGATGCTGCTGCCGTACGTGGCGCCGGTCGTGGCCGTGACGTTCGTGTGGCAGACGATGCTGAACCCGCAGTTCGGCATCGTGAACGCGGTGGGCACCGATCTGCTGGGCTGGGACGACCCGGTGGCGTTCCTGTCCCAGCGCTCGGCGCCGGTGTCGGTGTTCGGTGTCGAGGTCGAGGTCCCGGTGGCGCTGCTCACCGTGATGGCGTTCGAGACGTGGCGCTACTTCCCGTTCGCGTTCCTGTTCCTCACCGCCCGGATCGCGGCGCTGCCGGGCGACCTCGAGGAGGCGGCGGTGATGGACGGGGCGACCGTCAGCCAGCGGTTCCGGTACGTGGTGTTCCCGCAGCTGCTGCCGACGATCGCGCTGCTGGCGGTGCTGCGGTTCATCTTCACGTTCAACGAGTTCGACGACATCTACCTGCTCACCGGCGGCGCCGCGGGCACCGAGGTGGTCAGCGTGCGGGTGTACGACCTGCTCACTGCCCGCGGCGACGTCGGTGCCGCGTCGGCGCAGGCGCTCGTGCTCGCGCTGGTGCTCGTGGTGCTGCTGGGGCTGTACTTCCGGTTCGTCGGTCGGCCGGGGGAGGAGCCGTGACGCGCGCCGCGCCCGTTCGGCAGGCACCAACGTCCCGTCCGCCCGCGCCGCCGCCCCAGCAGTGGACCCGGGACCGGGTCGAAGACGTGCTGTTCGGCGTGCTGGGGTGGGTGGTGATCGCCGTCCTCGTGGCGGTGACGCTGCTGCCGTTCTACTACATGGTGATCCTCTCGGTGCGCAGCCTGGACGAGGTGATCCTGCGTCCGGGCGCGCTGTGGCCGGACTCGTTCGACCTGTCGACCTACGTGTCGGTGCTCGCGTCGCCGGACGACGGCGGGCAGGGGTTCCTGCTGTTCCTGCGCAACAGCGCAGTGATCGCGGTGCTGACGGTGGTGGTCACCCTGCTGGCCGCCATCCCCGGGGCGTACGCGATCAGCCGGCTGCAGTTCGCCGGGCGCCGGCAGGTCAGCACGCTCTTCCTGGCGGTCTACCTGTTCCCGGCGATCCTGCTCGCGGTGCCGCTGTTCGTGTTCTTCTCCGCAGTCGGGCTGCGCGGCTCGCTGGTCGGGCTGCTCGTCGTGTACGTGGCGCAGACCGTCCCGATCTCCATCTACCTGCTGCGCAACTACTTCGAGACGGTGCCGGTGTCGCTGGAGGAGGCGGCCGCCGTCGACGGGGCGTCCCGATGGACGATCTTGACCAGGATCAGCCTGCCGCTGGCGATGCCCGCGGTCGTGTCGAATGCGCTGTACGTCTTCATGATCGCGTGGAACGAGTTCCTGTTCGCGCTGCTGTTCCTGGCCGAAGACCGGGAGCGGTGGACGGTGTCGCTGGGCCTGTCCCAGCTGGCCGGCAGCATCGAGATCCCGACGACGGTGCTCATGGCCGGCTCGGTGCTCCTGACCCTACCGATCGTCGTGCTGTTCTTCCTGGCCGAGCGGCTGCTGGTGGAGGGGCTGACGAGCGGGGCGGAGAAGGGCTGAGCGGACGGCGAGAAGCTGCGCGCAGGCGGAATGATCACAACCGTTGCGCGCCTGGCCGGCGACAATGGGGTGCCACTTGGTCAATGAATCGATGACGCTCTCGAAATGACCACGGTTCGTTGACTAGCGAGAGCCGCATCGAAAAGTCGGCCTCCGCCGATGGAGCGAACGCGGCGTTCGGTGCGGTCAATGCACCCAACGCCGCGTTCGCTCCATCGAGCCCCGGACGGTGCCGGACAGGACGGTGCCGAGCGGGGCGGGGCAGGGCGAGCCGCTCAGCTCTGCAGCATGCCCCGCAGCACGTACTGCATGATCCCGCCGTGGCGGTAGTAGTCGGCCTCGCCGGGGGTGTCGATGCGGACCACGGCGTCGAACTCCACGATGCTCGACTTTTCTGGCCCGCCGCCCTCCTTGGTCGCCGTCACGTGCACCGTCCGCGGCGTCGACCCGTCGTTGAGCGCGGTGATGCCGCTGATGTCGAAGGTCTCGGTGCCGTC
>JAQSWF010000246.1 GCA_029266775.1 Pseudonocardia sp.
GTCGGCAAGGGCAGCCGGCTGGTGCAGGAGTTCGACGTCACCGACGCGCTGGTGCCCGGGGAGAACGAGCTCGTCGTGCGCGTGCACCAGTGGTCGTCGATGAGCTACGTCGAGGACCAGGACCAGTGGTGGCTGCCGGGCATCTTCCGCGACGTCACCCTGCTGGGCCGCCCGCGAGGCGCGCTGGACGACGTGTGGCTGCGGACGGCGTACGACGACGGCGAGGGATCGATCGACCCCGAGATCGGCGCGGGGGGCGACGCGTTCCCGGTCACCGTCGAGATCCCCGAACTCGGCGTGCGGCAGGTGTTCACCGGACCGGACGACGTCGCGCCGTTCCCCGTCGGCGCCGTCGAGCCGTGGAGCGCCGAGGTGCCGCGGCTCTACGGCGCGACCGTGCGCACGTCCGGCGAGACGGTGGCGCTGCGGCTCGGCTTCCGCACCGTCCGTCTCGACGGCGAGCGGTTCTCGGTCAGCGGCCGGCAGGTCGTGTTCCGCGGAATGAACCGGCACGACACGCACCCCGAACGCGGCCGGATGTTCGACGAGGCCCACGCCCGGGCGGACCTGCTGCGGATGAAGCGGTCAGGAGTCAACGCGATCCGCACCAGCCACTACCCGCCCCACCCGCGCCTGCTCGATCTCATCGACGAGCTGGGCTTCTGGGTGATGCTGGAGAACGACCTGGAGACCCACGGCTTCGTCGGCGTCGGCTGGCGAGGCAACCCGAGCGACGACCCGGCGTGGGAAGCGGTGTATCTCGACCGGATCACCCGCACCGTCGAGCGCGACAAGAACCACGCGTCGATCGTCATGTGGTCGCTGGGCAACGAGGCCGGCACGGGCCGCAACCTGGCCGCCACCGCGCAGTGGGTCCGCCGCCGCGACCCCGAACGGCCCGTGCACTACGAGGGCGACGCCACGTGCGCCTACACCGACGTCTACTCCCGGATGTACCCCTCGCCTGCCGAGGTGGCGGCGATCTGCGCGGACGACGGACCGATCGTGCGCGACAGCATCGTCGCCGGCGCCGCGCCGCCCCTCACCCCGACCGAGGCGAACCGCGTCCGGTCCCGGCCCTTCGTCCTGTGCGAGTTCGTCCACGCGATGGGCAACGGCCCGGGGGCGCAGGACACCTACGACGCGCTGTGCGAGGCGAGCCCGCGTCACCACGGCGGGTTCGTCTGGGAATGGCGCGACCACGGCCTGCTCACGCACACCCCCGACGGCACGCCGTACTTCGCCTACGGCGGGGACTTCGGCGAGGTCGTGCACGACGGCAACTTCGTCATGGACGGGATGGTCCTGCCCGACGACACGCCCAGTCCGGGCCTCGCCGAGTTCGCGGCGGTGAACGCGCCCGTCCAGTTCGCGCTGCACGGCGACACCCTCGAGGTCACCAGCCGCTACCACACCGTCGACACCGGCCACCTGCGGTTCGTCGCGGTCGTCGAGGAAGACGGGCACCGCCACGTCGAGCAGGAGCTGGAGGTCGCGCCGATCCCCGCGGGCGACACCGCCGCCGTGGCCCTGCCCCCGGAGCTGTTCCGCGCGAGTCGCTACAAAATGGCGCGCGAGTCGGCACAAAGGGACGCGCGAGTCGACGAAATCTGGCTGACCGTGCGGGCCGAGCTGGCCGACCGGACCGCCTGGGCGGACCGGGACCACGTCGTGGCGGACGCGCAGTTCGCCCTCGGCACGTCCGGGCCGCCTGCCCGCCGTCCTCGCCGGAAGCCCAGCGCGGAAGTGGCCGTTGTGGACGAGCGAACGGGTCGGCTGCGGCAGCTTTTCGGGCTGGAGATCGACGGTCCGCGGCTCGAGCTGTGGCGCGCGCCGACCGACAACGACCGCGGGATCGCCTTTGACACCACGGACGGCCGCTCGTCGGAGAGCCGCTGGCGCGAGCGCGGCCTGGACCGGTTGGTTCACCGCGTTCGCGAGGTGACCCGGGAGGCCGACGGGTGGGTCGTCCGCACGCGGGTCGGCGCCGCGGACAGCGCGCAGTGCGTCGACGTCACCTATCGGTGGGACTTCACCGACGAGATCGCGCTGCGGGTCGAGCTCGTGCCGTCGTCGGACTGGGACTGCACCTGGCCCCGCGTCGGCGTCCGCTTCGACCTGCCTGCGACGCTGCGCGAGGCGCGCTGGTTCGGCACCGGCCCGCACGAGTCGTACCCGGACTCGTCGCGTGCGGCCCGGGTCGGGCGGTTCACCGCCGAACTCGACGAGCTGAACGTCCGGTACTCGCGGCCACAGGAGACGGGCCACCGCCCGCAGCTGCGCACCCTGGAGCTCAGCGACGGCAGCGGTGTCCGGCTCCGGCTGCGCACGGTGCCCGGCCCCGGCGGCCATCGGCCCGGGTTCAGCCTTGCCGCGCACACCCCGCAGGAGGTCGAGCGGGCCCGCCACCCGCACGAGCTGGGGCCGGCCGCGCGCACGTACCTGTTCCTCGACGACGCGGTGCACGGCCTCGGCTCCGCCGCCTGCGGCCCGGACGTCGCCCCCGAGCACGCTCTGTGGCCGGGGGAGCGGGTGTTCGCGGTGGTGTTCGAGGATCCGGCGTGACGGCGACAGCCCTCGGGGCCATCCTGGGGACGTGGGTTACAGCATCCTCGCCGACCTGGTCATGCTGGCCCACTTCGGCTTCCTGGTCTTCCTGGCCGTCGGCGGGTTCGTGGCCTGGTGGTTCCGCTGGGTGATCGTGCCGCACGCGGCAGCTGTCGTCTGGGCCGTGCTGAGCGTCGCCGGCGTGGAGTGCCCGCTCACCGGCTGGGAAGACGGGCTGCGTCGGCTCGGGGGCGAGGACGGCCTGCCGCAGGGCTTCATCGACACCTACGTCACCGGCGTCGTCTACCCGCAGGAGCACCTGCTGGCCGCGCAGCTCCTGGTCGCCGCGCTGGCCGCGGCGTCGTGGGTGGGGCTTGCGGTGCGCAACCGCCGGATCGACGTCAGCCGCTGACGACTACGACGGCGTCGACGACGGCCGGCCCGTACGCCAGCTCGGGATCGTTGTGCCGGGCGGCGGGGACCTCGACGGGTGCGGATCCGGCCGCGGCGGCCACTGCCCGGCTCTGCTCGGCGGGCACCACCTCGTCCGCGTCACCCACAACCACGACGACGGGTGCGGTGACGGCGGCGACGTGCTCGGCTGTCGGGAAGCGGTCCCGCAGCAGCAGCCGCACGGGCAGGAACGGGTAGTGCATGGCGCCGACGTCGGCGAGCGACGTGAACGGGCTGCGCAGCACGACGGCGCCGACCGCCTCCTCGCGGGCCAACCGGGCGGCAACGGCGCCACCGAGGCTCTCGCCGAACAGCACCAGCCGATCCGGTTCGACGCCCCGCTCGTCGACCAGGTACCGGTAGGCAGCCCGCGCGTCGGCGGCGAGCCCCGCCTCGGTGGGGGAACCGGGGTTGCCGCCGTAGCCGCGGTAGTCGAGCAGCAGGACGTCGAACCCCTCGGCGCTCAGCGCCCGCGCCAGCGGGACCCGGTCCATCCGGGACCCGGCGTTGCCCGGCAGCACCAGCACCGTCGATCCTTGGGCGGGACCGGTCGCAGGCGCGTACCAGGCCGTCAGAGTGTGCCCGTCGTCGGTGTGCATCGCGGCGGCGGTTCCCGCCTCGAGTACGACGGCCGGAGCCACGGGTGGCGCGCCGCCCGGGTAGTAGATCAGCTGGCGCTGGAACGCCCAGACCAGCGCGACGACCGCGACGACGAGCACCGCGAGCACGGCGAGCACCGCGACGACCCGCACCCCGACGGCCACCGCCCCAGTGTGCCCACCTCGCGGCGTTCCGCCCCGTGTGGCCAGCCGACCGTTCCTCGCTCGCGTGCCAGATTTCCGTCCACTCGCGCGCCAAAACGTAGCGACTCGCGCGGGGGTGGCGGTGGCTAGGCCTACGGCGTGACGAGGCCGCCCGCGGTGAGCACCAGCCAGGTGACCTCGGGATGGAGGATGTCGCTGTGCGCCCCGCTCGGCGGCGGGCCGTTCCGGACGACCTCGCTCGCATCGATGTTGAGCACGCCGCCCGGCACGAACTCGTAGCGAGCGCCGGCGGGTCGGATGGCCAC
>JAQSWF010000043.1 GCA_029266775.1 Pseudonocardia sp.
AACCGAACCGTCGCTGACGCTCCGACCCACACCCCGCAGCACCGCTCCAAAACTCCCGGACCGACTGCTCCAAAACCTCCGGACGCGGTGCTCCATTACGCCGGAATCCGCACAGCGGCCTTGGGGCCGGCCGGGATGATCTCCACGAGCGTGTGCCGCTTCCCCGACAGCGGGTCCTCGCCCCCGTGCACGCGTACCCGCAGCGCGCCGCTTGGCAGCTTGTCGATCGACCCGCGCTGCTTCCTCCGGGCGGGCGGGGACCGTGTCATGGCCGGCAGAGTAGCGGATTTGGTGTCACGAAGTGTGTCACGAGCCGCGAGCCGCGATCTTTAGACCGGCAAAAATGCCTGATCAAGCTGGTGGGCGCGGCAGGGTTCGAACCTGCGACCGCTCGGGTGTAAGCCGAGTGCTCTCCCGCTGAGCTACGCGCCCGGACCGGGGATCAGGCGGCGGCGAGAGCCGCCATCGCCGAGCGCCAGCCGTCCTGGTCCCGCGGCTCCCCCGGCCCCTTGATCTCGGCGAACCGCACGACCCCCGTTTTGTCGACCAGGAACGTCCCGCGCACGGCCATGCCGTGGTCTTCGTTGAACACCCCGTAGGCCTTGGAGATCCTGCCGTGCGGCCAGAAGTCCGACAGCAACGGGAACTCGAAACCCTGCGACTCCGCCCACGCCTTCAGCGCGAACGGGTGGTCGGCCGAGATCGCGAGGATCTGGACGTCGTCGTTCTGGAAGTCGTCGAGGTCCTCCTGGATGGAGCACAGCTCGCCGGTGCAGATGCTCGAGTAGGCAAAGGGGTAGAACACAACCAGCACGTTGCGCGCGCCGCGGAACGACGAGAGCTTGACCTCCTGGTTGTTCTGGTCCTTGACGGTGAAGTCGGGAGCCTTGGTTCCCACTTCCAGTGCCATGCCGCCCTCCCCTGCTCGAGGTTCTCGGAGAGCCTAACGCGTGTCCGATGGGTCATCGCCGCAGCGGAGCACGGCGGAGATCCAGGTGAAGTAGCTACTGTTCCGCGCGAGGCCGGCGGACGGAGGCGAGGGTGCGGCTCGAGGACTGGTTCCTGACGAACGCCGAGCGCGGCAACCCCGAGTTCACGCTGCCGGCGTGGGTTACCGGCAACGCCGTCGTCCCGCTGGTGCACGGATCGACGTACTTCGCCCGTTTGGTCGACGAGGTGTCCGAGCTGCGGGCCGGTGACCACCTGTTCTTCACCGACTGGCGAGGGGACGCCGACGAGCTGCTCCGCCCGGACGGGCCCACGGTCGGGGGGCTCTTCGGGGACGCCGCGAAGCGCGGCGTGTTGGTCAAGGGACTCATGTGGCGCAGCCACCACGAGAAGATTTCCTACAGCGAGGAGCAGAACCGCCAGCTCGGCGACGACGTCAGCGAGGCGGGCGGGGAGGTGCTGCTCGACCAGCGCGTCCGGCGGGCGGGGAGCCACCACCAGAAGCTGGTCGTGATCCGGCGACCGGACCCCGACGCCGGCGCCCGCGACGTGGCCTTCGCCGGAGGCATCGACCTGTGCCACTCCCGCCGCGACGACGCCGACCACGGCGGTGACCCGCAGACCGTGCCGATGTCCGCAGAGTACGGGAGCACGCCGCCCTGGCACGACGTGCAGCTGCAGCTGCGGGGTCCGGTGGTCGGGCTGCTCGACGTCGTGTTCCGCGAGCGGTGGACGGACCCGCGCTCGCTCGACACCGACAATCCGATCTCCTATCTCAAGGACCGGCTCCGGGGCGCCGACCTCGCGGCCGACCCGCTGCCGGAGCAGCTGCCGGACCCGCCGCCGGCGGGGCCGTGTGCAGTGCAGGTATTGCGCACTTATCCGGCCATCCGGCCGAAGACGCCCTACGCCCCCACCGGCGAGCGCTCGGTCGCCCGCGGGTATGCGAAGGCGTTCCGCCGGGCTCGGCGGCTGATCTACCTCGAGGACCAGTACATGTGGTCGCCGCACATCGCCCGGCTGCTGGCCGACGCGCTCACCGCGGCCCCCGACCTGCACATCGTCGTGGTGGTGCCGCGGTATCCCGACGTGGACGGTCGCTTCGCGCTGCCACCCAACGAGGTGGGCCGCCTGGAGGCGATCCAGGTGGTGTCGAAGGTCGCGCCGGATCGAGTGCATGTGTTCGACCTGGAGAACCGCGTCGGTACACCGGTCTACGTCCACGCGAAGGTGTGCGTCATCGACGACGTGTGGGCCTGCGCCGGCAGCGCGAACCTCAACCGGCGCTCGTGGAGCCACGACACCGAGCTGTCGTGCGCGGTTCTCGACGACACGCCGGACGAACGGGAGCCGCGCGACCCCGCCGGGCTCGGCGACGGTGCCCGCCGGTTCGCCCGCGACCTGCGGCTACGGCTGCTGCGCGAGCACCTCGACCGGCCCGACGACGGCAGCGCGGACGCCGACCTGCTCGCGCCCGACGACGTCGTCCGCGTGGTGCGGGCCGCGGCCGACGCCCTCGACGCCTGGCACACCGCGGGGCGCACCGGGCCGCGGCCGCCAGGCAGGCTGCGGCCGCACCGGCCCGAGAAGCTCCCGCTGCACACCCGACTGTGGGCGGTTCCGGCCTACCGCGTGGTCTACGACCCGGACGGGCGCACGGTTCGCGACCGCCTCCACCACCGCTGGTGACGCACGGAACGATCAGCGCCGGGATCGGGCCGCTCGAGGGGCCACCAACCGGGCGCCGGCCCAGCTGTCCCCGACGCTGACGTTTGACGTCTGCGACAGCCCCGCCGTCGGCGCGGCCTCGGCGATCTCGCTCGGCTCGACGTGGCCCGTACGCCCCGTCTTGGGGGTGAGCACCCAGATCACGCCGTTGTCGGCGAGCGGGCCGATCGCGTTGATGAGGGCGTCGACGAGGTCTCCGTCGCCTTCGCGCCACCACAGGAGCACCAGGTCGATGACCTCGTCCGCATCTTCGTCGAGCAGCTCGTCTCCGCACCGCTCCTCGACCGCGTCCCGCACCGACTCGTCGACGTCGGTGTCCCACCCGACTTCCTGGACGACCATTCCCGGCTCCACGCCGAGCTTGCCCGCGATGTCGGACCCTCGCCCGGCATCTTCCGCGGCAGCCACGCCTGTACCCCTCTTTCCGTCGCAACCGACCGGCTCCGACCCCTCACCGCAGCCGTACCGGATGCGGAATCCGAACATGTCACCTCATCGGCGCGCAACCTCGGTTCGCCGATCACGCTTCACGAGGCACGATAGGGGGTGGCATACCCACGAACGAGGCAGGGAGACCCGTGACCGGGCAGCGCAGCACCGACGGCACCCGCGACCGCACCAAGGGCGACGACCGGCTCCCCGTGATCAGGGAGGGGCTTGCCGCACACCTCCCCGACACCGACCCGGAGGAGACCGCCGAGTGGTTGGAGTCGTTCGACGCCGTCCTGGACGCCGGCGGCCGCCAGCGCGCGCGCTATCTGATGCTGCGGATGCTGCAGCGCGCCCGCGAGCAGCACGTCGGCATCCCGTCGGTGACCAGCACCGACTACGTCAACACCATCCCCACGGACCGCGAGCCCTGGTTCCCCGGCGACGAGGAGGCCGAGCGCGCGTACCGCCGGTGGATCCGCTGGAACGCCGCGATCACGGTGCACCGCGCGCAGCGCCCGGGCATCGGCGTCGGCGGGCACATCTCGTCCTACGCGTCGTCGGCGACGCTCTACGAGGTCGGGTTCAACCACTTCTTCCGCGGCAAGGACCACCCGGGCGGCGGCGACCAGGTGTTCATCCAGGGGCACGCCTCGCCCGGCGTCTACGCCCGGGCCTACCTCGAGGGGCGGCTGACCGAAGATCGGCTCGACGGCTTCCGTCAGGAGCTCTCGCACGGTGGCCCCGGCCACGGGCTGCCGAGCTACCCGCACCCGCGGCTGATGCCGGACTTCTGGGAGTTCCCCACTGTCTCGATGGGGCTGGGGCCCATGAACGCGATCATGCAGGCCCGGTTCAACCGTTACCTGACCGCCCGCGGCTTCGCCGACGCGTCGAACCAGCACGTCTGGGCGTTCCTCGGTGACGGCGAGATGGATGAGCCGGAGTCCCGAGGGCTGATTCACATCGCGGCTCTCGAGGGTCTGGACAACCTGACATTCGTCGTCAACTGCAACCTGCAGCGGCTCGACGGGCCCGTCCGGGGCAACGGCAAGATCATCCAGGAGCTCGAGGGGTTCTTCCGGGGCGCAGGCTGGAACGTCATCAAGGTGATCTGGGGTCGGGAGTGGGACAAGCTGTTGCACCGCGACCGCGACGGGGCGCTCGTCAACCTCATGAACACCACTCTCGACGGGGACTACCAGACCTACAAGGCGAACGACGGCGCGTTCGTCCGCGAGCACTTCTTCGGCCGCGACCCACGCACGAAGTCGCTCGTCGAGCCGATGAGCGACGCCGAGATCTGGAACCTCAAGCGCGGGGGCCACGACTACCGCAAGGTCTATGCGGCCTACGCGGCCGCGACGGAGCACCACGGCCAGCCCACCGTCATCTTGGCGAAGACGATCAAGGGCTACGGCCTGGGCGCCCACTTCGCCGGCCGCAACGCCACGCACCAGATGAAGAAGATGACGCTGGACGATCTCAAGGAGTTCCGCGACTCGCAGCGCATCCCGATCTCGGACAAGGCGCTCGAGGAGAACCCTTACCTGCCGCCGTACTACCACCCCGGCAACGATGTCCCGGAGATCAGGTACATGCTCGACCGGCGCCGCCGCCTCGGCGGTCCGGTGCCCGAGCGGCGGGTGACGGCGAAGCCGCTGGTCCTGCCCGGCGACAAGGTCTACGACGTCGTGCGGAAGGGCTCGGGCAAGCAGGAGGTGGCCACGACGATGGCCTTCGTCCGACTGCTGCGCGAGCTGGTGAAGGATCCGGAGATCGGCGGTCGGTTCGTCCCGATCATCCCGGACGAGGCGCGGACGTTCGGGATGGACTCGATGTTCCCGTCCCAGAAGATCTACAACCCGCACGGCCAGAACTACACGTCGGTCGACGCCAACCTCATGCTCGCCTACAAGGAGAGCGAGACAGGGCAGCTGCTGCACGAGGGCATCAACGAGGCCGGCTCGATGGGCAGCTTCATCGCAGCGGGCACCGCGTACGCCACGCAGGGCGAGCCGATGATCCCCGTCTACGTCTTCTACTCGATGTTCGGGTTCCAGCGCACCGGCGACTCGATCTGGGCGGCCGCCGACCAGATGGCGCGCGGCTTCCTGATCGGCGCCACGGCCGGGCGCACGACGCTGGTCGGCGAGGGGCTGCAGCACAACGATGGCCACTCGCTGCTGCTGGCCTCGACCAACCCGGCGGTGCTCGCCTACGACCCGGCGTTCTCCTACGAGGTCGCGCACATCGTCCGCGACGGGCTGCGGCGGATGTACGGAGGGAGCGACGACGACGGACAGGCCGAACGGCTGGAGGGCGAGAACGTCTTCTACTACCTGACGGTCTACAACGAGCCGTATGTGCAGCCGGCGGAGCCGGACGATCTGGACGTCGACGGCCTGCTGCGCGGGATCTACCGGTTCCTCCCCAGTGCCACGGACGAGGGGCCGCAGGTCCGGTTGCTCGCGTCCGGAGTGGCGCTGCCGTGGGCGGTGCGGGCCCGAGCGCTGCTCGCCGAGCAGTGGGGCGTCGGCGCGGAGGTGTGGTCGGTGACGTCGTGGGGTGAGCTGCGCCGCGACGGCGTCGCGGCCGAGCACCACAACCTCGTGCACCCCGACGCCGAGCCGCGAGTTCCCTACGTCAGCCGGGTTCTGGGCGAAACAGGGGAGGCGGCTCCCCCCGTCGTGGCCACATCGGACTGGATGCGTGCGGTGCCCGACCAGATCCGCCAGTGGGTGCCGGCGCCCTTCACCAGTCTGGGCACCGACGGTTTCGGTCTGTCCGACACGCGGCCGGCGGTGCGGCGCCACTTCGCGGTCGACGCCGAGTCGATCACGGTGGCCGCCCTGGAGACGCTGGCCGCGCGAGGCGAAATCGACCGCGCGGTCGCGGTCGAGGCCGCCGCCAAGTACCGGATCGACGATCCGCAGGCGGCGGGCCCGCAGACGAGTGACCCCGGCGTCGCCTGATCACTGGTCGACCCGGTGCCCGATCGGTTGTCGGGCGCCGGGTCACAGCACGAACACACTGGTCATTGCCCCTCGGCAAGAACGAGCGAGCACGGTACGCTCCGCGCCGACGCCGGCCTCGGGATCGTGGAACGGTGTCCCGACCCGGGCGCGGACCGTAGCGGCCGAGCGGCGCGATGTCGGGGGCGAGAGCCCCGGCACCAGGTACGAGGAGAGCAAGAATGGCAGAGGGCACCGTCAAGTGGTTCAACAGCGAGAAGGGCTACGGCTTCCTCGCACCCGACGGTGGCGGGGCGGACGTGTTCGTGCACTACTCCGCGATCCAGACCAACGGGTACAAGAGCCTCGACGAGGGGCAGCGCGTGTCCTTCGACATCGAGCAGGGCCAGAAGGGCCCGCAAGCGACCAAGGTGACGCCGCTCGGCTGATCACGCGGTCCCCCGCGCTTTCCATTTCGTCCGCCCGCGTCGGAGGCGATTCCCCGACGCGGCGCGGAGTAGCGCATCCCCCGGCGCTCCGTATCACCCCGTGACCCGCGCGGATCGGGGTGATCGGTCCGGCCACGGCGCGTCCACCCCGCGCTCAACGCCGGATCCGGGATCATGACGGTCTCACCGATCACCTTGCGCCGGCTGGAGCTTGCAGCCGGTGACCTGGCTTCGGCCTGCCTGGCCGCCATGGACCGCCAACCGTGGTTCCACCGGCTCACCGCGGACCAGCGCGCCGCCGTGCTGCTCGTGACCCAGCGTGGCGTGGCCAACTTCGTGGCGTGGCTCGACGAACCGACCGAGACGATCCGGCTCACCGCCGAGGCCTTCCGCATCGCCCCGCCCGACCTGGCGCGCCGGTTGTCGCTGCGCCAGACCGTCGAGCTCGTGCGCATCGCGACCGACGTGTTCGAGCAGCACCTGCCGCCGCTCGCGGCCGACGAGGACGAACGCCGTGTCCTGGTCGAGGGCGTCTTGAGGTTCGGGCGCGGTGTCGCGTTCGCCGCCGCCACGGCCTACGCCGGCGCTGCCGAGGCGCGCGGAACCTGGGACGCACGGCTGGAGGCGCTCGTCGTCGACGCCATCGTCCGCGGTCCCGTCCCCGACGGCGGCCCGGCTGCCGGCGGCGAGGACGCACTCATCTCCCGGGCCGCGGCGCTCGGCCTGGACGCGGCGGCCCCGGTGCGGGTGGTGGTCGGCGAGGTCCCCGCTGGGCGGGGGCGGTTTCCGGCGGAGCGGCTCGGCGAGCTGCGCCGCCACGGGAGCCGCTCGGACCGAGCGGTGCTGGCGGCCGCGCAGGGCGAGCGACTGGTGATGGTGCTGTCCGAGCCCACCGGCGCCGAGCACGCGGCCTCCGACCATCTCGCCGGTGACGCCGGGCTCGGCCGCCTGCTCGACGGCTTCGGCCCCGGACCGGTGGTCGTCGGGCCGACCGCCAACGACCTGGCGGGTGCCTACGCCAGCGCGCGGGAGGCGCTGGCCGGACTGCGGGCGGCCCCTGGATGGCCGGATGCGCCTCGTCCGGTGGCCGCGGACGACCTGCTGCCCGAGCGCGCTATCGGTGGCGACGTGACGGCACACCGTCGCCTGGTCGACTCGATCGTCGCTCCGCTGGTCGCGGCGGGCGGGGAGCTGCTGCGGACCCTCGCCGCCTACCTCGAGGGCGGCGGCGCGCTGGAGGCGTGCGCCCGCGCCCTCTACGTGCACCCCAACACGGTCCGCTACCGGCTTCGCCGGGTCGCCGAGGTCACCGGGTACTCCCCCGCCGAACCTCGCGACGCCTTCGTCCTGCGCACCGCACTGGTGGTCGCCCGCCTGCACGATTGGGGGAAACCTCCACATGACGGGCCTTGATGTTGTCAGTGGGCGACATGCCGTGCAGGCAGAGCGCCGATGAAGCTTGCGGGCGTGATCGCCCTGCTCGCGCCCGGCCAGGGCGCGCAGACCCCCGGCATGCTCACCCCGTGGCTCGACGATCCCGTCGCCCGAGAGACGCTCGCCCGGTGGTCGGCCGGCACCGGCCTCGACCTGGAGCGGCTGGGCACCACCGCCGAGGCCGAGGAGATCAAGGACACCGCCGTCACGCAGCCCCTGGTCGTCGCCGCCTCGCTGCTGGCCTTCGCGAGCCTGACCGCCCGGGTCACGCTGCCCCCGCTGATCGCCGCAGGGCATTCGGTGGGTGAGCTCGCGGCAGCCGCCGTCGCCGGGGTGCTCGACCCGGATGCGGCCGTCGCGCTGGCCGCGGTGCGCGGGCGGGAGATGGCCGCCGCGTGCGCGCGGGTACCCACGGGCATGAGCGCGGTGCTGGGAGGGAAGCCCCAGGACGTGCTCGATCGCCTCGAGGAGTTGGGGCTCGACCCCGCCAACCGCAACGGGGCCGGGCAGGTGGTGGCCGCCGGTCCGATCGACGCGCTCGACGCGCTGGCAGCAGCGCCTCCGGAGCGGGCGAGGGTGGTGCCGCTGTCCGTCGCGGGCGCCTTTCACACGCGGTTCATGGCGCCGGCGGAGGAGGCGCTGGGCAGGCACGCGTCGGCGGTCACGCCCGGAGACCCGGTGCACATCCTGCTGTCGAACGCCGACGGCGCCGCGGTGACGGACGGCGCGGACGCTCTACGTCGGCTCGTCGCCCAGGTCACGCGGCCCGTTCGCTGGGATGCCTGTCAGGAGACCCTCCGGGAGCGGGGGGTGGTCGCGCTGATCGAGCTTCCGCCCGCCGGGACACTGGTCGGGTTGGCCAAGCGCGAGCTGCGCGGCACTCCGGCGCTCGCTCTCACGTCCCCCGACGACCTCGACGCGGCCATGGAGCTGCTCACACCCGACTCCGCCGGCAGCCGGGCATGAGCGCCACCGGACGGCTGCAGCTTGCGGCGACCGTGCCCGGCGCGCGGTTGCTCGGGCTGGGCAGCTTGCAGCCGGATCGGGTCGTCACCAACGACGAGCTGGCCGCCCGCGTCGACACCAACGACGAGTGGATCCGTTCCCGGGTTGGCATCGAGAGCCGCCGGATCGCGGAGAAGGACGCCCTGCTGGTGGAGATGGCCGCCGAGGCGGGCGTCCGCGCGCTGAAGGACTCGGGCGTGGACCCGGCCGAGGTCGACACCGTCATCGTCGCCACTTGCACGATGCCCGACCCCATCCCCAATGCGGCGGCTCAGGTCGCGCACCGGATCGGCATCCCCGCTCCCGCCGCGTTCGACCTCAACACGGCCTGTTCGGGCTTCAGCTACGGCCTCGCCGTCGCCGCGGACCTCGTCCGAGCCGGGACGTCGAGCTCCGTACTCGTGATCGGCGCCGAGAAGCTGTCGGACTGGATGGACTGGACCGACCGCTCGACCTGCATCATCTTCGCCGACGGCGCGGGCGCCGCGGTCGTGGGCCCGGCGCTGGACGCCGCCTCCGTGGGCGTCGGCCCCGTGGCGTGGGGCAGCGCGGGTGACCAGTACCAGACCATCCGGGTCAACCCGGAGACTCGCGCATTGCACCAGGAGGGTCAGGCGGTGTTCCGGTGGGCGACCACCAAGGTCGCCCCGGTTGCGCTGCGGGCGATCGAGCTCGCGGGGCTGACCCCCGCCGACATCGACGTGTTCGTCCCGCATCAGGCGAACCTGCGGATCGTCGAAGCCGTCGCGAAACGGTTGCGCCAGAAGGGTGCCCGCGAGGACATGCGGGTCGCGGACGACATCGTGCACTCGGGCAACACCTCGTCCGCCTCGATTCCGCTGGCGATGGATCACATGCGCGCCGAGGGGCGCCTGCGGTCCGGTGAGATCGCGTTGCTCGTAGGCTTCGGAGCGGGCCTTTCGTACGCCGCGCAGGTCGTCGTCTGCCCCTAGAACCGGTCGGGCACCGATGCCCACCATCCACCCACCATCCATCCGGACGTTCACAGAAGGAGACGCAGCATGGCCGACACCGCCGAGATCCAGACCGGGCTTTCCGAGATCGTCGAGGAGGTCGCGGGGATCGACGCCGCCGAGGTCACACCCGAGAAGTCCTTCGTCGACGACCTCGACATCGATTCCCTGTCGATGGTCGAGATCGCCGTGCAAGCAGAGGACCGGTTCGGCGTGAAGATCCCTGACGACCAGCTGGCCCAGCTCAAGACCGTGAGCGACGCCGTGGACTACATCGCGAAGAACCAGTGACCGCAGGCGGCCCACCGATGTCCGTGAATGTCGTCGTCACCGGGTTCGGGGCGACCACCCCGCTCGGCGGCGACGCCGCGTCGACCTGGGACGCCCTGCTCGCAGGGCGGTCCGGGGTATCGCGTCTGACGGCCGACTGGGTCGAGAAGTACGACCTTCCGGTGCGGATCGCCGCGCAGCTCGCGGTGGAGCCCACCGAGGTGCTCAAGCGCGTCGAGGCCCGCCGCCTGGACCGCTCCGAGCAGGTGGCCGTCGTCGCCGCGCGCGAGGCGTGGGCGCATGCTCGGCTCGCCGGTGACCAGCCCGTCGTGGACCCGCTGCGGCTCGCGGTGATCGTCGGTACCGGGATCGGCGGTGCGCTCACGCTGCTCGGCCAGGACGACCTGCTGGAGAACCAGGGCCTGCGCAAGGTCTCGCCTCTGACGATCCCGATGCTCATGCCCAACGGGCCGGCCGCGCACGTGGGTCTGGAGTTGGGGGCCAAGGCCGGCGTGCACGCCCCTGTGTCGGCGTGTGCCTCCGGCGCCGAGGCCCTCGCCTGGGGCTGGCGAATGATCAAGTCGGGCGAGGCGGACGTGGTCGTCGCCGGCGGTGCGGAGGCGTGCATCACCGGGATCCCGCTCGCCGGGTTCTCCCAGATGCGGGCCATGAGCACCCGCAACGACGAGCCGGAGAAGGCGTCGCGGCCGTTCGACGTCGACCGTGACGGCTTCGTCCTCGGCGAGGGCGCCGGGATCATGGTGCTCGAGCGCGAGGAGTTCGCCCGCGCGCGCGGCGCCACCGTGCACGGCCGGCTCGCCGGGATCGGGACCTCCGCCGACGGCTACCACATCACTGCCCCGGACCCGGTGGGTGGCGGCGCGTCACGCGCGATCGCCGCGGCGCTGCGCACCGCGGGCATCGACCCGGCCGACGTGGACCACGTCAACTGTCATGCGACATCCACTCCGGTGGGCGACGTCGCCGAGGCGGCGGCGATCCGCAGCGCGATCGGCGATCATCCGGTGCTCACCGCGCCCAAGTCGGCGATGGGGCACCTGCTCGGCGCGGCGGGTGCGGTCGAGAGCATCGCGGCGATGCTGTCGGTGCGCGACGGGATCGTGCCGCCCTCGCTGAACCTCGAGCGTATCGACGACGGCGTCCAGCTGGACGTGGTCGCCGGCGAGGCCCGCAAGGTCGAGCTCAGCGCCGCCGTGAACGACGCGTTCGGGTTCGGCGGACACAACGTCGCGCTGGTCTTCGTCACGCCGTAGCAGCCCCACCGCCGTGTGCCCCGCGCAGGCGGACGGGCTCCGCGATGTCCGGCGGTGCGGTGGTCAGCCCACCTGGTGGAGCCAGCTGACGGGAGCGCCGTCGCCGGCGAGGCGGAAGGGCTCGAGCGCCGCGTCCCACGCCGAGCCGAGCAGGTCCTGCACGCGGTCGGCGACCTGGCTGCCGGACGCGGTGTGCAGCAGGGTCCGCAGCTGGTCCTCACCGACGACGATGTCGCCGTTCGCGCTCGTGCGCCCCCGCCAGAGCCCCAGCGACGGGGTGTGGCAGAACCGCTCGCCGTCGACCCCTGGGCTGGGTTCTTCGGTGACCTCGAACCGCAGCATCTGCCACGCCCGCAGAGCACCGGCGATCGCGCCGGCGCTCCCACTGGGTCCCGACCAGGCGCACTCGGTGCGCAGCAGGCCCGGGGCAGCCGGCTGTGCAGTCCACTCGAGCGATACCCGAGTCCCGAGCACGCCGGAGATCGCCCACTCGACGTGCGGGCAGACCGCCGTCGGCGACGAGTGGACGAAGATCACGCCGCGTGTGCTCACTGCAGACCTCCGCTGTCGACGAGGATCGTCTTCCCCTACGTCCTCGCGTCACGGTGGACCGCGTCAAGAGCCCGTGGCCGGGCCCCGTCGATGGGATCCGCCACGGCTGTAGTGATCAGTGTGCCCGCTTCGCGGCGATCCGCCAAGTTCTGGCGACGTGGCCGATTGGCCGGGCGTGTCGTAGTCAGGACGACGGGGTGCGCTGTGTCAAGCGTGACACGGCTGTCGATCGTCGACTCCCGCTGCGTGGTCGACGAACGTACTCGATGCTCCGGACATCCCCGTGCCTTCTCAGCTCCGCACGGACGTCCGTGCCGCGAGGTACTCGTCGAACGTGATCCGGCCGTCGGCGTGGCTCGGCGCCACAAGCCCGCCGGCGCGGACCGCGCGGGCGAACGCGCCCGGCGCCCGCACCGGCAGCACCAGGCGGTGGCGGCCGGTGGCGTGGAGCCAGGCTCGGGCGAGGTCTGCCATCGGCCGGATCTGCGGCCCGGCCAGAGCGGGCACCCGGCCGGCGGGTTCGGCGACGGCGAGCGCCGCCAGCCGGTCCGCGACGTCCCGGACGTCCACGGGCTGGAAGGGCGCGCCCGCCAGCACCGGCAGCACCGGCGAGCGGCTGAGCGCGCCGAAGAGCATCGCGAGCAGGTCGTGGAACTGGGTGGCGCGCAGGATCGTCCACGGCACCCCGCCGTCTTCGATCAGGCGCTCGACCCGCTGCTTGTCCCGGTAGTAGCGGTAGGGCACGCGGTCGATGCCGACGATCGAGATGAAGACCAGGTGTCGCACGTCGGCGTCCCGCGCCGCCTTGAGCAGCCGAGCGGCCGCGGGAACGTCGTGGCCGAACCGCGTCGCCGCATGCACAACCGTGTCGACCCCGCGCACGGCCTCGGGAACTCCCGCACCGGTCTCCAGGTCACCGACGATGCGGCCGTCGCCTGGTCGCCTGCTCAGCACCCGCGGGAGATGGCCGTCCGCGCGCAGCCGCGCCACCAGCGCCCGCCCGAGCGTGCCCGTCCCCCCGGTCACGAGGATCTCCATCGCCGTTCCTCCTCCTCCGGACCCGCCCCTACGCGCGTCCCTCAGGAGTCTGACCGGTCGAACGACCCTCGTGTGACACGCGGCCGCCCGGGCATCAGCGTGGTTGCCGTCACGCTGATGCCCGGCGCGCCTCGCGGCTACTGGTGCAGGGCACCTATTCGATGTCTGCGGTATGCCCTCGTCGGGCGGCGACGAAGGCGTGCCAGTCGCGGGCGGCGAGCTGGGACCAGCGGGCGGCGGTGACGTGGTGCAGGCCGATCAGATCGGCCAGGACGGCACGCGGTAGCTGAGCGGCGAGAGCGATCAGGGCCGCGTTGCGTGCTGGCCGGAGTTCGACTGGATCCTCGAGCTGATCGAGCACTACCTCACCGAGGTCCGGACAATGTTCGTCCCTAGGGAGCTGCGAGGATTTTTCCGTGGCGAACGAACAGTCCGCCGACGCGGCCGAAGGCCTTGGGTTCGACTAAAACTCGTCGGCTTCGGACTGCACACCCGTTCTGTCCGGCCGAGTGACTCCACCCGGCCGAACCGAGGACCGACCGTGCGCTGCTCCTACCTAGCTCACGGCGTCCTGAGCCGAAGCCGGCGGAACCACGAGGGTCGTGGCACGCGGATCGGCATCGGGCGCGTGAGCCAGTTGCGGCAGGTCTGCGCCCGGCAGCCCGTCCAGCGCCAGCGCAGCTCTCCCGAGGTCGTGCGCCTCCTGGAGCGTGGTCCCGTTGGCGATCGAGGCGTAGAACCGCGCGGCGAACCTGATCGCGTCCCGGTCGTGGATGCTGTCGGACATCCCGATCGCGAACGGAACGACCTGCTCGACCAGGTTGTCGATCTGCGAGGCTGACCGACAGGAGTTGAGCATGACCAGCAGCGGCGGGTCGCTGATCGAGCCGAGCGCACTTGCGAACGCCCCTGCCTTGACCACGACTCCACAATGACCCGAATCGACGTCGTCCTCGAAGACGACCAGCTCGTCGCTGCCGTGGCCGGAGAAGTGGATGACGTGCGGCCGGAACTTCGTCAGGCCGTCTAGAAGATCCGCAGTGGTGGCCGACGTCCTGACGTCGAACTCCACCAGGTCGCGGTGGGTCGCGCTCTCCACCGCCGCTCGGATCTGGGCCTGCTCTCGCCCGACCCGGAGATCTCCGTCAGAAGATGCTGCGAGCATCAGGATGCGGAGACGCTCGGCCTTCGGGGGACGCGTTTCACGCAGCGCTGTCACGTCCGCCTCCGTGCGAGAGAGACGCCGCACGACCTCGCGATGCCGCCGTTCAGCGGCCGCAGCATCGGAGCGCTGCTTCCGGGACGCTGCCTGCGCCTCGCCCTGCTCGGCTCTCGCCGCACGAGCCTGGAGCGTGGCGATGTCCTTGCCGAGGCTCGCGACCTTCGCCTGTTCGCGGGCAGCGTCCTGACCGGCGCTGTTCGCTGCCTTCACGTCGCGCTCCGCGTGGCGCAGCTTCGAGCGACGGGTCGTGTCGCTCTTGGTCGCGTTCGCCGAGGCCGTCGCCTTCGCGGCGGCTGAGCGCTTGTCGGCTTCCTTCTTGCGCGCGTCGCCGACCTTTTTCTGGGCCGCGGCCTGCTGCTCCTGCTTCTGAAGCAGCTGCCTGCGGTAGTGGGCGCTGTCCATGGACTCATCCTTACCCCGCGCGTGACCAACGAACGGACACAGGCGCGTCGTCACGCTCCAGGACCTCTACAGGTCCGGAACCAAGTGCACCTGAACGTCGACGCAGGTAGCCTCACCATGGACGGGCTGTGATCTTCGAACGCCCGTCGCGCGTGAAGCCTTCGCGTCGTTTAGG
>JAQSWF010000044.1 GCA_029266775.1 Pseudonocardia sp.
CAGCTGACGCGGGAAATCCCAGTCGTACAGGGCCTGCGAGGCATCGAGGCCCTCATAACACTGCAGCCGCACCAGCTCGGCCCCGAGCACGGTCGCCAGTGCCTGCGCCAGCGCCGTCTTCCCGGTGCCGGGCTCGCCCTCGCAGAACAGCGGCCGGCGCATCCGCAGCGCGAGGAAGGCGGCGGTAGCCAGACCCTCGTCGGCCAGGTAGCCGGTCCCGCGCAGTGCCTCGGCAAGCGCGGCAGGCGACTCCGGCGAGCGGTGCTCCACTCCCCCACGCTACTGGCCGAGCGGGTAGCGGGGGACCACGAACTGCCGGCCACGCGGCTGCGCACGCCGCACTGACCGATGGTGGTGTTTCGCCCCCGCTAGTCGTGGCCTCCGCGGTGTCGACAAATCAGGAGAAATTCCGCATGTGCGGTGCCATTTAGGCAATCGGCCGGTGAATGCTGGAACTTGCCCGGGGTGACGGACAACGCCGACAATCGGTTCCTTGCGCCCGGGTGAGATCGGCGCTGAGATGTCGGCGACGCCATCGCGGGCGCAGCTCGACGTGCTCACGTGGCGGCCGAACCACCACCGAGAGCCCCTCCGCGGCCGACCTCCGCGGTTGCGGAGGAGGAGTGAGGACTCATGGCACAGGTCAGGGTCACCGTCGACGGCGTCGAGTACGTCGACGACGTCGAACCACGCACGCTCCTGGTCTACTACCTGCGCGAACGCCTGGGAAAGGTGGGCACGGTCGTCGGCTGCGACACCAGCAACTGCGGCGCCTGCACCGTCCATCTCGACGGGCGCAGCGTGAAGTCCTGCGCGGTGCTCGCCGTGCAGGTCGACGGCTGCGAGGTCACCACCATCGAGGGCCTCGCCCGCGACGGCGAGCTGCACCCCGTCCAGAAGGCCTTCCACGAGTGCCACGCGCTGCAGTGCGGCTTCTGCACGCCGGGGATGATCCTGCAGGCCATCGACCTGCTCGGGGACAACTCCGACCCCGACGAGCAGGAGGTGCGCGAGGGCATCGAGGGCAACCTCTGCCGCTGCACCGGCTACCAGAACATCGTGCGCGCCGTGCAGAGCGCCGCCCAGGCGATGAAGCCCGGCGCCGCAGCACGCGTCGAAGCCCCCGTCACCGTGGCCGGAGACTGACATGACGACGACCGCCGAATCCACCACCCCCGAGCTCGGCCGCTCCCGAGCCCGCAAGGAAGACGCGCGCCTGCTCACCGGGCGCACCCGCTGGACCGACACCATTGCCCTGCCCGGCACGCTGCACCTGTCCGTCGTCCGCTCCCCCGTGGCGCACGCCCGGATCACCGGCATCGACACGGAGGAGGCCCGCCGCCTGCCCGGTGTGCTGGGCGTCTACACCGTTCGCGACCTCGCCGCTGAGGGCGTTTCTCTGCCCTGCAGCTGGTCGATCACTCCAGATCAGAAGACGCCGCACCACCCACCCTTAGCGGTCGACACCGTGCGCTTTGCCGGCGAGGGCGTCGCCGTGGTCATCGCCCGCGACGCCGCCACCGCCCGCGACGCGAGCGAGCTCGTGGTCCCCGACTTCGAGGACCTGCCGCCCGTGCTGGACATGGAGGCGGCGCTGGCCCAGGACGCGACGCTGGTGCACCCCGACTTCGGGACCAACGCCAGCGCGCACTGGGTGTTCGACTCCGAGGAGGCCGGAACGGGCGAGAGCGCGGACCGGCTCATCGCCGCCGCCGAGTCGGACTCGGACTCCGTCGTCATCCGCCGCCGCTACCGCCAGCAGCGGCTCATTCCGGCGTTCATGGAGCCGCGCTCGGTGCTCGTCGACCCGACCGGCGAGCAGTACGTGATCTGGACCTCGACGCAGGTGCCGCACTTCGTGCGCATCTTCATGGCGCTGATGACCGGCATCCCGGAGCACAAGCTGCGGGTGATCGCCCCGGACGTCGGCGGCGGCTTCGGCGGGAAGCTGCAGGTCACGCCGGAGGAGGTGCTCTGCACGCTCGCCGCGCGCAAGCTGGGGCGGCCGGTGAAGTGGACCGAGACGCGGTCAGAGTCGATGCTGTCAGGCCACCACGGGCGCGACCAGGTGCAGCACGTCACCCTCGCCGCGAAGCGAGACGGCACCGTCACCGCGCTGAAGGTCGAGATCCTCGCCGACATGGGCGCGTACCTCGTGCTCGTCGGGCCCGCGATCCCGATCCTCGGCGCCTACCTCTACAACTCGATCTACAAGTTCGACGCCTACCGCCTCGAGTGCACGAACGTCTTCACCTCGAAGACGCCCACCGACGCCTACCGCGGGGCCGGACGGCCGGAGGCGACCTTCGCCATCGAGCGGACCATGGACGAGCTGGCCGCCGAGCTGGGCCGCGACCCGATGGACGTCCGTCGACAGAACTGGATCACGCACGAGGAGTTCCCGTTCACCACGGTCGCGGGGCTGCACTACGACTCCGGCAACTACGAGGCGGCCACCGCCAAGGCCGTGGAGCTGTTCGACTACGACGGCCTGCGCCGCGAGCAGCAGCAGCGCCGTGACGCGGGCGACCCCGTGCAGCTGGGCATCGGCATCTCGACCTTCACCGAGATGTGCGGGTTGGCACCGTCGCGCTGGTTCGGCGAGCAGGGCTACGTCGCCGGGGGTTGGGAGCGGGCGAGCATCCGGATGCTGCCCACCGGTAAGGTCGAGGTGGTCACCGGCGCGTCGGCACACGGCCAGGGCCACGAGACGGCATGGAGCCAGATCGTCGCCGACCAGCTCGGGGTGGCGTTCGACGACGTCGAGGTGCTGCACGGCGACACCCAGATCGCGCACAAGGGGCTCGACACCTACGGCTCTCGCTCACTGGTCGTCGGCGGCATCGCCGTGGTGAACGCCGCGAAGAAGGTCATCGCCAAGGCGCGGACGGTCGCAGCCCACCTGCTCGAGGCGTCCGAGGACGACCTGGAGTTCTCCGGCGGACGGTTCACCGTCCGCGGGACGGACAAGGGGATGGCCATCGGCGAGCTCGCGTTCGCTGCGCTGCAGGCCCACAACTACCCCGAGGGCGTCGAACCGTCGCTGGACTCCAGCGCCACGTTCGACCCTGACGCGTTCTCCTACCCGCACGGCACGCACCTCGCCGCGATGGAGGTCGACACCGAGACCGGCCGGGCAACGTTGCGCCGCTACGTCTGCGTCGACGACGTCGGCAACGCCGTGAACCCGCTGCTGGTCGAGGGGCAGGTGCACGGCGGGCTGGCGCAGGGCATCGCGCAGGCCCTGTTCGAGGAGGCCAACTACGACGAGCAAGGCACGCTGGTCAATGGCACCTTCGTCGACTACACCCTGCCCTCGGCCGCGGACCTCCCGAGCTTCACCACGGACCGGACCGAGACCCCCTCGACGACGAACCCACTGGGCGTCAAGGGCGTCGGCGAGGCCGGGACCATCGCCTCGACGCCGGCGATCGTCAACGGGATCATCGACGCCGTGCGCCACCTCGGCGTGACCGAGATCGAGATGCCGTGCACGCCCCAGCGGGTGTGGCGGGCGATCCAGGAGGCGCAGGGGCGGACCACCCAGGAGACGCCGATCGACACCCACTCGCCCGGCGCCGGCCTTGGCTCCATCGACCCGAACAACCCGCAGGAAGAAGAGGTCCAGTGATCCCCGCGCCGTTCGACTACGTCCGGCCCGGCACGGTCGACGAGGCCGTGCGGGCGTTGAGCGAGGCCGGTGAGGACGCAAAGATCCTCGCCGGTGGCCAGAGCCTCATCCCGGTGCTGCGGCTGCGGCTGGCCGCACCCTCCGTGCTGATCGACCTCGGAGGGATCCCAGAGCTGCGGCGCATCCGCGACGACGGCGACCGGATCGCGATCGGGGCGATGGCACCGCACGACGACGTGCTGCGCGATGAGCTGGTGCACGAACACGTCGGGCTGCTGGCCAAGGCCACCGCAACCGTCGCCGACAATCAGACCCGCCACCGCGGCACCCTGGGTGGCTCGCTGGCCCACGCCGACCCTGCCGGCGACCTGGGTGGCGTCGCGCTGGCTCTCGAGGCGGAGTTCGTCATCGCGGGGCCGGGCGGCACCCGGACGGTTCCCGCAGACGAGTTCTTCGTCGACTACTTCACCACCGCGCTGGGCGAGGACGAGATCCTGACCGAGGTGCGGTTCCCGAAGTACACGGGATGGGGCAGCCACTACGAGAAGTTCAACCGCACCGCGCAGTCGTGGTCCATGGTCGGGATCGCCGCGGCCGTCCGGACCGAGGGCGGCACCATCGCGGAGGCCCGGGTGGGGCTGAGCAACATGGGCACCACCCCGCTGCGGGCGCGCGGCGTCGAGGAGGCGCTCGTCGGCCAACCGGCGACGGCCGACGCCGTGCGGGCTGCGGCGCAGCGGGTCACGGAGGGCACGGCCGCGCCCAGCGACGCCGACGCCGCCGCGGACTACCGTGAGCACCTCGCCCGGGTGCTCACCGGCCGCGCAGTACTGGCAGCCGCGAGCTGACCCGTCCCGGACGCCCGCCCCGTACTTGCCGGGGCGGGCGTCCGTGTTCCCGGCCGTTGGAGCAGAGGAGAAACGATGAAGCTCGAGAACACCTTCACGATCGACGCTCCCGTCGAGAAGGCCTGGAAGGCCCTGAACACCCCTGAGGCCGTCGCCCCGTGCTTCCCCGGCGCCACGCTGACGACCTACGAGGGGGATTCGTTCGCCGGCACGGTCAAGGTCAAGCTCGGGCCGATCGCCATGACGTACAAGGGCAAGGGCACCTACGTCTCGCGGGACGACGCCGCCAAGCAGGTGGTCATCGAGGCGAACGGCCGGGACTCCCGCGGCAACGGCACCGCCAACGCCACCGTGACGGCCTCGCTGGCCGCGGACGGCGCGGACACGACCGTGGTGTCGATGGTCACCGACATGACGATCACCGGGAAGCCGGCGCAGTTCGGCCGCGGCGTGATCTCCGACGTCGCCGACAAGATCATTGGCCAGTTCGCGACGTGCGTGGCGCGCAAGCTTGCCGAGGAGGAGGCGACCGTGCCGGCGCCGTCCGCGGTCGGTGGGTCGGAGGCGACGTCGGACATCCCGACGCCCGCGCCGACTCCCCGCGGCGCACCGACCGCCACACCGGCGGGGCGCTCGGAGGCCATCTCGGACACGGTGCCGGAGCGACCGGCGGCGACCGCGGCGACGAACGGCGCGGTGCGCAGCGAGGTCGACGCCATCGACCTGCTGGACACCGCCGGAGCGCCGGCGCTCAAGCGGCTGCTCCCCGTGGCCGGCGGAGTGCTGATCCTCGTGATGGTCGTCCTGCTCGTCCGGCGGCTGCTGGCCCGCTGAGTGCCGGAGCGGCGTCGACGGGGCCGGCACCGCACACGGGTCAGGGCCGGTCGCCGAGAAAGGCCTGCAGCGCGGACAGCGTGGCGCGGTGGTTCTCCTCGGCGAGGAAATGCCCCGCATCGGCCACGGCCGCTCCGACGACCTGCGTCGGGTTGGCCGCCACCGTGCGCCAGACCTCCAGGGGGCTGGTCGGGTTCTTCCCCACGACGCCACGCTCGCCCCACAGGACGAGGCACGGCGCGGTGATCCGCTCCCCCGCGGCCGCGCTCGCCGCGTCGTGCTCCAGGTCGATGGAGGCGCCGGCCCGGTAGTCCTCGACCATGGCGTGCCGGGCGGCGGGATCGGCGAAGACGCGCTCGTACTCCCGCAGCGCGTCCGGCGCGTGCGCCTCCAGCCCGCTGCCCCAGCTGCCGAGCGAGCGGTGCAGGTAGTACAGCGGGTCGCAGCCGATGAGCCGTTCCGGCAGGTCGGCGGGCTGGATGAGGAAGAACCAGTGGTAGTAGGCGGTCGCGACGGCACGATCGACGTGGTCGTACACGTACACGGTGGGCAGGATGTCCAGGAGCGCGAGCCGCTCCACGCGGTGCGGGTGGTCGAGCGCCATCCGGTGCGTCACTCGGGCGCCGCGGTCGTGGCCGACGACGGCGAACCGGTCGAACCCGAGCGCCTGCATGAGCGCGACCTGGTCGGCCGCCATCGCACGGAACGAGTAGCCGGCGTGGTGCGGACCGGACGCGGGACGACCCGAGTCACCGTAGCCGCGGAGGTCGGCTGCGACGACCGTGTGGTCGCGCGCGAGCTCCGGCGCGATCCGGTGCCACATGACATGGCTCTGCGGGAAGCCGTGCAACAGCAGCACCGGCGGGCCCTCGCCGCCGCGGACCGCGTGGATCCGGACCTCGCCGCCGGCACCGTCGTCCACCGCGACGTCGCCCGGCTCGAACCCCGCACCGAACACAGGCCGACGATAGTTCCTCGGGTCCTGTGACCCGCGATTCCTCGCGGCCGCGTTGATCGCAGCCAGCAGCTACTGCTCGTCGCCGCTCGTAGTCCGGCAGGACGGCCTGTGCTGTCAGGGCCGGACCGCGGTCGAGTACCGCAATCGGCAGCAGGAACCAGTGCCGGTTGAGGCAGTCGATCCGCGCGTGCTCCGTCGGCCCGTCCGTGCTCTCCAACACCGCCCGCCACTGCACCGTCGCAGGCTGCCCGCACTGCGAGCACGTCGTGATGTCCATCTGGAGCCCGTCTTCTCCCACTGATAGAGCTGGGAGCGCCGGCGAAAGGTGTGTGATACGGCCGCCCTCCCGGTCAGCCCGTTCGCCAGGAGGCGAATACTCGGGCGGGTCGCACCGTTGTTCCTGGCGAGGAGCGGGCGACGTCCGCTCAGGACCGAGGAGTGACGGTGGCCGAGACCGTGCAGAAGGCCGTACTTGCAGGCGGCTGCTTCTGGGGCATGCAGGACCTCATCCGTCGACAGCCCGGCGTCGTGTCGACGCGGGTCGGATACACCGGCGGCCAGAACGCGAACGCGACGTACCGCAACCATCCGGGGCACGCCGAGGCGATCGAGATCGTCTTCGATCCGGCCAGGACGAGCTACCGGGAGCTGCTGGAGTTCTTCTTCCAGATCCACGACCCGAGCACGGTGAACCGCCAGGGCAACGACGTCGGCACCTCGTACCGGTCGGCGATCTTCTACCTCGACGACGAGCAGAAGCGGATCGCCGAAGACACCATCGCGGACGTCGACGCGTCGGGTCTGTGGCCGGGCACGGTCGTCACCGAGGTGACGCCGGCGGGCCCGTTCTGGGAGGCCGAGCCGGAGCACCAGGACTACCTGGTGCGCTACCCCTACGGCTACACCTGCCACTTCCCGCGGCCGGACTGGCGGCTTCCGCGGCGCGCGGAGGCAGCCGGTCGCTGAACCCCAATCGCCCAGCAGCGGTCAGCGGAACAGTGCGCTGTAGGCGTTGAGGGCGGGCTGGCCGCCGAGGTGGGCGAAGAGGACCCGTGAGCCCCTCGGGATCGTCCCGTCGCCGACCAGATCGATCAGCCCGGCCATCGACTTGCCTTCGTACACAGGGTCGAGGATGACGCCCTCCAGGCGCCCGACGAGCCGGATCGCCTCCAGCGTCGACTCGACGGGGATGCCGTAGCGGTCGCCCGCCCAGCCGTCGAGCACCTCGATCTCGTCGTCGCGGAGCTCGCGGCCCAGCTCGATGAGCTGTGCGGTGGCGCGGGCGATGCGCTCCACCTGGTCCCGCGTCTCCTTCAGTACGGCCGAGCCGTCGATGCCGACGACCCGCCGCGGGCGCTCCTGGCCGGCGAAACCGGCGATCATTCCGGCCTGCGTCGAGCCGGTGACCGCGCAGACGACGACCACGTCGAAGAAGATGCCGAGCTCCCGTTCCTGGTGCGCGACCTCGGCTGCCCAGTTGGCGAACCCCAGCCCGCCGAGACGATGGTCGGACGCCCCGGCCGGGATCGGGTACGGCGTTCCCCCTGCGGCTACGACGTCCTGAAGCGCTTTCTCCCAGCTCGGCTTGAAGCCGACACCGAACCCTGCCGGGTCGAGCCGAACATCGGCACCCATGATCCGCGACAGCATGATGTTGCCGACCCGGTCGTTCACCGCGTCCGGCCAGTCGACCCAGTTCTCCTGCACGAGCACGGCCTTGAGCCCGAGGTGGGCGGCGACGGCGGCCACCTGTCGGGTGTGGTTGGACTGATAGCCGCCGATCGAGACCAGCGTGTCGGCACCGGACGCCAGCGCGTCGGGGACGAGGTACTCGAGCTTGCGGGTCTTGTTCCCGCCGTAGGCCAGGCCTGAGTTCACGTCCTCCCGCTTGGCCCAGATCTCGGCGCCGCCGAGATGTGCGCTGAGCCGGGGCAGCGGATGGATCGGGCTGGGACCGAAGGTGAGCGGGTAGCGGGGGAAGTCGGCGAGGCCCATGGAGCGGACCTACCGTGCCGGCCAGCTGTTCGTCAACCACGTGCAACGAGCGCCGGCGCAGCTCAGCCGCGTGCCGCCAGGCGCTGCTCGACGATGTCGACCAGCCGCTCGAACTCGGCGACGGTCAGCCGCCCCTCGGGCCGACGCCGCCGGATGCGCGCCAGGAGCAGGACCGCGACGACGGCGAGCGGGACGCCGACCCGCGGGTCGCGCAGCCGCGAGACGACGACCGACCGGACCAGCTTCGCGGCGTTCAGGGAGGCACCGGAGTCGTCCGCATCATCGGACTCGGGCAGGGAAAACGTCTGCGGGCGCTGCCCCGCCGCGATCCGGTCCACGCCACGCCCGCCTGGCGACGACTGCGCGCCGCCGGACACCGGTGCCTCCGGCAACGTGACGTCGGTGCGGCCGCTCCCGGAGCCCGGCGTCGGCCCGGCAGCGGCGCCGTTCGCGGCCCGGGCGGCTCCGACGTCGTCGCCGATCACGCGGCCGATCTGCTCGGGCGACTCGTCGCGCTCCATCGTCGGGTGGTACGCAGAATCGGCCGTGGCGACGTCCACCCCGGCGAGGATGTTCGGCCCGCTCATGCTCTCGTCCGGAGGGCCGACCGGCGCGGTCTGCCGGCTGTGCAGCAGCTCGGCCAGGTTGCGGGCGAACTGGTCGACCAGCTGCCCGGTCACGTCGCGCAGCACCCCCTGACCCATCGCCGCGGCCCGTCCGGACAGCTGCACATCGGCGGTGATGTCGCCGCGCACCGCGCTGCCCGTGTCGGTCAGCCGCAGATCCACGGTGGCCTGCGCGGCGCCCTGGCCGCGCGCCTCCTTCGCCTTCCCCCGCATCACCGCACGGCGCGCCGTGTCGTCGCGTTCGACGATCTGCAGCTGCCCGCGATACTCCATCGCGATCGGGCCGACCTTGACCTTGACGGCGACTTGGTAGGCGTCGTCGGCGAGCTGGGACACCACTCGCGCTCCCGGGACGCACGGCGCCACCGTCGGAACGTCGAGGATGGTCGCCCAGACGGCGTTCATCGGGGCGTCGATGGTGAAGGTGCTGTCGAGCTTCACAGTTGCCTCCCAGCTGCGATGGCGTGATCAGAGCGGCGGCCGGTGATGGCGTCGGCCAGGTCGGTGAGCGCGGTCAGCGAGTGGCCGCTGAGGAAGACGTCGCAGTGCGGCAGCGCCGCCGCCATGCCCCCGACCAGCGGTCGGTAGCCGGGAGCGGACTTGCGGGGGTTGACCCACACCACGCGGTGGGCCAATCGATGCAGACGCGCCATCTGCTCGCCGAGCAGGGACGGGTCCCGGCGTTCCCATCCGTCCGAGATGACGACGACCACGGCGCCGCGGGCCATTCCTCGCCGACCCCACGCGTCGAGGAACCCGCCGACGCCGTCGGCCAGGAGTGTGCCGCTCGACCAGTCCGGTGCCGCCGCGCCGGCGCGGGTGAGCGCCCGGTCGGGCTCGGGGTCCCGCAACGCGCGGGTCAGCCGGGTGATCCGGGTCGCCATGACGAAAGCCTCCGCCGCGATCCCGTTCACTGCCGCGTACAGGAACTGCATGTAGGCCCGCGTGTACGGCTGCATCGACGCCGAGACGTCGAGCAGGACGACGACCCGCCGCGCACGCTGCCGGGGCCGGCGGAACTTCAGGTCCGCCGGGTCGCCTCCGGTCGCCCGGGCGGCGGCCAGCGTCGCGCGCAGGTCCACGCTCCGTCCACGAGGACGCGTGACGGTCCGCCGGCGGCGGCGCAGTGGCGGCGTCAGCGGCAGTGTCCGGACCAATGCGGCGAGGGCCGCGGTCTCGTCGTCGCTGAGCTCCGCGAAGGACGTGGTGGACAGCCGCTCGGCGCTGCTCGCGGCGGGCAGGGCGAGCTCGCGTCGTCCGTTGATCGACACCTCGGACAGGTCGGCATCGGGTGCCACGCCGACGGCTTCGGGGTCCACCGATCCCGCGGACCTTTCGGGTGGCGCGCGGTCTTGCGGGGCGGGCGCGGGCACGGGTGGCGCGGTCGGGTCGCCACGGTGGCCGGCGACGTCCGGGAAGCCGGCGAGGCCGACGAGGACATCGGTGAGCACGCGATCGAGCAGGGCGACCTCGGCCGGGCTGCTGCACAGGGTCGCCTGCGCGACGCTGTGCAGCCGGCGAGGATCGGACGGCGGGACGAGCCGCAGCGCCCGCGCGTAGCGCGCGGTGCGGTCCGGCCCGACCCGAAGCCCCGCGCGCTCGAGGGCGCGGGCGAGCCCGCCGGCCAGCGCCGCTGGCTCGAGCACGACCGTGACCCTGCCGGGGGTCACAGCAGGTTCGCCAGGCCGACGGAGCGGACCGCGTCGACGTCCTCGCGGTACTTGCACAAGCTGCCCAACGTGGCGCCGAAGGTCGTGGTGTCGACCTGCTCGACCCCCAGCACCGTGAGCGCCGCGACCCAGTTGATCGTCTCCGCGATGCCCGGTGACTTCTGCAGGTCGACCTCGCGGATCCGCTGCACGGCCGAGACCGCCTGCACGATCAGCGGGATCGAGCTTTCCGGCACCCGCCGACGGACGATCGCCAGCGCCCGCTCGGGCGACGGGTAGTCGATCCAGTGGTACAGGCAGCGACGCTTCAGCGCGTCGTGCAGGTCACGTGTGCGGTTGCTGGTCAGGACGACCGCCGGCGGTACCGCGGCCCGTATCGTCCCGACCTGCGGGATCGAGATCGCCGAATCGGCGAGCAGCTCGAGCAGAAACGCCTCGAACTCGTCGTCGGCACGGTCGACCTCGTCGATCAGCAGGACCGCCGGCCGGGGACCGGGGTGCTCGATGGCGCGCAGCAGCGGGCGGCGCAGCAGGTGCCGGTCGTCGAAAAGGTCCGCGTCGGCGACGTCCTGCCCGGTGGCCTCCGCTCGGCGGATCGTGAGGAGCTGCCGTGCGTAGTCCCATTCGTACAGCGCGTCGGCAGCGGTCAGCCCCTCGTAGCACTGCAGCCGGAGCAGGGGGCTGTCGAGCACCGTCGCGATCGCCCTGGCCGCCTCGGTCTTGCCGACGCCCGGCTCGCCCTCGAGCAGCAGCGGCTGCGGCAGGCGCAGCGCGAGGAAGCAGGCGACCGCCAGGCCGGGCTCGGCCAGGTAGTCGGCCCGGTCGAGAGCGGCCGTGAGCGCCTCCACGTCGGGCACCAGCGCCGCGAGCTCGCTCATCCCGTATGCCATTGCGCCCCGATGAGGAGCGGCGGGCTCGTCGTCATTCGGCCGGGGGCTGCTCGTGGTGCGGTCCGGGCAGCACCGTCGTGTCATCGGCGGGGGGCGCCGGCCGCATGGCGGTGATCTCGGCGAGGATGGCGAGGGCGCTCTCGGCAGGGGTCCGGGCGCCGATGGCCAGGCCCGCGGGCGTGCGAATCCTGGCCCGCTGCTCGACGGACAGCTGGAGCGCGTCCAGCACGGCTACCCCGCGAGCCTTGCTGGCCACCAGCCCGATGTAGGGGACTCCGGCCGCCACTGCAGCGCGCAACACCGGGTGCTCGTCCCGTCCGCCCGCGGCGACGACGACCGCGGCCGTCCCGGGTGGGACCGGTCCGTCGGGCGACAGGACCTGCACCGCGTACCCGACGGCGGGCGCCAGCTCGGCGAGCGCCGCGCTGACCGGCGTCTCTCCCGCCACGGCGAGCAGCGGCGGCGGGCGGTGCGGCTCGAGGAAGATCTCCAGGCCACCGCCGGACAGGCAGGGGTTCGCCATGGTCACGGCGCCTTCCTCGCTCACCGCCTCCGGCTCGTCGCCGGGCAGGATGCGCAGCAGCAGCGGCTGCCCCGAGCGCAGGCACTGCAGCCCGTACCGGCGCACGGCCTCCGCGGCGCAGGCCCCGCCGACGAAGCCATCGACCGTGCCGTCCGCGCGCAGCACCGCCCGGTCTCCGGGACGCACGCTGGTCGGGCGCTGGGCCCGGACCACCGTGGCGACCACGAAGCGCTCTGCCCCGTCCGCCATCTCAGATCGGCGGTTCGGGCCGGCCCTGCATCGCCGCCCAGACCCGGGCCGGCGTGCACGGCATGTCCACGTGCCGGATCCCGAACGGCTCGAGCGCGTCGACGACCGCGTTCACGATGGTGGGCGGCGAGCCGACGGTGGCCGACTCGCCGACGCCCTTGGCCCCCAGCGGGTGGTGCGGGCTCGGCGTGACGGTCTCCCCCGTCTCCCAGTTCGGCACCTCCATCGCCGTCGGGATCAGGTAGTCCATGAACGAGCCGCCGAGGCAGTTGCCCTCCTCGTCGAAGCCGATGAACTCCATCAGCGCCATGCCGACCCCGTCGGCGAGGCCGCCGTGGATCTGCCCCTCGACGATCATGGGATTGATCCGCACCCCACAGTCGTCGACGGCGATGAACCGCCCGACTTTGACCGCCCCCGTGCCGGGGTCGATGCCGACGACGCAGATGTACGCGCCGAAAGGGAACGTCAGGTTCGGCGGGTCGTAGGTCACCATCCCCTCGAGGTTGGCGTCCACCCCGTCGGGCAGCTCCTGGGTGCCGTGCGCGGCCAGCGCGATCTCCTGGATCGTCCGGCTCTGCTCGGGGTCACCGGCGACGTGCCAGCGGCCCTTCTCCCACTCCAGGTCGTCCGGCGACACCTCCAGCATCGCCGACGCGATCAGGCGCGCCTTATCCCGGACCTTGCGGGTCACCATCGCCACCGCGGCGCCGCTGACCGGCGTCGAGCGGCTGCCGTACGTCCCGAGCCCGAACGGCGTCAGGTCTGTGTCGCCGTGCAGGACGTCGACGTCTTCCGGCGGCAGCCCCAGCTCCTCGGCCACGATCTGCGCGAAGGTCGTCTCGTGCCCCTGCCCCTGGCTCTGCACCGAGATCCGCACGGTGGCCTTGCCGGTCGGGTGCACCCGCAGCTCCGCGCCGTCCGCCATGCCCAGCCCGAGGATGTCCATGTGCTTGCGCGGGCCGGCACCGACGGCCTCGGTGAAGAACGAGACCCCGATGCCCATCAGCTCACCGCGGGCCCGCCGCTCCGCCTGCTCCCGGCGCAGCCCCTCGTAGTCGGCCAGCTCCAGGGCCACCCGCATCGTCTTCTCGTAATCGCCGGAGTCGTACACCCAGCCGGTCTTCGCCGAATAGGGGAACTGGTCCGGGCGCAGGAAGTTCCGCATCCGCAGCTCGACGGGGTCCATGCCGAGCTCCTGGGCGAGGACGTCGACCATCCGCTCGATGACATAGACCGCCTCGGTCACGCGGAACGAGCAGGCGTACGCCACGCCTCCGGGCGCTTTGTTGGTGTACACGCCGGTGACCGAGCAGTGCGCCGCTTCCAGGTCGTAGCTGCCGGTGAAGACATGGAAGAAGCCGGCCGGAAATTTGGTCGGCTGCGCGGTGCCGTTGAACGCGCCGTGGTCGGCGAGCACGTCGACCTTGACGGCGCGGATCTTGCCGTCCCGGGTCGCCGCGATGCTCCCCGTCATGATGTAGTCGCGCGCGAACGACGTCGACATCAGGTTCTCGGACCGGTCTTCCACCCATTTGACCGGCTTGCCGGTGACCATCGACGCGACGATCGCGCACACGTAGCCCGGGTAGATGCCGACCTTGTTGCCGAACCCGCCGCCGATGTCCGGCGAGATTATCCTGATCTTGTGCTCGGGCAGGCCGGCGACGAGGGCGTACAGCGTGCGGTGGGCGTGCGGCGCCTGGGTGGTCGACCAGAGGGTCAGCTTGCCGTTGACGGCGTCCCAATCCGCGACCGCGCCGCACGTCTCCATCGGCGCCGGGTGCACCCGCGGGTAGACCATCTCCTGGGTGACGACGACCTGGTCGTCGGCGGCCTCGGCCTCGGCGAGCAGGGCATCGGTGGCCGAGCCGTCGCCGGCCTCCCAGTCGAAGATGTGGTTGTCCGTGCGCCCCTCGAGGTCGTCACGGATCAGGGGCGCGTCCGCATCGAGCGCGCGCCGGACGTCGACCAGCGGCGGAAGCACGTCGTACTCGACGTCGATCAGCTCCAGGGCGTCCCGGGCCGCGTAGTGGTCGTCCGCGATGACGACGGCCACCTCCTGGCCCTGGAAGCGCACCTTGTCCGTGGCGAGGACGGCCTGCACGTCCGACGACAGGGTCGGCATCCAGGCCAGGTTCTGCGCGGCGAGGTCGGCACCGGTGATCACGGCGCGCACCTTGGGGTGTGCCAGCGCCTCGCTCGTGTCGATGGAGACGATCCGGCCGTGTGCGATTGGCGAGCGCAGGATCGCCGCGTGCAGCATGCCGGGCAGCCTGATGTCGTCCACGTACCGTCCCTGGCCCCGGATGAACCGCGGGTCTTCCTTGCGGCGCAGCCGCCCGAACCCGATGGGCCGTTCCTCCGTGGCTGTCTCCTGGGGGCCCACCGACTCGGCGGTCTCCGGCGCGTCGTCGACGGTGGTCACTGGCCGTCCTCCCCGTTGGCGCTCTGAGGCGCTGCGTGTTCGGCGGCCCACCGCACCGATCGGACGATGGTGGCGTATCCGGTGCAGCGGCAGATCTGGCCGCTGATCGCCTCCCGGATCTCCTCCTCGGGTCCGGGTTGCGGTCCAGGAGAGCCCGCGACGCCATGAGCATCCCCGGGGTGCAGAAGCCGCACTGCAGGCCGTGCTCGGCCATGAAGCCCTCCTGCACCGGGTCGAGCACGCCGCCCTGCTCGAGCCCCTCGACCGTCTCGACCGCGTGGCCGGCCGCGCTGGCCGCGAGGACCGTGCAGGACTTGACCGGCGTGCCGTCGAGCAGGACGACGCACGTTCCGCAGTTCGACGTGTCGCATCCCCAGTGCGTGCCGGTCAGGCCGAGGTGATCGCGGATGTAGTGCACCAGCAACGTGCGCGCCTCGACCGTCGCCGAGCGCTCCGCGCCGTTGATCGTGACCGACACGTCGACGGTGTTGTGGTTGTCCTGCGACATCACTCGCCTCCTCTCGCGCGGGCGACGGCTCGTCGCAGTGCCCGCCGCGTCAGCTCGCCCGCCAGGTGGCGCTTGTACTCGGCCGGCCCGCGCTGGTCGGTCGTCGGGTTGCAGGACGCGGCGGCCGCGGACGCGGCGGCCTCGATCACGTCGTC
>JAQSWF010000247.1 GCA_029266775.1 Pseudonocardia sp.
GCTGACCACGGTCGTGATGGTCCTCATGCTCGGCCAGATCCGTGTGCTGTTCGCGATGTCGCGCGACGGGCTGCTCCCGCGTCCGCTGGCCCGCACCGGGCACGGCACCCCCGTCGGGCGACGCTGGTCGTCGGAGCTGCGGTCGCCGTGGGCGCGACCTTCTTGCCGGTGACCGCTCTGGAGGAGATGGTCAACATCGGCACGCTGTTCGCGTTCGTGCTGGTGTCGGTCGGCGTGCTCGTGCTGCGCCGGACGCGGCCGGATCTGGAGCGTGGGTTCCGCACACCCTTCGTGCCTCTGGTGCCGGTGCTGTCCGTGCTGGCGTGTGTGTGGCTGATGCTCAACCTGTCGGTCGAGACCTGGCTGCGGTTCGTGGTGTGGATGGTGCTCGGCGTGATCGTCTACTTCACCTACGGGCGCGGGCACTCCCTGGTGGGACGGTGTCTCGCGGCCGGTCGGGAGCGCTGACACCGGCTGCCGAATCGGTGCGAGACGGGCGGTGCCGACCGGTTGCGGCTCACGTGGTGCGGGTATGACGATCGTGGTGGGGATGGATCATCTCGGTCGGGAGAGTGGCTGATGTTGGTGCTCGGCGCGGTCGCGCTGCACGTGGCACGCATACCGAGCCATCCCGCCGTGCTCGCCGGCGATATCACTTCGGCGCTGGCGTCGCGCGCACGACGAGCGGCTCCGAGCGCCGTGGACGTGTTGCGCAAGCACTGGCTCACGGTCGCCGCGATCGTGCCGGCCGTGCTCACCGCGGCGCGGACATGGCCGGTGGCGCGACTGACCGCCTTTCCCCAGCCCGTCCGGGCCGTGCCCCACGTCGAGCGCCTCGCGGCGCGGGAGATCGCGAACGAAGGCAGCCTGCCCACGTCCCGCCACGTGCCGGTCGTTGAGCAGGGTCTCGTGTCTCACCGCCGCGAGCTGACGCTTCCCGCCGAACCCGCCGCGCCGCGTCACGCCCGCACGCTGCTGCGTGCCGCGGCAACGGAGTGGGAGGTCGACGAGGACATTTACGAGGACGCGGCGATGATCGTCACCGAGCTCGTCGCGAACGCGGTCGACCACGCCCGTTCGTCCAGCACCCTGACGATCGATCTCGACGACCGTGGCCTCCGCGTGGCCGTCCGGGACACGTGCGCCGCCGGCGTGCCGCGCCTCGCCCCGGCCGATCCGCACGCGCCGCGCGGGCGCGGGCTGCAGATGGTGGATGCGCTCTCCACGAACTGGGGCGTGACACGGCACGGCGACGGCAAGACCGTGTGGGCGGTGCTGGCGACCAACTGATGCGGCGCCGGTGAAGCTGGTGCGGCGCAGTGAAGCTGGTGCGGCGCTGAGAAGCTGGCGTGAACCAGCAGCGCTCAGGCCTGGCCGGCGCCCTGGCGGTCCGGCAGCCGGTAGTCGGCGAACCGCTCCCGCAGCGTGCGCTTGGAGAACTTGCCGACGCTGGTCTTGGGCACCGCATCGATGAACTCCACCGCGTCGGGCAGCCACCAGTGCGGGACGAGCGGGACGAGGTGCTCGAGGACCTCGTCGGCGGTCAGGCTTTCGCCCGGTTTGACGACCACGCACGCCAGCGGCCGTTCCGACCACCGCTCGTGCGGCACGCCGATCACCGCCGCCTCGGCCACTTTCGGGTGCGCCATGATCGCGTTCTCCAGCTGGACCGAGCTGATCCACTCCCCGCCCGATTTCACCAGGTCCTTGGTGCGGTCGACCAGCTGCACCGACCCCGAGGGGTCGATGGACGCGACGTCTCCGGTGCGCAGCCAGCCATCGGGGGTGAACTGGCCGGTGCCCTCGCCGCCGTAGTAGCCGGCCGCGCACCACGGCCCGGCGGCCTGCACCTCGCCGGTGGCCGCGTCGTCCCATGCCCGCGGCTCGCCGGTGTCGGGGTCGACGAGGCGCAGCTCGACCAGGGGTGTCGGCCATCCCTGCCGGGCGCGGGCGTCGGCGCGCGCGTCGTCGTCTGCCTCGTCGAACTGCGAGCGGGCGCCGGAGACCGTGCCGACCGGCGAGGTCTCGGTCATGCCCCAGGCGTGCAGGATCGGCAGGCCGATCGCCGCCCGGAAACCTTCCGACAGCGCCCGCGGTACGGCCGACCCACCGCAGATGACCGACCGCAGCGACGACAGTTCGAACTGGTTGAGCAGCGGCAGCGCGCCCATCCAGATCGTGGGCACGCCGGCGGTCACGGTCACGCGATGACGACCGACCATGCCCAGGATCGCGGCCGGGGTCATGTTCGGGCCCGGGAACACGATGCTCGAGCCCGCCAGCAGTGCCCCGTAGGGCAGGCCCCAGGCGTTGGCGTGGAACATCGGGACCACCGGCAGCAAGACGTCGCGTTCGGCCAGTGCGAGGGCGTCGGCGGTCGTGGTGATCAGCGAGTGCAGCACCGTGGACCGGTGGCTGTAGACCACGCCCTTGGGGCTGCCGGTCGTCCCGGAGCTGTAGCACATGGCCGCGGCGCGGTTCTCGTCGTCGATGACGAACCGGCCCTCGTACGGATCTACGCCGGCGAGGAGCTCCTCGTAGTCCAGGACGTCGTCGGGCACGGGAGCGTCGGCGCCGTCGTCGATCACCACGACGTGCCGGACGGTGGTCAGCTGCTCCCGCAGCGACGAGAACAGCGGCAGCAGGGAGCGGTCGACGAACACGACGTCGTCTTCGGCGTGGTTGGCGACGTAGACCAGCTGCTCGGGGAACAGGCGGATGTTGAGCGTGTGCAGCACCCGCCCGGTGCACGGCGCGGCGAGGTAGAGCTCGAGGTGGCGGGCGGTGTTCCAGCAGAAGGTGGCCACCCGGCCGTCGGCGGGCACGCCGAGGCGGTCCAGCGCCGTCGCCAGCCGCCGCACCCGCACCGCTAAGTCGGCCACGGTCGTCGTGGTCTCACCGGTCGCCGTCGCGGTCACGATGCGCTTGTGCCCGAACAGCTGCTCTGCCCGGTGCAGGACGTGGGGCAAGGTGAGCGGCCAATCCTGCATCAGTCCGCGCATGGGGATCTCCTTCGCATTCCGCGGGTCGCCGTGTCGTCTACGGCCGCCGGTTGCCGTTGCAGCAGGGCCACCCTGCTGGCACCGCGCCCCGGGCTGCAACCCCGGCAGCCGCGTGGAGCGACTCGGGCGCACCCCGGAGGCGGTTAGGCTCCGCGCGTGTCACCCGACGCGAGCGCCGCGGTCTGTCTCGACGTGGGCTCGACCTGGACCAAGGCTGTTCTGGTCCGGACCGACGGCACGCTGGCGGGCTTCGCCGAGCACCCCACCACGGGCGCGGATGTGCTCGCCGGGGTGGACGCGGCCGTGCGTGCGGTTGTCGCGGCCGCGCCCGGTGCTGCGGACCCCCAGCTCCTGGCCTGCTCCTCGGCCGGCGGGGGGTTGCGGCTGGCGGTGGTCGGCACCGAGCGGCTGGTCGCGGAGGAGGCCGCGCACCGGGTGGCGCGGTCGGCCGGCTCCCGGGTCGTCCACGTGCACGCGGGCCCGCTCGGCGCCGCGGACGTCCGGATGCTGCGGGGCAGCCGACCCGGCGTCGTGCTGCTGACCGGCGGCTCCGACGGCGACGACCCTGCGCCCCTGCTGCACAACGCCGCCCGGCTCGCCCGTGCCCGCGTGCGGTTCCCGATCGTGCTGGCCGGCAACGCCGATGCCCGCGACGACGCGCTCGCGCTGCTCGCGTCCACCGGGCGCACCGTCGTGCCGTGCGCGAACGTCGCTCCGCGCCGCGGTGAGCTGGTGCCAGGGCCGGCCCGCGCCGCGGTTGCCGAGCTGTACGAGGACCACGTCCTCGGCGGACGCGGCCGCGCCGCGCCCCGCTTCCGCCGCCTGGTCAAGATCGGGACACCGGACGCGGTGGGCGTTGCCGCGGGCCTGCTCGCCCGGGCGCTCGGGGTGCGCGTGCTGGTCGTCGACATCGGCTGCGCCACCACGGACGTGCACGGGGCCTGTCCCGAGCCGACGGCCGGCCCGAGCCGGAC
>JAQSWF010000045.1 GCA_029266775.1 Pseudonocardia sp.
ACGACGACGGCGATCGCCTCGACGTCACCCGCGACGCAGCCGGGCACGTCGCCTTCGGCCACGGGCTGCACCACTGCCTGGGCGCGCCGCTGGCGCGGATGGAGATGCGGATCGCGTTCCCCGCGCTGCTGCGCCGGTTCCCGGGGCTCGCACCGGCCGTGCCGTTCGAGGAGATCGGGTTCCGCGCATTCCACTTCGTCTACGGTCTGCACGCGCTTCCCGTGACATGGTGATCGGGACGTCGTCGAGGAGGGTCTGGTGAAGGTCGCAGGAGCGGACGTCGAGGTCGACCGCGACGTGTGCATCGGCGCGGGGATGTGCGTGATGAACGCGCCCGAGGTGTTCGACCAGGACGACGAGGGGATCGTTGTGGTGCTCGAGCCGGAGGTGCCCGCCGAGCACGCGGCGGCCGCGGCCCGGGCCGTGGCGAGCTGCCCCTCGGGTGCGCTGCGGCGCGTCGGCGGCTGAGCCGCGCTTTCGGCGCGGCGAAACGCAGTTCCGGTGCCAGACGCCACTCTCGCTCGGTCGACGAGGAGCCCTGTTACCGTGCCGCCCGTGACGGGCGCACCGGCCGGTGAGCGCGGGCTGCGCCTCGACGCCGCGCGCAACCAGGAACGGATCGTCGCTGCTGCGGCGGCCGCCTTCGCCCAGCTCGGGGCGGACGTCACGCTCGAGGAGGTCGCGCGCCGCGCCGGGGTCGGCGTCGCCACCGTCTACCGGCGCTTCCGCAACCGCGACCAGCTGGTCCGGGCCGTCGTCGCGCACGTCCTCGCCGCCGAGATCGAACCGGTCGCCGTGGCCGCGACCGCCGATCCCTGGCGCGACCTCGCCGCCACCCTCGAGGCCACCGTTTCGGCGGTGGCCGCGCACCGGCAGGTGGTCCGGCTCGCGCAGGCGGTCGGGGCGATCGATGTCGACATGGTCGACCGCTACTTCGGTCACCTGGACCGGTTGCTGACGCGGGCGCGCGCCGCCGGGCTGGTGCGCCCCGAGCTGGAGCCGCGTGACCTCGCCGCCGCGGTGGTGATGGTGCTGGCCACCGCCCGCGGCGGGCCGGAGGCCGGGGACTGGCACCGCTACCTCGCGCTGGTCCTCGACGGCATGCGCCCGTCGGCGGGGCGGCTCCCGGCCGGGTGAGCGGGCTTCGCCGGGTTCAGCCGGGAACGACGAACTGCACGCGCTCGGCGCGCTCGGTGATCGGCGCGAACATCTCCGCCCGGATCCGGTTGTGCTCCGGGTCGCGGTCGTAGACGCGGTAGGCCTGCTCGTCGGCAAGGTCGACGGTGATGGCGTAGCTAGCGTTGCCCTCCCGCAGCCCCGCGTCGACGCCGGACACCATCCGCAGGTCGACGCCGTCCACCCGAAGGTCCCGGAGCGCCTGCAGCGCGCGCTCGACGTCCTCGACCGGAGTACCGGGGCGCACCCGCCCCACCACGACGTTGCGGATCACGAGCCGAGCCTGCCACGTCGACGCTGCGGCGGCTGGTCAGAACCGGTCGTCGAGGAGCAGCTGCGCGGAAGCGACGTCGATCGGCGCGTTCAGAGAGAAGAGGTGGTGGCGCTGCCCGTCGTCCGCGGTCCAGAAGTCCAGAAGTCCCAGGCCCGGTGGCGAGGTCCGGGGCGCCGAGGCGGTTGTCGACGGCCAGGTGCCGGGCGGCGGGGACCGCCTCGATCCGCATCGCCGCGAGGAACTCGTCGAAGCGCGCCAGCTTGCCGGCGTCGCGCGGGCACGCACGGGCGACGAGTCGGCGCCGCAGGGTCGCGGCGTCGGAGTGCACCCACACGAGCCGCACCGGGTCTCCGCCGAGCTCGGCGACAAGCCGGTCCCACGCCGGCCGCTCGTGGATCTGCGTGGTGAACGGGCCGGAGAGCAGCACCGGGCACCCGTGCGCCCGGATCTCGCGGGCGACAGCCGCCATTCCCCCGTACTCGTGCACCTTGACGTGCGCGTCGTACCACGCACCCTCGCGCTCCCCGGGCGGTCGCCCCGCCGCCGCCAGCGTCGCGGTGACGAACCCCCCGTACATCGTGTCCTTGTCCAGCAGCGCCGGGACGGGCCGCAACAGGTCGAGCAGGAGATCGGCGACGGTGGACTTCCCGGACCCCGGCGGGCCCGCCACGACCCACACCGTCGCTGGCCGGACCCGCGCTTCCACGAGGCGAGAGTAGATCCGGCCGACGTGTCCCCGGCGCCCGTATCCTCCGCGCGAGGGAAGGGGTTTCGCGTGGCCCGCAACGTGTACGTCACGGCGCTGGAGCCGGGCAGCGGCAAGTCCGCCGTCATTCTCGGCCTGACCGAGGTCCTCTCGCAGCGCGCCGGCCGCCTGGGATACTTCCGACCGCTCATCAGCTCGGCCAGCGAGCCGGACGCCGATCTGGAGCTCGTCATCGGCCGCTTCCGACTGCCCCAGGAGTACGCGCAGTCCTACGCGCTCACCGAGGAGGACCTGCACGACGTCACCGACCGCGCCGGCCACAGCCACCTGATGGAGCGGGTCCTCACGGCGTACCGCCGGGTCGCCGACGGGGAGGCGGCGCCGCAGGAGCCGGTCGTCGGCGACACCCCGACGGCGGCGGCGGACGCGGCGGTGACGGCAGCGGTGGAGGTCGCCGGGCCCCCGGACGTGGTCGTCGTCGAGGGAAGCGACTTCACGGGCGGCTCGCTCGCCCTCGAGCTCGACCTCAACGTCGACGCCGCCAACACCCTCGCCGCGCCGGTGCTGCTGGTGGTCCGTGGTCGCCACCGGACCGTCGAGCAGGTCCTCGACGCCGTCGGCCAGGGCATCAACACGTTGCGCGACCGCGGGTGCACGCTCATCGGGGCGGTGGCGAACCGGTTGGACCCGGAGACGGTCGCGGGCGTCCGGGCCGGGCTGCCTGCGGTGGTCGGCGACCTGGTCGGCGCCGCGGTGCCGGAGGCGCCTTCGCTGGCCGCGCCGACCGTCGCCGAGGTCGCCCGGGCGCTGCAGGCGACCTACCTGCAGCCGGTGGGCGGGCCGGACGGCGTGGTCGACGGCGGCACGCACCGGGAGGTCGGGCGCCTGATCGTCGGCGCGATGGGGCTCGAGCACTTCCTCGAGCGGATCGTGGACGCCGATCTGGTGATCACTCCGGCCGACCGGGCAGACATCATCGCCGGCAGCCTCGCCGCGCACCTGTCCGGCACCTACCCGGCTGTGGCCGGCCTCGTGCTCACCGGCGGCCACGTGCCCGCGGCGGTGACCCGGCTCGTCGAGGGCTACGGGGAGGCGGGCATTCCGGTGATCGCCGTCGACGGTGACACCTACTCGGTGACGTCCGCGGTGACGGCCGTGCGCGGAGCCATCACCACCCGCACGCCCCGCAAGGTGGCGGTCGCCGTCGGCCTGTTCGAGGACAACGTCGACGCGGACTCTCTGGTGACGCGGATCGTGGCTGCCCGGCCCACCCGCATGACCCCGCTGATGTTCGAGCACGCGCTGGTCGAGCGGGCGAAGGCGGACCGCCGCCACATCGTGCTGCCCGAGGGCAAGGACGACCGCGTGCTGCTCGCGGCCGAACAGCTGCTGCGGCGCGGCGTGGTGGATCTGACCGTGCTGGGCTCCGAACGCGACGTGCGGGCCCGCGCCGGCGTGCTCAAGCTGACGCTGCCGGGCGTGCACATCGTCGATCCGCTGACCTCGGAGTACCGCCAGGACTTCGGCCGGACGTACTACGAGCTGCGCAAGCACAAGGGCGTCACGCCCGACACGGCCTTCGACCAGATGGGCGACGTGTCGTACTTCGGCACGATGATGATCCACCGCGGGCTGGCCGACGGGATGGTGTCCGGCGCGGCGCACACCACCGCGCACACGATCCGCCCGGCGTTCGAGTTCATCCGCACCGCCCCGGGGCGCAAGGTCGTCTCCAGCGTGTTCCTCATGTGCCTGGCCGACCGGGTGCTCGTCTACGGCGACTGTGCCGTGGTCCCCGACCCCGACCCCGAGCAGCTCGCCGACATCGCCATCTCCGCAGCCGGCACCGCGGCCATGTTCGGCATCGAGCCGCGGATCGCGATGCTGTCGTACTCGACGGGGGAGTCGGGCTCGGGCGCGGACGTGGACAAGGTCCGCCGCGGCACCGCCATCGCCCGTGAACGGCGTCCGGACCTGCTCATCGAGGGTCCGATCCAGTACGACGCGGCGGTCGATCCGGACGTCGCCCGCACCAAGCTGCCCGGCAGCCCGGTCGCCGGCCGGGCCACCGTCTTCGTCTTCCCGGACCTCAACACCGGCAACAACACCTACAAGGCGGTGCAGCGCTCGGCCGGCGCGGTGGCGATCGGGCCGGTGCTGCAGGGGCTGAACAAGCCGGTCAACGACCTGTCGCGGGGGGCGCTGGTCCCCGACATCGTCAACACCGTGGCGATCACCGCGATCCAGGCGCAGAACATGGAGACCCACTCGTGATCCCCGTCCTGGTGCTCAACGCCGGCTCGTCGTCGTTGAAGTACCAGCTCATCGACATGGACGACCGCTCGGTCACGGCGTCCGGCCTGGTCGAGCGGATCGGCGAGGACGCGGGTCGGCTCGAGCACCGCACACCCGACACCGAGCCGCTCGTCGAGGAGGGGAAGATCCCGGACCACGGCGCCGCGCTTGACCGGGTGCTCGCGGCGTTCGAGCGCACCGGCGGGCTGGCGGAGGCGCCGTTCGTGGTCGGGCATCGGGTCGTGCACGGCGGCGACCGCTTCTCCGGCCCGACCGTCGTCGACGACGACGTGCTCGCCGAGATCCGCGACCTGGTCCCGCTGGCCCCGCTGCACAACCCGGCGAACATCGCGGGGATCGAGGTGGCGCGCTCCCGCTTCCCCGACACCCCGCAGGTGGCGGTGTTCGACACGGCCTTCCACGCCTCGATGCCGCCGCGGGCGTGGCGCTACGCGCTGCCCCGTGCGCTGGCCGACCGCCTGCAGGTGCGGCGCTACGGCTTCCACGGCGCGTCCCACGCCTATGTCGCCCGGCAGGCCGCGGAGCACCTCGGGCGCCCGCTCGCCGAGCTCGACCTCGTGACCCTGCACCTGGGCAACGGAGCCAGCGCGACGGCGGTCGCAGGCGGGCGCAGCGTCGACACCTCGATGGGCCTCACGCCGCTCGGCGGGCTGGTGATGGGCACCCGCAGCGGAGACCTCGACCCCGGCATCATCGCCCACCTGCACCGCGAGGGCGGTCTGGATCTCGACGAGATCGACGGCGTGCTGAACAAGGAGAGCGGGCTGAAGGGGTTGGCCGGGTCGAACGACCTGCGCGAGGTGCACCGGCGGGCCGACGCCGGGGACGCCGATGCCGTCGAGGCGCTAGAGGTGTTCTGCTACCGCATCCGCTGCACGGTCGGCGCGTACGCCGCCGCCCTGGGCCGGCTGGACGCCGTCGTCTTCACCGCCGGGATCGGGGAGAACGACGCCGACGTGCGGGCCCGGGTGTGCGGCGGCCTCGCGGTACTGGGGGTGCGGCTCGACGAGGCGCGCAACGCCGCCCGGTCGCGCGAGGTGCGGACGATCTCGAGCGACGACAGCGCCGTCGCCGTGCTCGTGGTGCCGACGGACGAGGAGCTCGAGATCGCCGAGCAGAGCCTCGCGGTCGTCCGCGCGAACGGGTAGAGCCGCGCCGTCGAGGACGCGGGCAGTTGTGCTGCGCCGCCGCGGGTGCTGGCATGGAGCGGGATCGGGAGAGGGAGCAGACGATGACCCGCACCGCCCCCGTCGACAGCGTGACCGAGCCCGGCACCGACGTCGTGGCCGCGGTCGAGCGGCGGGTGCTGTGGCTGGCCACGGCGATGGTGCAGCACGCCAACCGGGTCCGCAGCGACCCGTCCGGGCTGAAGGTCGGCGGGCACCAGGCGTCGAGCGCGTCGATGACGACGATCATGACCGAGCTGTGGTGCCGGCACCTGCGCCGCGAGGACCGGGTGTCGGTCAAGCCGCACGCGTCACCGGTGCTGCACGCGATCAACCACCTGATCGGCGAGCTGCCGAGCGAGTACCTCACCACGCTGCGGGAGTTCGGCGGGCTGCAGTCGTACCCCAGCCGCGCGAAGGACCCCGACCCGGTTGACTACTCGACGGGATCGGTCGGGATCGGGGCGACCGCGCCGATCTGGGGGGCGCTGGCGCGGCGCTACGTCGCCCGGTTCGACGGCCCCGGATCGAACACCGAGCCCGGCCGCCAGTACTCGCTGCTCGGGGATGCCGAGCTGGACGAGGGCGCCTGCTGGGAGGCGGTGCTCGACCCGATGGTCGGTGAGCTGGGCGAGGTCGTCTGGGTCGTCGACCTCAACCGGCAGAGCCTGGACCGGGTCGTCCCGATCCTCGGCGCGACCCGGCTGCAGGGCATGTTCGCCGCGGCCGGCTGGCAGGTGCTGACGGTCAAGTACGGGCACCTGTTGCAGGAACTTTTCGCCCGCCCGGCCGGCGCGGCGCTGCGCGACCGCATCGACGAGATGTCGAACCCGGAGTACCAGCGGCTGCTGCGCTGTACCGACGCCCAGCTGCGGGAGCGGCTGCCCGGCGACGACCCGGACCTGCGTGCGCTGGTCGCCTCCCTCGACGATCCGACGCTGCGCGCGGCCATCCGCAACCTCGGCGGCCACGACCTCGACGCGCTCGGTGAGGCCTTCGCCGCGATCGACGACACCCGCCCGACGGTGATCTTTGCCTACACCGTCAAGGGCCACGGGCTGGCCTCGGAGGGACACCCCCAGAACCACTCGTCGCTGCTCACCGCTGCGCAGTTCGCCCAGCTCGCCGAGCGGCTCGGGACCCGGCCGGACGACCCGTGGGCGCCGTTCCCGGAGGCGTCGGCGGAGGCGCTGCTCTGCGCGGAGATCGGGCGCAGGCTGCGCCGCGAACCCGTGCCGGCCGTGGCACCGCCGGCCGTCCCGACCGACTTCGGTCGCACTCCGCACGGCACCGCGACCACCCAGGCGGCGCTGGGGCGCACCCTGCTCGACCTGACCCGGTCCGCGCCCGAGGCCGCCGCCCGGGTCGTGACGCTCGCGCCCGACGTGTCGTCGTCGACCAACCTCGGCGGCTGGGTCAACAAGGTCGGGGTCTGGGCGGCACGCGAGCGCGTCGACTGGTTCGCCGACGACCCCGAGACGATCCTGCACTGGCGCGAGCGGCCCACCGGCCAGCACCTCGAGCTCGGCATCGCGGAGACCAATCTCGTCGGCCTGCTGGCCGAGCTCGGCGCGACCTGGTCGCGGTGGGGGCAGCCCGTGCTGCCGATCGGGGTGCTCTACGACCCGTTCGTCGGGCGGGCGCTGGAGCCATGGTCGTTCGGGATCTACGCGGGCGGGCAGTCGATCCTCGTCGGCACGCCGTCCGGGGTCAGCCTCGCGCCCGAGGGCGGCGCGCACCAGTCGATCTCAACGCCGTCGGTGGGGCTGGAGCAGCCCGGGTGCGTCGCGTACGAGCCGGCCTTCGCGATCGACGTCGAGTGGACGCTGCTGGCGTCGCTCGCCCGGTTGGGCCATCCGGACGGCACGTCGACCTACCTGCGCTTGTCCACCCGTCCCGTCGACCAGATGCTGGCGGCCGTACCGACCGATCCGGCCGCTCGGGAGCGCCGGCGCCGCCAGGTGGTCGCCGGTGCGTACCCGCTGCGGCGTGCTGTGCTCGACGACCCGGGGAAGCGCCCGGCGGTCATCATCGCGGCCATGGGCGCGACCGTCCCCGAGGCGGTGACCGCCGCGGACCGGCTGGCCGCGCTCGGACACGGCGCAGACGTCGTGTGCGTGACGAGCCCAGGTCTGCTGTTCGAGGCCGTAGCGGCCCGGTCGGGGCAGGGGGAAGGCCCGACGTGGGTCCTCGACGCCGCGCTCCCGGCACGCCGGTCGGCTCCGCTGATCACCCTGCTAGACGGACACCCGCACGCCCTGGCCTTCCTCGCCGGGGTCAACGGGGTGCGCGCGACACATCTTGGCGTGACGCGGTTCGGTCAGTCCGGCGACCTCGCCTCGGTCTACCGCCATCACGGCATCGACGCCGACGGGGTGGTCGCGGCGGCCCTCGATCTGCTCTGACCGGGCGACCTGCGTATCTGGGTGCGCACCTCGCGGGTCCGTTAGGAGACAGCCTCTAGAAGGATCGGATCCGGACATGGAACAGGTATTAACCGACCGGCCCACCAGCTTCCAGAAGGCCCGCCCCGGGCCGTCCCTCCCACCCGAGCTGGTGGAGCGCGGCCGCACCGCCGAGGGGCTCGAGCCCGGCGATTTCGTCCTCGTGGCCACCAAGCGCGCCGGCGGCTTCGTGATTCGGCTGGGCCAGAAGCTGCGCATCCACGGGGAGGACCGCAAGTACGTCAAGTGGACCCACGCCGCGGTGGTCGCCGATGCTGACGGCACGCTCATCGAGGCGGTCGGCACCGGCGTACGCGAATACCCGCTGAAGAAGTACGACAAGCTCGAGTACCTGGTGGTCCGGATCGTCGCCTCGCCCGAGAACCGGGCCGAGATCGTCGACTTCGCCCGATGGGCACTACAGCGGAAGTGCAAGTACAACAACCTCGCCACCGTCAGCATCGGGCTGTCGATGCTGACCGGCAGCAAGCTCGCGTTCTACATCGACGGCCGCTTCGTGTGCTCCGGCCTGGTGGCCCGCGCACTCGAGCGGACCGGCCGCATCTTCGACCGCGACCCGTCGCACATCGCGCCGGCGGACCTGGCGAAGTACTACGCGGTCGGCACGGTTCATACGGAGGCGCCGGCGGCGGCATAGCCGCTCAGCACGGACCGGACGAGCTCGGCCCGGGACCGGATGCCCAGCTTCCGGTAGGCGTTCGAGAGGTGGTACTCGATGGTCTTGGGGGACAGGAACAGCTGGGCGGCGGCCTCGGCGTTCGTGGCGCCCCCGGCCACGACGAGGGCCACCTGCAGCTCCTGGGGGGTGAGCCGGGTCGTGGCCGAGGCGGCGACGCGTGCGCCCCGGCGTGCGGGAGGGGCGCCGGTGCGCAGGTCGGCCGCAGGGAGGTCGAGGGGGTGCTGGCCGGCCCTGCGGGTGCCCGCGGCGCGCAGCTCGGCGTCCGCGCGTCGCACCCAGGCGGTCGCGCCGAGCCGGGCGAACACCCGCCGCGCGTCCGCGAGCGTCTGCCGCGCCTCGGCGGGGTGCCGGTGGCGCCGCAGGTGCTCGCCGAGGCACAGCCGGGTCCGCGCCTCCTCGAAGGGCTGTCGGGCTCGCTCGTGATGGCGCAGGGCGTCGGCGAACGCTGCCTCCGCGCCCTCGTCGTCGCCGAGCAGTAGCGCAGTGCAGCGGGCAGCGACGGCCTGCGCGGCGGGTCGGTCCGGGATGGCGGCTTCCCGCTCGAGCACGGTCATGGCGCGCCGGGCCCGTTCGGGCGTGCCGGCACGAACATGCGCCTCGACCAGGTCACCTGCCCAGTCGAGGAGGACGGGGCTGCCGAGCCCGTGGGTGAGCGCGAACTCGGCCGTGACCGTGAGATGGCCGACGGCGGTGTCCGGCTGCCCTGCCCCCAGCTCCAGCAGCCCCACCGCTCTCTCCGCACGGGCCTCCACGATCCGCATTCCGGTGGCGGCGCCGAGCCGGCGCGCGAGCGCGGCGTGCTCCCGGCAGGCGGCGTCGGCCCCGAGACCGGCCTCGAGCAGGGCCAGCGTCGCCAGCGCCTCGGGTTCCGCGGTCACCCAGCCGGTCTCGTGCGCGACCTCGACGCCGGCGTGGGCGTGCGTCAGCCCGAGAGCCCAGTCGCCGTCGCGCCAGCAGGCCGCGGCGAGCCAGGTGAGCAGGAAGGGCAGCAGCCCGATCGCGCCGGCCGACCGGGTGACGCGCACGCCGGTCTCCAGCCAGTGCCGCGCGCGGACCGGCTCCTCGACCGAGGCGTACGTGTTGGCGGCGACCACCGGGAGCTGGTCGATCGCCAGGAGGTCGGTCGCCGCAAGGGCGGGTTCGCATTCCTGCAGCAGCGCGCGCGCCGCCGGCGCGTCGCCCGAGAGGGCCAGGGCGAGGGCATGCACGAGGGCGACCGGCATCCGCTCGGCCGGCGACCGGTCCGCCGTGTGGGCCGCGGCCTGTCCGGCCGCGGCGAGCCCGAGCTGCTGGTCGCCGACGGTCAGGCTGAGCAGGGCGGCCTGGCTGCGCATCGCCGCCGCCTGAGCGCTGTGCTCGGTCCCGCTGAGATCGGCGAGGTGGAGGAGCTCGTCGCGCGCCTCGCTCGGCTGGCCGCTCCACATCTGCACCCGGCACTGCAGGTGCCGGGCCGCGGTGATCAACGCGGGGTCGTCGGTCTCGACGAGGGCCATGTCGATCAAGGGTGTCGCCGCCGCGACCGCACCCGCGGTCTGCGCGGTCACGGCAGCCTCCAGCAGGAGCTGCGTGCGCGCCGGGCCGGTCGGGGTGAGCCGGGCGGCGCGCTCGAGGAGCGCGAGCGCGGTGACGTGGTTGTTCCGCTCGCCGGCGTTGCGGGCGCTGGCGGCGAGCTGCGCAGCCACCGCCTCGTCCGTTCCGGAGGTGGCCGCCGCCAGGTGGAACGCGCGCCGCTCGGCCGCGGTCGGACCGTCGCGGCGGCCGTGCACGGCGGCGAGGGCCCGGTGCGCGGCGCGTTTCCGGCCGGGAGCGGCGGCGTGGTACACCGCGCTGCGGATCAGGGGGTGCCGGAACTGCAGGCCGGTGGCGTAGGGCCGGTCGCCCGCGCCCAACAGGTCGGCCGCCTCCGCCGGGTCGAGATCGTCGAGGTGCAGGCCCTGCTCGGCGAGTGCTTCGGCCACCGCGTCGTCCGCGCTGCCGGCTACGGCGACCAGGAGCAGGCCCTGGCGCGTCGCCTCCGGCAACCCGGCGACGCGCCGCTCGTAGGCCCGAAGGAGCCGCGTGCTGAGCCGGACGGGCTCGACCGGCAACGCGGGCTCGCCAGGCGACGGCAGATCGAGCAGCGCGAGCGGGTTGCCGGCGGCCGCCTCCCAGGTCGTCCGGGGCAGCGTCGCGTTGGTCCCCACCAACTGGCGCGCTGCGTCGAGGTCGAGGCCGCTCAGTGCCAGCTCGGGCAGGGCCCCGATCCACTGCTCGACGGCGGGGGAGGAGTCGGCGGGAGAGCGCGCGGTCACCAGCACCGCGATCGGCTCGGCCCGCATCCGCCGCACCGCGAAGATCAGCGCTTCCAGCGTCGGCAGGTCCAGGCAGTGCGCGTCGTCCACGGCGAGCAGCAGCGGGCGCTCTTCGGCCGCGTGGGCCAGCAGGCCGAGCGTCGCGACGGCCACCCCGAGCCGATCGCCCGCGCCGCCGCTGCCCAGGTTGAGCGCGCCCTCCAACGCCGCCGACTGGGGGCGAGGCAGCGCGCCGAGGTCGTCGAGCAGCGGCCCCAGCAGCAGGGACAGCGCAGCGTAGGGGATCTCGCTCTCGGCCTCGTGGCCGTCGACCCGGATCACCCGGAACCCGGCGCTGCCGATCGTCGTCGCATCGACCACAGCCCTGTCGAGCAGCCGCGTCTTGCCGATGCCGGGGTCGCCGCGGATCACCAGGGCGGCCGGAGCGCCCTGCTCGACGTCGGCGAGGAACCGGTACAGGCGGTCGCGCTCGGCGTCGCGCCCGACCAGCACCGGTGCCGCAGACATGGATCGGAGCCTAACCGGCCGCCGCGCCGCTCCGACCCCCGTTTGCGCGGCGGACCGAGCTCAGCCGGCCAGCAGCGGGCGCAGCTTGGCGATGCACCGGGCGCGGGTGGGTCCGATGCTGCCGATGGGGAGGCCCAGCCGCTGCGAGATCTCGCCGTAGGACGGCTCGGCGGCGTCGGCGAGCATGGCCCACAGCTCCTGCTCGCGGGCGGACAGCCGCCGGCGGACCGCGGTGCGCAGCGCGGCGAGCTGCTCGTGACGGATGGTCTCCTCCTCGGGGGGCGCCGGTGCGTCGGGACGCAGGGCCACCTGGGCGGGGGAGACCGGCTCGCCGAGCCGTTGCTCGTCCACCGGGATCTCCCGGTTGCTGCGGCCGGCCGCACGCAGGCACTCGCGGTGCAGGATGCGGCGCAGCCAGCCGGCCAGTGCCGCGGGCTCACGCAGGGCAGCGAGGTGGGTGACCGTGGCGAGCCAGGTCTGCTGGACGGCGTCGTCGACGCTGGCGGCGTCGAGCCCGTAGCCGCGGGCGATCGCGTGCAGGCCGGTGTCGAACCGGGCCACGACCTCGCGCCAGGCGCCCGGGCAGCCGGCACGGGCGGCTCCGACGAGCTCGGCCAGGGAGGCGTCGGCGGCGTCCTGGGGGTGGGGGTGGCGGGCGGGGGCGAGCTCGGTGATCGACACTGGAGGCCCTTCCGGCGGTGTTCCTGCTGGTGTGCAGGCACCGTAGGAAGGGAGCTCGGAGCACCGGATCCAGGAATTCCCCGGTCGTTGCGCCCCCGGGAAACCCTGGGGTGTGCACCCCGGGGGCGCGCGTGGTGTCGCCGCGACGAACCAGGAGTCAGCCGGCCAGACCGTGGTTCGCGCCCAGGGGGATGCGCGCTCAGCTGTGGCGGAGCCGGTACTCGCCGCCGTGCCCGGCCACCTCGTGCAGGTCGTACAGATGGACGATCTTCGGTCCGTCGTGCAGGTGGACGTGCCGCACGACCGGCGGGGCCGGGTCGTGCGGTTCACGGGTGTGCACGCGGCCGTCCAGGGGGCCCCCGACGAACCAGTAGACATCCCGCCCGTCGAGCTCCGCCGCCGACGCGGCGGGGTGGGCGGTGACCTCCTGTGGCGACTCCGTCGGCTCCACGCCCCCACCGTACGGATCCCGACCCGATCCGCACGCCGTAGCCCGGATGTCTTGGCCGCGGCGGACGGCGATGCGGGGCTCGAGCTCGCGCAGCCGCTCGGCGAGTTCGGTGCGGAAGAAGTCGATGAGCCCGTTCGGATCGGGCCCGGCGTTCTTGTAGCCGATGTCCATGCCAGATCGCGGTACCAGGCCGGGACCGGCGGAAACGGTTGGCCGAGCGCCTGCGCGGGGTATGAGCAGCGGCATGACGGACGCCGTGCCCGACCCACCGAACACGATCTCGAGCTGACCACGAGCGGGCTCAAGGAGGGGCCCACCGCCCTCGGCATCTCCGGTGGCCTGCTCGAGATCGGACGCTGGCAGGAGCGCATCGACGGCACGGGCGCGCCCGCGCTCGAGGAGGTCGGAGCCGCGCTCGCCGAACTGCGCGGAGAGCTGGCGAGCGACGCCCCCGACGCCGGCGTCATCGCCGAGCTGATGCGGCACCTGTCCGCGATGACGCGGGGCCGCCGCGGCGGACCAGCCCGAGGGGAACCTGCGCAGCCGCCTCGAGGAGCTGGGGAACCTGCTCCGCGAGGGCGCTGCCGAGATCTGACGGGGACCGGCCGGCACCCGTTGAGCACGCAACAACCACGTCGAGGATCCTCAAGTGGTTCTGCGGCGGCCCCACACCACGACATGTCTGCCTGTCGTGGTCGTTCCACCTTCCCCTGTCTTCGAAGGCGCACCGCCGGCTGCCGCGACCGGTCGACCCTGCGCACACGAGTGGCTACGCTCGGCCCCGCCGGACCTGCCGGCGACGGCAGTGCCGCCGGTCCCCAGCCTTCCCCCGTCTGCCCCGACCTTCGCGGGGGCCCGTTCCGGAGAGGCACCGTCATGACCACGGCCACCCTGACGATCAACAGCCGGAACTACGGCGCATGGTCCTTACGAGGCTGGCTGCTGTGCCGCTTGGCCGGGCTGGAGTTCACCGAGGAGGTCCTGCCCTCCGGCGATCCCTCCGCGCGCGCGGAGCTGCTGCAGCTCTCCCCGTCGTTCCTCGTGCCGCGGCTGGAGCACGAGGGCGTCACGGTCTGGGACGCGCTGGCGATCGGCGAGCACCTGCAGGAGCGCTTTCCGGAGGCCGGGCTCCTGCCCGCAGCGCCGATACCGCGCGCGCACTGCCGCTCGATCAGCGCCGAGGTGCACGGCGGGTTCGTCAACCTCCGCTCCGCGCTGCCCATGAACATGAGCGCGTGCCATCCCGGCTTCCGCGTGTACTCCGGCGCGCGCGCCGACATCGCGCGGATCACCGCGATCTGGCGGGACTGTCTCGGGGCCTCGGGTGGCCCGCTGCTGTTCGGCGAGCGCCCGACGACGGCAGACGCGATGTTCGCCCCGATCTGCTCCCGGTTCCTGACATATGACGTGCAGCTCGACCCCTTGTGCGCGGCTTACCGGGACGCGGTGCTGGCGCTCCCGGACGTCGTGGAGTGGGCAGCGCTGGCCGCGGCGGAGCCCCAAGAGCTGGTCGAGCTCGAAGCCGAGTTCTGAGAGGCGGGCGACAAGCCGCCGAACGGTGACCGGCACATCCGGTGGTCGCGGGTTAGAGTGCCTCCCCGCAGATCCGGTCGCCGGGGAGGTAACGGCATGGGGCGGCACAGGCGGCCTGGAAGGACGGGCCGGCCCGTGACGGGTGCGGTCGCGCTGGTCGGCGCGCTTGCCCTCGGCGTGGTCGGCACGGTCGCGGCCGTGGCCGTGGCGACGCAGTCGGAGCAGACGGCCGCGCCACCGCCGTGCCCGACGGCGCTGCGGGTCGTGGCGGCGGCCTCGTACGCACCGGTCCTGGACGGCATCGCTCCCGCGCTGGCCGCGGGACCGGACTGCGCGCGGCTCGACGTGACGGTCGCGGACGGCCGGACGGCGACGGCGCGCGTGCACGAGCTCGCCGCCGACGTGTGGATCCCGGACGACGCCGGCTGGGCGGGCACGCCTGCGCCGGCCGCGCTCGCGGAGGCGCCGACCGCGGGGGCCGGCACCGTACTGGCCGCCAGCCCGATCTACCTCGTCACCGACCGCGACACGGCGCAGCGCGTCCGCGACGCGGGCGGGGGATGGCTGAGCCTGGCCAACCTCGTCACGGAGCCACCCGCCGGCGCCGAGCCCGTGCGTCTCGCCGCCCGCGACCCGGGCGGGTCGGGCGACGGCATGCTCGGCCTCGGCGCCTTCGCCGAAGCCGTGTGGGAGGAGTCGGGCATGGACGCCTCCGCCGAGGCGCTGGCCGCGGCCCTGCCGGTCACCCGGACGGTGGCCGGCGCGGAACCGGCGTTGCCGCAGGCGTCCGGCGAGGTGGGCCTGGTGCCCGAGTACGCCCTCGCGGCGGCACAGGAGCGAGTGCAGGGTCCCGAGTCGGTCGTCATGGCACCGGGCGACTACACCGCCGCGCTGCGCTACAGCTGGTTCCCGACCGCCGCTGCCGTGGCGGACCCGGCCCGGACCGCGGCGCTCGACCGGCTGATGCGCACCCTCACCGGTCCCGATGCGGACGCACCGCTGGCCAAAGCCGGCCTCCGCCGGCCGGACGCGGGCCCCCCGCCCGGCCTCGACGACGGGACTCCCGCCGTCACGGCGCCCCTGTTCGCCGTCCTCGGCCCGCACCACGTCGACCACGTGCTCGCCAGCTGGTACGCCGCGGACCGGCGGTCCGACGTGCTGGTCGCCGTCGACGTGTCCGGCTCCATGCGCGCGCCGGCGCCGGGCAGCGACCTTCGGTTGATCGACGTGGTCCGGGACGGCGTCGGCCAGCTCGCCTCGCTGCTCCCGAACGAATCGCAGATGACGCTGTGGAAGTTCGGCACCGTGCTCGACGGAGCCAACGACCACGCCGTGCTCCTCGACCGCACGACGCTGGACGACGCGGGCCGGGCCGCGGTGGCCGACGCCGCCGGACAGCTCCAGCCACAGGAGACCGGGACGGGCCTGCACGACACGATCCTCGCCGCCTACGAGACCGCCCGGGACGCCGCTCGACCCGATGTGGCCCGGCACATCGTCGTCTTCACCGACGGGCGCAACGAGGCCGACCAGGTGACCCTCAACATCGACCAGTTCCGTGAGCGGCTTGCCGCCGCGGCGGACCCTCAGCGGCCGGTCGAGGTCACCGTCGTCGCCTTCGGCGGGTTGCCCGAGGCCGCGGCCCTCGAGGGTGCGATCGAGCCGGTCGACGGCTACCTCGACCCGCTGAATACCGCGGACCAGGTCAAGGCCGCGTTCATCCACGCCGCCGCGGGCGGGATCCACGAGTGAGCCGGACCTCACGCCGCGGTTTCCCAGGCGAGCGGTCGCGCCGGTTCGTCGAAGTCGGTGAAGGCCCGCCGGCGCAGCGCCGGCACCCGGCCGCACAGGCGCAGGAAGGTCCGAGCAACGGTGGTCGCGAGCGGTCC
>JAQSWF010000248.1 GCA_029266775.1 Pseudonocardia sp.
AGACCGGATCGTCGTGCAGACGGACGGCCAGCTCAAGACCGGGCGGGACGTCGTCATCGCGGCGCTGCTCGGCGCCGAGGAGTTCGGCTTCGCCACCGCGCCGCTGGTGGTGTCGGGCTGCATCATGATGCGCGTCTGCCACCTCGACACGTGCCCGGTCGGGGTCGCGACCCAGAACCCGGAGCTGCGCAAGCGGTTCGACGGGCGCCCGGAGTACGTCGAGAACTTCATGCGGTTCATCGCGCAGGAGGTCCGCGAGTACCTCGCCGAGCTCGGCTTCCGGTCCATCGACGAGGCGGTCGGCCAGACGGATGTGCTCGACGTCGACGAGGCGGTGCACCACTGGAAGACCTGGGGCCTGGACCTGCGGCCGATCTTCCACAAGCCCGAGCTGCCCGACGGCACTCCGCGGCACTGCACCAAAACCCAGGACCACGGCCTGGAGCGCGCGCTGGACAACACGCTGATCCAGCTCAGCGAGGGCGCGCTGCGGTCGGGCGACACCGTTCGGCTGGACCTGCCGGTGCGCAACGTGAACCGGACGGTGGGCACGATGCTCGGCTACGAGGTCACGCGGCGCTGGGGCGCGGACGGCCTGCCGGACGACACCATCGACGTCACCCTGCGCGGCTCGGCAGGCCAGAGCTTCGGCGCCTTCCTGCCCCCGGGAATCACGTTGCGGCTGCTCGGCGACTCGAACGACTACGTCGGCAAGGGCCTCTCCGGCGGTCGCATCACGCTGCGCCCCGACCCGGAAGCTCCGTTCTCGGCAGAAGACAACATCATCGCCGGCAACGTGATCCTCTACGGGGCGACGTCCGGGGAGCTGTTCCTCCGCGGCGTCGTCGGCGAGCGGTTCTGCGTGCGCAACTCGGGGGCGTTGGCCGTCGTCGAGGGCGTTGGCGATCACGGCTGCGAGTACATGACCGGCGGCACGGCGGTCGTGCTGGGCAGCATCGGGCGCAACTTCGCGGCGGGTATGTCCGGCGGCGTCGCGTACGTCCTGGATGCGGCGCCAGGAACGTTCATGGGCAAGCGGATCAACCCCGAGATGGTCGACATCGACCCGCTCGACGAAGACGACCGCAAGGCCCTGCGCTCCGCCGTGGAACGCCACCACACGGAGACCGACTCGGCCGTGGCCTACGGGCTGCTGACGGACTGGGACGACGCCGTCGAGCGGTTCACGAAGGTCATGCCGAAGGACTTCAAGCGGGTGCTCCAGGCCCGCGAGGCGGCCGAGCGCGACGGCCGCGACCCGAACGTGGCGATCATGGAGGCGGCGCATGGCTGACCCGAAAGGATTTCTCACCACCGCGCGCGAGGTGCCCGCCCGCCGCCCGGTCGAGCTGCGGCTGCGGGACTGGCGCGAGGTGTACGAGGAGTTCCCCGACGGCAAGCTCGAGAAGCAGGCGGGGCGCTGCATGAACTGCGGCATCCCGTTCTGCCACCACGGCTGCCCGCTGGGCAACCTGATCCCCGAGTGGAACGACCTGGTCCACCGTGACGAGTGGCGCGAGGCGATCGAGCGGCTGCACGCCACGAACAACTTCCCGGAGTTCACCGGGACGCTCTGCCCCGCGCCGTGTGAAGCGGCCTGCGTACTGGCGATCAACAACGACGCCGTGACGATCAAACAGATCGAGCTGCAGATCGTCGACCACGCATGGGCGCACGGCTGGATCGTGCCGCAGCCGCCGGAGGTCAAGACCGGGAAGCGGGTCGCCGTCGTCGGTTCCGGGCCCGCCGGTCTCGCCGCCGCACAACAGCTGACGCGGGTCGGGCACGACGTCACCGTGTTCGAGCGGGCGGACCGGCCCGGCGGGCTGCTGCGCTACGGCATCCCCGAGTTCAAGATGGAGAAGTCCCGGCTGGACCGGCGGCTGGCCCAGATGGAGGCCGAGGGCACGGTCTTCAGGGCCGGGTGCAACGTGGGCACGGACGTCACGGTGGAGCAGCTGCGCGCGGAGTTCGACGCTGTCGTGCTCGCCGGCGGCGCCACGGATGGAAGAGACCTACCCGTTCCCGGTCGGGAGTTCGACGGCATCCACCAGGCCATGGAGTACCTCCCGTGGGCGAACCGGGTGCAGCAGGGCGACCTGAGCGAGCCACCCATCACCGCCGAGGGCAAGCACGTCGTGATCATCGGCGGGGGCGACACGGGCGCGGACTGCCTCGGCACCGCACATCGCCAGGGCGCGAAGTCGATCACGCAGCTCGAGATCATGCCGACCCCGCCGGAGAAGCGCGGCGAGGGCATGCCCTGGCCCACGTACCCGATGGTGTACCGGGTGTCGTCGGCGCACGAAGAGGGCGGCGAGCGGCTCTACTCGGTGAACACGCTCGAGTTCGTCGGAGACGACGACGGAACGGTCGCGGTGCAGAGGCTGGTCGAGGTCACGCGGGACGAGAACGGACGGATCGTGCCCGTCGAGGGCACCGAGAAGGAGATCCCGGCGCAGCTCGTCCTGCTCGCGATGGGCTTCGTCGGCCCGGAAAGGGGCCCGCTGCTGGACGGCCTCGGTGTCGAGCTGGACGCCCGCGGCAACGTGGCACGGGACGAGAACTTCATGACCAGCGTCCCGGGGGTCTTCTCCGCCGGCGACATGGGACGGGGGCAGTCGCTGATCGTCTGGGCGATCTCGGAGGGCCGCGCGGCGGCGGCGGGCGTCGACGCCTACCTCACCGGACGCGACGTGCTGCCGCGCCCGATCGCGCCGACGGACCGCCCCCTCGTCGCCTGACAGAGGAACGCGGCCTCCGCACCGTAGGGGCGGGCCGGCGGTTTGCCGACGGTGCGGCGGGTATTAGCCCCGCATGACACGCGGGGACGACGCGACGGTGCCCGACTCGGCCATGGACACCGGCAGCGAGTACGGGGAGCCGGGCGACCGCCTGCCCGAGCCCCCGCTCGACGCCGACGAGCAGGCGACCCTTCAGAGCCTCGTCGAGGACCGGCGCGAGGTGGTCATCACCGACGCGCCCGAAGACTCCCCGGCGGCTGTCGCAGCAGCCGACGACGACACCGTGCTGCCGGGCGCATCCACCGCTGGCGGCGAGCCGTCGGACGCGCCGACCTTCCGCCCGCCCGAGCAGTAAACCCACCGACATCCCCGCGCGAGTCGCTACAAACTGGCGCGCGAGTCGATGCCGTTCGGCCGCTGAGACGGCCGTGAAGGGTGGTCAGCGCGCGGGCGCGGGAACCGGCTCGGGCGTCGGAATCGGCGCGGTCGGCTGCACCGAACGAGCGCGCAGCACCGTCCACACCCGCTGTCCGATGGCGAAGCCGCCGGCTGTGACGACGGCCATCACCACACCCGCTGCCAGGATCATCAGCGGATTGCTGCCGACGATCGGACCGAGCACGAGCCCGATGGCGAGCATGTAGAGGCACCAGACGGTCGAGCCGGCGAGCGACCCGGGCAGGAAGCTCCGGAGCGGCAGACCGACCCGCCCGGCAGCGGCGGACCCGACCAGGCGACCCCCCGGCAGCATGCGGGCGCCGACGAGGACGACGACCGGCCGCCGGAAGAGGTTGGCGCGCGCCCAGCGCGACAGCGTGCACTCGGCGTGCGCGGCGCGGGGAAGGAAGCGGTGCGAGGAGCGGCCGAGCCCGAAGACGACCAGGTCACCGATGACCGAGCCGATCAGCGCGGCTACGAGGAGCCCGACGATCCCGGCCACGTCACCGATCCCGAATGCGGCGGCCATCGCCGACATCAGCAAGGTCTCGCTCGGCAGCACCGGCGCCGGGCCGTCGATCGCAATCATCACGGCGAGCACGGGCAGCAGCCAGACGCTGTGCAAGCACGCGTCGAAGGCGCTGACGATGTCCACCGTGCTTGTCCTCCTCGGTCCGTTTCCGTCCCGATCGGGCCGGATAGAGCGGTGCCGGGTGTGGCGGGTACAGCCTGACAGGTCCGTGCCGGGCGACGCAGGCGGGTCACGGGCCCTCGGGCACCGGCACTCGAGGAATCCACGCTGACATGTGGTCGGGAGGAGACCAGGGTCGGGCCGTTGAGCAGGCAGAACGCCCGCCAGCAGATCAACATCGCGAACCATGGCGCGTTGTACCCTCACACCATGCCCTGGCTCCGAACTGTGTAGTCGGAACCCACTGACCTTCAGAGGTCGTCAGGCCTACCGTCGTGCACCATGTCGACCCCCTCCCTGAGCGCGCCGCTCGCCGGCCGCACTGCCCTCGTCACCGGTGCGGCCAGCGGAATCGGAGTGGCCGTGGCACGTCGGATGGCAGCCGACGGCGCGACGGTGCTGGCCGTCGACCTGGACGAGGCGGGCGTGAAGGCGCTCGCGCAGGAGGTGGCGGGAATCGAGCCCGTGACCTGCGACCTCTCCGACCTCGACGCGGTGGACGCGCTGCCTGCCGAGGTGGACGTGCTGGTGAATAACGCCGGGTTGCAGCATGTTGCGCCCCTGCCCGAGTTCGACCCGCAGCGGTTCTCCGCGATCCTCACGATCATGCTCGAGGCCCCGTTCCGGCTGGCCCGCCGAACGTTGCCGCACATGTACCACCGCGGCTGGGGCCGCGTGATCAACATTTCGAGCGTGCACGGGCTGCGGGCGAGCCCCTTCAAGTCGGCGTACGTTGCCGCGAAGCACGGCCTCGAGGGCCTGTCGAAGGTGATCGCGCTGGAGGGGGCAGAGCACGGTGTCACGAGCAACTGCATCTGCCCCGCCTACGTGCGTACGCCGCTGGTCGAGCGGCAGATTACCGACCAGGCCCGGCGGCACGACATCGACGAGGACGAGGTCGTCGACAAGATCATGCTCGCGCCGGCGGCGGTGAAGCGGCTGGTGGAGCCGGCGGAGGTGGCCGAACTGGCGGCCGTGCTCTACGGGCCTGCCTCGGCGTCGATCAGCGGCGCCTCTCTAACCATGGACGGGGCCTGGACAGCGCATTGACCGTCGGACCAC
>JAQSWF010000046.1 GCA_029266775.1 Pseudonocardia sp.
CGAGCAGGGCAGCGACGGGGGACGTCAGGCCCGAGAGAGCCACCTCGGTGGCCGCCGTCCCCTCGACCGCGATCGCGAACGCCGTCATCGCGGTACCGCCCGGCGCAGGATGTGCCCGGCCCATCCGGCGCCTGCCAACGCCAGCCCGACGCCGACGACGACGAGGAGCTGGCCGAGCACGCCGGAGCGCAGCACCGCCAGTGGATCGGCGCCGACCAGCTCACCAAGGAGGATCCCGAGCACGGGCAGCGCCGTCAGGACGGTGGCCGTGGCACGCGGTCCGGCCAGGAGGGCCCGGACTCGGCCCGCGTGGGCGACGCGCCAGCGCAGGTCCGTGTGTACGGCCGTCAGCAACTCGGCAAGCGGCGCGCCGTGCCGCTCGGCGAGCTCCCACGCCGCGGCGATCCGCCGCAAGTCGCGGCCGACGTCGCGTTGGTCCCGCGCGTGGGCGACGAGCGCGGCCGGCACGCCGTCACCGAGGGCTGCGGCCCGCGCCGCAGGACCCCACGCGGCACGGGCGAGCGGCCCGTCGGCCGTCAGCCCGCCGAGCGCGGCCGCCGGGTGCGCTCCGGCGCGCAGCTCCTCGGTGATCCGGCCGAGCGACGCAGCCAGCTCGGTCACCGCAGACTCGGCGGTTCGCTCGGACTGCCGGGCTTGGCGCCGGGCCGTCCATGCGGTCGCGACCGCTGCCCCGGCCAGAGCTCCCGCCGGGCCGAGGGTGAGCAGGCCCGCCAGCGCTCCGAACCCTGCCGCCGTTGCCGTGGGCAGGGTCCGCCGCCGCGGCTGCGGCTTCGGTGACCGGCGCAGCAGAGCCAGCCGCGACGCCCCGCCCGACCCCGGCGCCACGACGACCGCGAGCGCGAGCACGGCGCAAGCCAGCGAGGGGGTCACCATCGGGTCTCCACGTCGCGCTCGGCCAGGACCGCGTCCAGCGCGGCGCGGCCGTCCGTCCAGCCGCCGGCCCGCGTCCACGCCGGGCGGACCTCGACCTCGCCGCCAGCCCGCTGGAGCACGCCGACGGCGTCGAGAACACGCACGCCGGACCGGAGCCGGCGCATGTGCAGCACCACCTGCACGGCCGCAGCCAGCTGGCTGTGCAGCGCCGCGCGGGACAGCCCGCCCGGAGCCGCGAGCGCCTCCAGCCGCGCGGGCACCTCGCGCGCGGAGTTCGCATGCACCGTGCCGGCGCCACCGTCGTGGCCGGTGTTGAGAGCCGCGAGGAGCTCGCACACTTCCGCTCCGCGCACCTCGCCGACGACCAGCCGATCCGGCCGCATCCGCAGGGCCTGGCGCACCAGATCCCGCATCGGCACCGCGCCGGCGCCCTCGATGTTCGCCGGCCGGGCAACGAGACGGACGACGTGCGGGTGCCGCGGGCGCAGCTCCTCGGCGTCTTCGACCAGCACGATGCGCTCGCGTGGGTCGACGGCGCCGAGCAGGGCGTTGAGCAGCGTCGTCTTGCCCGTCCCGGTGCCGCCGGAAATCAGCAGCGCGAGCCGGGCCGCCAGCACGGCACGCAACAGAGCGTGCGCGGTGGCGCCGATCGCCCCGAACCTCCGCAGCGCGCCCAGGTCGTGCGCAGCGGGCCGGAGCACACGCAGCGACAGGCAGGTTCCATCGGCCGCTACGGGTGGCAGGACGGCGTGCAGCTGCACCCCGGCTTCGGCGAGCCACCCGTCGACGCACGGGCTCGCGTCGTCCAGGCGCCGACCGGCAGCAAGGGCGAGCCGCTGGGCGAGGCGCCGGACGGCGGCCTCGTCGGGGAACCGCACGCCCGCGGGCTCGAGCCCCGATCCCCGGTCGATCCACACCGCGCCCTCGCCGCTCACCAGGACGTCCGTGGTGCGGGGGTCGCGCAGCAGCTCGTCCAGCGGGCCCGCACCGACGAGCTCCTGGCGCAGCAGCCGCAGCGCGGCCAGGACGTCCAGGTCGGTCGCCACGCCGCCGGACTCGGCGCGCACCGCCGCCGCGACCGCGGCTGGTGAGGCCGGACCTCCGGCGGCCACGAGCCGGGATCGCACCCGTTCGACCAGCCCGGCGCCCATCGTCCCGGCCCCGCCCGTCGCCGCGCCCGCCGTTCCCGTTTCGGTCGTTGCAGCCCCGCTCGTCACGGTCGATCCGTTCACGGCCGGTGCCCCGTCGCGGCGGCCTTCAGCTCGGCGAGCACTGCGGTGGCGGCGGCGGCCAACGGACCGCGAGGCCGCCCGGGCGCGGTGCCCCGCTCGAGCGCGCGGGCCAACCCGGGCTCGGGGCGCATGGCGGCCACGAGCGGGAGGTCGAGTGCCGTCGCCACCTCGTCCGGGGCGATGCCGCCTGGTGCGGGACCACGCACCACGAGGCCGACCGCGCCGCCGTGCTCGCCCACGACCGCCGCCACCCGGGCCGCCGCCGCGCAGGAGCGCACGTCCGCCGGGACGACCAGGACCGTGAAGTCGGCGGCGCGCAGGGCCGCGACCGCGGCGTCCGTCGGGTAGCGCGGCAGGTCGCACACCACCGTCTCGCCCGCCCGGCGGCCTGCCGCGAGCACGGAGCCGACGGCCGCCGGCGACGGACCGTGCGGCGACCGGTCGCATGACAGCACGGCCAGCCCGCCCCCGCCGCCGCCGACGTCCGGCGCGGGCAGCGCGGCGTGCAGGGCGGCCGCCGGAACGCGTCCGTCGCCGACGCCCACCCCGGGCCAGCGCAGACCGCCCAGGTCTTCGGCACCGAGCACGAGATCGACCCCGCCGCCCAGCGGATCGCAGTCCACGAGCAGCGCCCGGTCCCCCGCCCGCACGGCGGTCACCGCCACCGCCGCGGCGAGCACCGACGCCCCGGCACCGCCGCGGCCACCCAACACGGCGAGCACGGCGCCGTCTCCCCGGCCACCCTCCGCCGCTTCGGCCAGCGCCGCGACCAACCACGACTCCGCCTCCGGCAGCGACACGACGTGTTCGGCGCCGACCTCGACCGCCTGCTCCCAGACCACGGCCGACGGTTGACCGCAGACGGCGACGACGACGCGTCCGCGGCGCGGCAGCCCGCTCTCCGTGCACCGGCGGGCCGCCGCCGCATCCAGGACGACGAGCGGGACGTCCTTCCACGAGCGACGTGCCTCGGCGGGATCGTGCGCTGTGAGAAGCTCGCACCCCGCGGCAGCTCCCAGCCGCAGGACCGCCTCGAGCAGCTCGGCGTCCGACACCATCACGAGCGGGCGTCGCTCGGTCGGCGCGGGCTCCTCCGACCCGCGTCCGTGCCCTCGCTCCTCCGGCTGTTTCCCGCTGCGACGTCCGCGCACCTCGCCACCTCCTCGCCGACCCGGATCGGGCCACCGGTGCCCAGGGTGGGGCCACGGAGACGGCTCGGAGCGACGATTTGCGGCGCTGTGGACAACCGGCGGCGATGTGGACAACAGGCGGCGTATGGACAGGAACGCACGAACGTCGTCCGGCCCGGCTGGGACGATGACGGGGGCGACTCCGCGGACGGCCCCCGCCAGGGGGGATTGACGGGGGCCGTCGGCGGTCCAGCTCCGGGGGGTCGAGCTGGACCCGCCCGGATGTGCCGGGCGTCTCACTGTAACTCCAATGGGCCATGGTCGGGGGTGCCCTGCCCGGATTGCCCATATTGCCCGGGCCGCTCACCTGCGCGGATCGCTGGGACAGCACCCGCTCTCGCGACCGTCCACGGTTCTGGCAAGCTCGCTCGACGTGTCCGGCCCGCCACCGAGCCAGCGCAGATCCGCGGCCTTCTTCGATCTCGACAAGACGATCATCGCGGGATCGAGCGCGCTGGCGTTCAGCAGGCCTTTCCGCCGGCAGGGCCTGATCACTCGGAGGGCGGTGCTCCGCAGCGGCTACGTCCAGCTGTTGATCATGCTCTCCGGTGCGGACGCCGCGACCATGGACACATTGCGCAGGCGCATCACCGCGCTCTGTGCAGGGTGGGAGGTGACGCAGGTCCGCGAGATCGTCGCGGAGACCCTGCACGCGATCGTCGAGCCCCTGGTGTACGCCGAGGCCACCGAGCTGATCGCCGAGCACCGCGTCGCCGGGGACGAGATCGTGGTCCTGTCGGCCTCTGGCCTCGAGGTGGTGGAGCCGATCGCCGCGCTGGTCGGCGCCGACTGCTGCCTGGCCACCCGGATGGGTGTCGTCGAGGGCCGCTACACGGGCGAGATCGAGCGGTATCTCTACGGGGAGGAAAAGGCGCGTGCCGCGCGCGAGATCGCAGCCGCACGCGGCTACCGCCTGCAGGATTGCCGGGCCTACTCCGACTCGATCACGGACCTTCCGTTGCTCGAGGTGGTCGGGCATCCGACGGCGGTGAACCCGGACCGGGCGCTGCGCCGGGTCGCGGAGGAGCGCGGCTGGCCCGTGCTGAGCTTCGCCGTACCCGTCGCGCTGCGCCCGCGCATTCGTCCGACGGCCGCCGCCGTCGCGGGTGCCGGGCTCGGTGCCGCGCTCCTCGGCGCGAGCTGGTACGGGACCCGGGTCCGCCGTTTGCGTCGGTCCATGGCATCGGGGAGCTGAACCGGTGCACCCGACCGGAGGGCTTGCCGATGCCCGCGCGGCGGGTTACAAAGTCGTCACGGACACTTGGACGGCCAGGGGCGGTGCGGCAGAGAAGCACCCGTCCTCCCCGTCTCGGTCTCCGTGTGCGAGGACCGGGCCCTCCACGCGCAGCACGCCGCGGGAGGCATGTCGTCGTGGGCCTGCGTATCGGGACGCCGGACGCCGAGGCCGCAACCACGACACGTAGTGCACGCTGGATCCCGGCGCTTCGTGCGTAGTCGGGCGGCGTCCCTTCGGGGGCGCCGCCCGACTCGGTTTCCGGCCCACCTGCACGAGCGTCGCGCCACGGCTGCCGCAGCGAGCGGCGCTCGATTGCTCGTCGGCGCAGCCCTAACGATCGGCGCGCAGGCCGGTCGTCGACCGTTGTGCGCCTGGCCTCGGCGGCGTCGCTCGCGACGACGCGCGCTCTACCCGCAGACGACCGTTCCCATCCCCCACAGGTGCGCGCTGGGTGAGAAGTTGCTCGCGCCATGGCGCGCGCGGATCCGCACTTTGCGCGCGCCTGCCGATTTCGCGGCGCGGCTCACGCCACGTGTCCACCGGCGGGTCCGCCTCATTTGCTCCGCGCGTCGGCGATCGACCGTCCCTCGCGGGCACCCACGTCCCACTGGGCGCAGCAGTGCCGCACCCACGTCGCCACCCCGTCAGCCGACCCTGCGGCGAATGCCGCGGCCGCCGACCGGTACTCCCGTTCCCTGCGCAGATGACCGACCTCCGGCACGGCCAGACCCTTGGGGTCGAGCCCGGTCGACACCGCGGCCAGCCGGGCCGCCGCCCGGGCGACCACCCCGTCCGCCGAGCCGAACGGCGCGAGCGCCAGCAGCTCGCCGTGCACCACAGCGACCACCACGGGTGCCGGCGCCGCGGTACCGCCCGTCAGGAGGTCGGCCAGCAGCGCGAGCCGGCCCGAGACGTCGGGGTCCGCGCGGGGCCGGCCGAGTTGCGGCTCCGGGACGAGGTCGGCGGCTGCGAGGACGTGCAGCCGGGCCAGCGCCTGAAGCGGAGAGGTGCGCCAGACGCTGACCAGGCGTCCGGACTCCTCGGCGACTCGCACCGCCCCGGCCAGCACGGGGTCGGCGGCGGTGTGCGACGTGGTGTCGAGCAGAGCTGGGGCCAAGGGCGCGCCGTCGAGCGCCGCCGACGCGCGCGCCGCGCGCAGGCTCGCCTCCGCCGCGGTTCCCGGCCAGCCGCGCCGGTTGACCGGATGGTTGTGCAGTCCGACCAGAGCGTTCCGGGCGCGTTGGACCGCCGCCGCGACGCCCGGCAGCTCGACGAGCGGGGCGAGCGGGTCGGTCGTCCGGAGGACCACCCCGCCATGCTCGCACCCCGGAGGCGAACCTGACCTGCCCGGCGCTGCGAACTGACGGGGTCGGGCATTACGGTCGGCGCACAACCGCGGGGCCGGGCCTGGAGCCGAGCCGCCCGGCGCCCACGACGAGGAGGGCCAGAGAACGATGTCGGGAGCGACGCTGGACAACCTGTCCACCGAGAGCCGCAGCTTCTCCCCGCCCGAGGGGTTCGCCGACCAGGCCAACGCCACCGAGGAGTGGTACGGCCGGGCCGAGTCCGACCGCGACGGGTTCTGGGCCGAGCAGGCGGATCGGCTGCACTGGGAGCAGCGATGGGACCGCGTGGTCGACTGGGAGCCGCCGTTCGCGAAGTGGTTCGTCGGCGGCAAGCTCAACGTGGCGTACAACTGCGTCGACCGGCACGTCGCAGACGGCCACGGCGAGCAGGTCGCGTTCCACTGGGAAGGCGAGCCGGGCGACACCCGCACGATCACCTACGCCGATCTGCAGCGCGAGGTCTCCAAGGCCGCGAACGCGCTGACGGAGCTGGGTGTGCGGGCCGGCGACCGGGTGGCGATCCAGCTGCCGATGATTCCCGAGGCCGTGTTCTCGATGCTGGCCTGCGCGCGGCTGGGTGCCACCCACTCGGTGGTGTTCGGCGGCTTCTCGCCGGGCGCGCTCAAGGCGCGCATCGAAGACGCCGAGGCCCGCCTGCTGATCACATCGGACGGGCAGTTCCGGCGCGGGAAGCCCGCTCCGATGAAGGAGAACACGGACGAGGCCGTCGCGCAGACGCCGACGATCGAGAAGGTCCTGGTCGTCAAGCGCACCGAGACCGAGGTGCCGTGGACCGAGGGCCGGGACGTCTGGTGGCACGAGATCGTGGACCGCCAGGAAGACACCCACGAGGCCGAGGCGTTCGATGCGGAGAACCCGCTGTTCATCCTCTACACCTCGGGCACCACCGGGAAGCCCAAGGGCATCCTGCACACCTCCGGCGGCTTCCTGACGCAGGCCGCGTACACCCACAACGTCGTCTTCGACCACAAGCCCGGCGAGAGCGTGTACTGGTGCACCGCCGACATCGGCTGGGTCACCGGGCACACCTACATCGTCTACGGGCCGCTGGCGAACCGAGCGACGTCGGTGATGTACGAGGGCACGCCGAACACGCCGCACGAGGGCCGGCACTGGGAGATCGTCCAGAAGTACGGCGTGTCGATCTACTACACCGCGCCCACGCTGATCCGCACCTTCATGAAGTGGGGCAAGGAGATCCCCGAGAAGTACGACTTGTCGTCGTTGCGGGTGCTCGGCAGCGTGGGTGAGCCGATCAACCCCGAGGCCTGGATGTGGTACCGGGAGAACGTCGGCCGGAACAACTGCCCGATCGTCGACACCTGGTGGCAGACCGAGACCGGCGCCATCATGATCTCGCCGCTGCCCGGCGTCACCGCCACCAAACCGGGCTCGGCGATGCGACCGCTTCCGGGCATCTCCGCCCCGATCGTGGACGAGCTGGGCGAGCGGGTCGAGCACGGTCAGGGCGGCTACCTCGTGCTGGATCAGCCGTGGCCGGCGATGCTGCGCGGCATCTGGGGAGACGAGGAGCGCTACAAGGACACGTACTGGTCGCGCTTCGCCGAGCAGGGCTACTACTTCGCCGGCGACGGGGCGAAGTACGACGACGACGGCGCGATCTGGCTGCTCGGCCGCGTGGACGACGTCATGAACGTCTCCGGGCACCGCATCTCGACCACCGAGGTGGAGTCCGCGCTGGTCAGCCACCCGACGGTCGCGGAGGCCGCGGTGGTCGGCGCATCGGATGAGACCACCGGGCAGGGCATCGTCGCGTTCGTGATCCTGCGGGGGGACGCCGCGTACGACGAGTCCCAGAGCGAGGCGGTGTTCAAGGAGCTGCGCGACCACGTGTCGAAGGAGATCGGGCCGATCGCCAAGCCGCGCCAGATCCTGGTTGTCGAGGAGCTGCCGAAGACCCGCTCGGGCAAGATCATGCGCCGGCTGCTGCGCGACGTCGCGGAGAAGCGCGACGTCGGCGACGTCACCACGCTGGCGGACTCGTCGGTGATGAACCAGATCTCGTCGGGGCTGAGCAAGGGCAAGTCGGAGGACTGAGCAGGCGAGCCTCGGAGAACCTTCCCGCATGGCCGAAGGCGACCTGCCGATCCGCAGATCGCTGGTGCTGCCCGCTCGCGAGCTGCGCTGGCGGTTCTCGCGCTCGTCAGGCCCGGGCGGGCAGGGCGTGAACACGGCGGACTCGCGGGTCGAGCTCTCGTTCGACCTCGTCGGCTCGCCGTCCGTTCCCGCGCACCTGAGGGAGCGGGCGGTGGGCCGGCTGGCCGCGCGGCTCGTCGACGGAGTGCTCACGATCGCCGCGTCCGAGCACCGCAGCCAGCTGCGCAACCGGGAGGCCGCCCGGGACCGCCTGGCCGCAACGCTGCGGGAGGCGCTGCGCCCCGACCCGCCGGCCCGGCGGCCGACGAAGCCCACGCAGGCCGCGCGCCGCCGCCGGCTGGACGAGAAGGCCCGTCGCGGGGCGGTGAAGCGCCTGCGCGGCCGTCCCAGCGAATAGGGCGTGTCACGCGCATCAATCCAGCCGGCGACGCGGGGCGACCGGCGGTGCGGGGTGGGGTGCTCGCCCGCGACGTGGCACGATGGCGTCCCGATCATCGACAGGTGCGTGCAGGAGGACTGCGGTGACCACCCCGACCAGCCCCGGCGGCGCGGACGTTCCGCCCGTGCTCCCGTCGATCCCGCTCGCCCCGGAGCCTGCGAAGGCCGAGCAGTCGATCGGCGACCTGGTTCGCGATGTGAGCACGCACCTCTCGTCGCTGGTGCGCGCCGAGGTCGAGCTCGCCAAGTCGGAGGTGACCGGCGAGGTCCGCAAGGGCCTCACGGGCAGCGCGTTCTTCGCGGTCGCGGCAGCGATCGGCTTGTTCAGCCTGTTCTTCCTGTTCTTCGCATTCGCCGAGCTGCTGAGCGAGTACCTCCTGCGCTGGGTGGCGTTCGCGATCGTCTTCGGGGTGATGGTGCTGGCCGCGGTGATCTTCGGGTTGCTCGGCTACCGGAAGGTCCGCAAGATTCGCAAGCCGGAGCGGACGATCGAGAGCCTGCGGGAGTCCGCGCAGCTGCTGCAGCAGCGGGCCCGGCCCGATGCCGGACGACCCGAGCTGGACGGTCCGAGCGGCGTCACGGCTCGCTGATCGGGCGCAGGGTGCTGTGGTCGAGGCGCCCCGCGCGCGGCGGGCCGAGCCCGGACTCGTCGTCGTTGCGCCTGCCCGGGCCGTGGCAGCACCGCGACGTCTCGGCGAACGGGATTCGGCTGCACGTCGCCGAGTGCGGTGCTCCCGGCGCGCCGCTGGTCGTGCTCCTGCACGGATTTCCGACGTTCTGGTGGACCTGGCGCCGCCAGCTGCCGGCGCTGGCCGACGCCGGGTTCCGCGCCGTCGCGGTGGACCTGCGCGGATACGGTGATTCCGACAAGCCGCCCCGGGGCTACGACTTGTGGACCTTGGCCGGAGACGTCGCGGGCCTGGTCCGGGCGCTCGGCGAGGCCTCGGCGCGGATCGTCGGGCACGGGTGGGGCGGCATGATCGGCTGGACGGTGACCGCGCTGCATCCCCGACGGGTCACCGCGCTCGCCGTGCTCGGCGCGCCGCACCCACTCGCCGTGCGCCAAGCGACGCTGCGCGACGCCGGCGGGCAGGGCCGGGCACTGCTGGGTCGCGGCGGCGTTCTGGCTGCGCAGCTGCCGCGGTGGCCGGAGCGGCGGTTGCGCAGATCCGACGCTGCATGGGTCGAGCGCGTCATGCGGCAGCGGGCCGGAGCTGGATGGCACGACACCGACGACTTCGCCGCCAGCGCCGCGGGCAACCGCCGCGCGATGCAGGTGCCGGGCGTCGCGTACTGCGCATCGGAGTACTACCGGTGGGCGGCGCGCTCCCAGGGCCGTGCCGAAGGACGCAGGTTCGCGGCCGCGGTCCGCCGTGTCCCCGCGGTGCCTGTCCTGCAGGTGCACGGGGCAGACGACCCTTACCTCCTGGCGAGTACCGCTGCAGCATCGCAGCGCTGGGCCGGCCCGCACCTGCGGACCGAGGTGCTCGCCGACACCGGCCACTTCCCGCACGAGGAGCGACCGGCGACGACCACGGGGCTGCTGCTCGACTTCCTGTCGTCCGGACGATGAGCACCTGCCGATCACTCCACCTGTGGATCTCCGCCGTGCTCCGCCGCGGCGTTGATCCACAGGACACGCGTTAGGCTGGCTGACCGTGCGCGTCCTGGTCGTGGGCTCCGGTGCCCGAGAGCACGCCATCGTCCTCGCCCTCGCGCAGGACCCCGCCGTCACCGCGCTGGCCTGCGCTCCTGGCAACGCCGGCACCGCCGCCGTCGCCGAGCAGCACGGGCTGGACGTGCGCGATCCCGACACCATCGCCGCCGGCGCCAGGGCCTGGAAGGCCGATCTCGTCGTGATCGGGCCCGAGGTGCCGCTCGTCGCCGGGGTCGCCGACGCCCTTCGCGTGGCGGGCATCGCGTGCTTCGGTCCGAGTGCCGCCGCGGCCCGCATCGAGGGCTCCAAGACCTTCGCCAAGGAGGTCATGGCGGCCGCCGGGGTGCCGACCGCCGCGTCGGTGACGGTCGACAGCCCCGCCCGTCTCGATGCAGAACTGGCCCGGTTCACCCCGCCCTACGTCGTCAAGGACGACGGACTGGCCGCCGGCAAGGGCGTTGTGGTCACTGACGACCTCGACGCCGCCCGCGCGCACGCGATGCGCCTGCTCGACGCCGGACATCCGGTGCTGCTCGAGTCGTTCCTCGACGGGCCGGAGGTGTCGCTGTTCTGCCTGGTCGACGGGTCGACGGTCGCGCCGTTGCTGCCCGCCCAGGACTTCAAGCGGGTCGGCGACGGCGACACCGGCCCGAACACCGGCGGCATGGGCGCCTACGCCCCGTTGCCATGGGCGCCACCCGACCTGGTCGACGACGTCGTCGAGCGGGTCGTCGCGCCCGTCGCGGGCGAGCTCGTCCGGCGCGGGACGCCGTTCTCCGGCCTGCTCTACGCCGGGCTGGCGCTGACGTCGACCGGCCCCCAGGTGGTCGAGTTCAACTGCCGCTTCGGTGATCCCGAGACCCAGGTCGTGCTCCCGCTGCTGCGCACTCCGCTCGCCGGCGTCCTGCACGCGGTCGCGACCGGCGCGCTCGCCGACCTTCCCCCGCTGCAGTGGAGTGACGGCGCCGCCGTCACGGTGGTCGTCGCGGCCGAGGGATACCCGGGCACCCCGCGACTGGGCGACCTCGTCATCGGCGCGGACCGCGAGGGTGTGCTGCACGCCGGCACCCGGCGCCGCGACGACGGCGCGGTCGTCTCCGCGGGCGGACGCGTGCTCTCCGTGGTCGGCACCGGCCTCGATCTGGCCGCAGCCCGGGCGAACGTCTACCACCGGCTCGCGGGCGTCCGGCTGCCCGGCTCGCACCACCGCACGGACATCGCGCTTCGCGCCGCCGAAAACCGGATCGCGGTGCCGACCGCGGGCTGAAGTTCCCGGCCGGAGCGAGCAGGCGGACCGGAAGCGCGGGGGCCGGGTACACCGCATCTAACCTGCGCGCATGGAGGACGAGCCGCGCATCGCCGCCTGGGACCGCCGTGTGGACCGACCGCTGGCCGCCATCGCCATCGCTTTCCTCGGCCTCTACGCCTGGCAGGTCCTCGACACCGGCCTCGATCCGCTGGCGCGGGAGATCATCGACGGGGTACTGACGGCGATCTGGGTGCTGTTCGGGCTGGACTACCTGGTGCGGATCCGCCTCGCCCGGCGCCGGTGGCGCTTCATCCGCTCGCACCTGCTCGACCTGCTGATCCTGACCCTGCCGATGTTCCGCCCGCTGCGCGCGCTGCGCGTGGTCTCGGTGATCAGCGTGCTCAACCGCCAGCTGCGCGACGACTTCCCTGGGCGCGCGGCGACCTACGTGGTCGCGACGGTCGGGCTGGTCGGGTTGGTCGCCGCGCTCGCCGTGCTGGAGGCCGAGCGCAACGCCCCCGATGCGTCGATCACGACCTTCGGGGAGGCGCTCTGGTGGACGATCACCACGGTGTCCACCGTCGGCTACGGCGACCGCTACCCGGTCACCGTCGAGGGCAGGCTGGTGGCCGCGATGCTGATGGTGGCGGGGATCGCCCTGCTCGGCGTGGTCACGGCGTCGATCGCCACGTGGTTCCTCGACAACCTGCGCCGCACCGGCGAGCAGGTCGTCGCGGACGTCGCGGACGAGGTCGACGACATGGCGGAGGAGGTCGAGGAGGTCTCGGAGGACGTCGAGGCGACGCAGGCGCAGCTCGCCGAGGTCCTCGCCGAGCTCCGGACGATCAGCTCCCGGCTCGCCGCGCTGGAACGCGGTAAGCGCTCCGCCTGACCCGGACGCCCCGCCGCGCAGCCGGACGAACGTCAGCGCGCGGCGCGACGCAGGTGCGTGCGTCCGTTGGTCCGCCTGCTCGAGGGTCCGACGGCGCCGATGCGCTCCGCGGTGGGCGTCGGGTCGACCGGCCCGATGCGGTCGAGCGCCGTCGTGATGTCGGCGTCGGTGAGGTCGGCGTGCGGCATCAGCCGCACCTGTCCCGCCATGGAGGTGGCGAGAACGCCGGCCTCCTCGAAGCGGCGCAGGGTGCCCTGGAGGTCCGCGACCGGGATGAGGACGATGTTCGTCTGCGGCTCGGCGGCCTGCCAGCCGCGTTCGCGCAGGCCGGCCGCCAGCTTCTTCGCCTTTGCGTGATCCTCGGCGAGCCGGTCCAGGTCGTCCAGCCCGACCAGAGCCGCCGCGGCCAGCACGCCGCCCTGCCGAACTCCCCCGCCGAGCATCTTCCGCAGCCGGCGGGCTTGCTCGACGAACTCCGTCGATCCGGCGACGGCCGAGCCGACGGGCGCACCGAGGCCCTTGCTGAAGCACACCTGCACCGTGTCGACGCCCACGGTCAGCGTGCCCGGAGGCACCCCGAGCGCGACAGCGGCGTGCCAGATCCGCGCCCCGTCGAGGTGCACGCGGAGGCCGGCGGCGCGCGCGGCGGCGACCACGGCCGCGTGCTCCTCGGGGGCGGTTACGGTGCCGCCCGCCGCGTTGTGCGTGTTCTCGAGGCACAGCAGGGTGGTGCGCAGGCTGTAGTACGGGCCGGTGGTGTCGGCCGCGCGACGCACCGCGTCCGCAGAGATCTTGCCCGGCCCCGCGTCGTGCGGGAGCGGATGCGGCATGCCTCCGGCCAGCCAGGCCGCGGTGCCGAGCTCGGCGTCGAGGACGTGCGCGTTGGCGGGCGCCAGGAACGAGTCGCCGCGTTGCAGGTGGCTCATCAGCGCGATGATGTTGCCCATCGAGCCGGTCGGTGTCCACAGCGCGTCGTCCGTGCCGAGCAGGCCGGCGACCCGGATCTCCAGCTCGCGCATCGTCGGGTCACGTCCGAGAACGTCGTCCCCCACCTCGGCGGCGGCCATCGCCTCGCGCATCCGGCGGGTCGGTCGGGTGACGGTGTCGGATCGCAGGTCGACCGGGCCGTCCTGGGCGAAGCGTCGAGCACGAGCGGGTCGCATCACGAGGATCAAACCACGGCGGTGGGCGGAAGAGAGCCCCGGGTCACGGATCGGTCACGAAGCTGGGCCGATCGGGTGAACTCGGACGACTGTGGCAACCGCGGAACGGGTGTGTTCCGTCTCGTGGTCACAGGCTGCAGGGAGGGAGGCGCGTGGCCGACCGGGACGAGGAGTTCGACGCGTACTTCCGCGCGCGGCGCGACGCCGTCCGGCGCACCGCCTTCCTGCTGTGCGGGGACTGGCATCGCGCTGACGACCACGCCCAAGCGGCGTTCGTCGCGCTGCACCGGCACTGGCGCCGGATCCGGGACCGGTCCTCCTTGGACGCGTGGATGCGGCGAACGCTGGTGCGGTCGGTGGTGGACGAGTCCCGCCGGCCGTGGCGGCGCGAACGTGTCACGGACGCGCCCTCGCCCGCGGTGCTCGTCGAGGGACCCGCCGACGGTGTGGTCACGCGGCACGTGCTCGTCGACGCGTTGCGGGCGGTGCCGCCGCGCCGGCGGGCCGTGCTGGTGCTGCGGTTCCTTGACGGGCTGGACGTCGCGGCCACGGCCGAGGTGCTCGGCTGCTCGCAGGGCACCGTCAAGAGCCAGACTGCGGACGGGCTGGTGGCGCTGCGCGCGGCGCTCGGCGAGGCGGTGGACGACCTGCGGCCGGCCAGATAGGGGAGGAGGGGAAAAGGAGCAAATATGGACGAACGCGACAGGGACACACGGCTCACCGCGACCTTCCAGGACGCCGCCCAGGACGCCCCGCCTGCCGGGTTCGACGTCGCGGAGGTGCTGGCGACGTCGCGGCGCCTCACGCGTCGTCGTCGGTCGGCGCTCGCCGGGGCGGCGCTGGCCGTGCTCGCGCTGACCGGGGTCGGCGTGACAGCAGAGCTGGCCGGCGGGTCGGAGACGGTGGTGGCGTCGTCCGCGCACAGCCGGAACGGGGCGGACGCCGCAGCCGAGCCTGATGCGCGGGACGCCGACCGGGCAGCGGGGCTCGAGGCCCAGGCGGCACCCGCCCCCCAAGCCGCGCCGCACGGAGCAGCGGAGGGCGAGTCTCCGCTCGGGCCGGGAATGCGCGAGTGCGCGGACCGGCAGGACCCGCAACTGCGTGCGCTCGTCGAGCAGGTTCTGCCGGAGGTCGAAGGGGCGCCGGAGGCTCCCCGGCGGGGAGCGCGGTCTCGCGCTGGAGGTGCGCGACGGCGACCGGTCCGGCGTACTGACCGTCACCTACCTACCCCCCGGCGCGTCGTCCGACCCGGCGTCCGGCGCGAGGAGCGCTCCGACCGCGTCCGGGGGCACCGTGGTCGTGTCGTCGCGCTCCGAGGAGGCCGGCGACCGTCCGCCGTTCGCGGACCGGCTGGACCAAGTTACGGCGTACCTGGCGCTCCGGCTGTGACGCGGTCCACGTGACGGAGAAGGGCGAGCGCCGTCGCTCGGCGCTGGTTGGCGCGGCGGCCGAGCTGCTGCGCACCGGCGGCTTCGACGCCGTGCGGCACCGGGCGGTCGCGGAGCGGGCTGGGCTGCCCCTGGCGTCCACGACGTACTACTTCGCGTCGCTGGACGACCTGGTCGTCGCGGCGGTGGAGCGGACCGGTCGCGACGAGCTCGCCGAGGTGCGGGCCGCGATGGAGGAGCTGCCCGCCGACGCGAGTGCCTCCGAGGTCGCGGAGCTCGCGCTGGACCAGCTGCTCGGCCGGGAGTCCCGCACGAGCCCCGAGGCGGTGGTCCTGCGCTACGAGCGGTTCGTCGGGGGCGGCCGCCGCCCCTATCTGCGTCCGCTCATGCGGGCGTTGCGCGGCGAGTTCGACGTCCTGCTGACCACGGTGCTCGCCCGCGGTGGGTGGGTGGTGGACGATGCGGCGCTCCTGCGGGTGGTCGCGATCGTCGACGGGACGGTCGTCAACAGCCTGATCGAGGCGGACCCGGATCCGCGAGCCGCCGCGCGGGCCGCCCTGCGGGATGTCCTCGGCCCTCCGGATGCGTCCACCCAAGGGCACTAGTCTTCGTATACGTGATCCCGAACGTCCTGGCCGCCCGGTACGCCAGCCGCGAGCTGGTGGCGCTGTGGTCGCCGGAGAACAAGGTCGTGCTGGAGCGCCGGCTGTGGATCGCGGTGCTGCGCGCGCAGCGGGACCTGGGCGTGGACGTGCCGGCCGAGGCGATCGTCGACTACGAGCGGGTCGTCGACCACGTCGACCTGGAGTCGATCACGAGTCGCGAGCGGGTCACGCGGCACGACGTCAAGGCCCGCATCGAGGAGTTCGACGCGCTGGCCGGGCACGAGCACGCGCACAAGGGTCTGACCAGCCGTGACCTCACCGAGAACGTCGAGCAGCTGCAGGTGCGGCTGTCGCTCGAGCTGATGCGCGACCGCACGGTGGCGGTGCTGGCCCGGCTCGCCCGGCGGGCCGCGGAGCACGCCGAGCTGGTGGTCGCGGGCCGCAGCCACAACGTCGCGGCGCAGGTCACCACGTTGGGCAAACGCTTCGCGACGGCGGCCGAGGAGCTGCTCGTCGCCTACGCCCGGCTGGAGGACCTGGTCGGCCGCTATCCGCTGCGCGGGATCAAGGGTCCCGTCGGGACCGCCCAGGACATGCTGGACCTGTTCGACGGGGACGCCGACAAGGTGGCGTCGCTCGAGGAGCGGGTGGCGCACCATCTCGGCTTCGCGGGGGTGTTCACGAGCGTCGGGCAGGTCTACCCGCGGTCGCTCGACCTCGACGTGCTCAGCGCGCTGGTCCAGCTCGGTGCCGCGCCGTCGTCGCTCGCGCTCACGATCCGGCTGATGGCCGGGGCCGAGCTGGCGACCGAGGGGTTCCGGTCGGGCCAGGTGGGGTCGTCGGCGATGCCACACAAGATGAATTCACGGTCGGCCGAGCGGATCAACGGGTTGATGGTGCTGCTGCGCGGCTACGCCGGCATGGCGGGCGAGCTCGCCGGGGCGCAGTGGAACGAGGGCGACGTGTCCGACTCGGTCGTGCGTCGCGTCGCGCTGCCGGACGCCTTCTTCGCGCTGGACGGGCTGATTGCGACGGCGCTGACCGTGCTGGACGAGTTCGGCGCATACCCGGCGGTGATCGCCCGCGAGCTGGACCGCTACCTGCCGTTCCTCGCCACGACCGCCGTGCTGATGGCCGCGGTGCGGGCCGGCGTCGGGCGGGAGACCGCGCACGAGGTGATCAAGGAGCACGCCGTCGCCGTGGCGCTGGCGATGCGGGAGAAGGGCCAGGCCGACAACGACCTGATCGCCCGCCTGCAGGGCGACGAGCGACTCGACCTGGCGCCCGGTGCGCTGGATGGACTGCTGACCGATCCTCTGCGGTTCACGGGAGCGGCCGCGGCGCAGGTTGCGGCGGTCGTCGCGCGGGTCACCGCCATCACCGACGCGCACCCAGAGGCGGCGGCGTACACCCCGGACTCGATCTTGTGAAGCTGCTGCACTCGGGCAAGGTCCGTGACGTCTATCTCGATGGCGCGGATCTCGTCATTGTCGCGTCCGACCGGATCTCGATCTACGACGTCGTGCTGCCCACACCGATCCCCGACAAGGGGGCGGTGCTGACGCGGCTGTCGCTGTGGTGGTTCGCCCGGCTCACCGACCTCGTGCCCAACCACGTGATCTCGACGGACGTGCCGGCGGAGTTCGCGGGGCGGGCAATCCGGTGTCGCCGACTCTCGATGCTGCCCGTGGAGTGCGTCGCGCGGGGCTACCTCGCCGGCTCGGGGCTTCGGGAGTACGAGAAGCACGGCAGCGTGTCCGGTGTGGTGCTGCAGCCGGGGCTCGTCGAGGGGTCGCGCCTGCCCGAGCCGATCTTCACGCCGTCGACCAAGGCGCCACAGGGCGAGCACGACGAGCCGATGACGTTCGCCGAGGTCGAACAGCTGGTCGGAGTCGCAACCGCCGCGCAGCTGCGCGAGCTGACGCTGGCGGTCTACCGGCGCGGGGCCGCGACGGCGGCGGCGCGGGGGATCCTCGTCGCGGACACGAAGCTGGAGTTCGGGTGGGACCGGGCGAGCAGCGAGCTCGTGCTGGCCGACGAGGTGCTGACGCCCGATTCGTCGCGGTTCTGGCCGGCCGACGACTGGGAGCCGGGTCGACCCCAGTTCTCG
>JAQSWF010000249.1 GCA_029266775.1 Pseudonocardia sp.
GCTCCAGCTGCGAGGCCACCGCCTCGATCAGGGCGGGCTCGAGCACGCGGTGCACGTGGGCCGCCTTGGCCAGGTCCTCGCCCTGAACGTCCCAGCCGCCGAACACCAGCGACTCGTACGGGATGAGATCGTTGCGGTGGGCGAACGGCAGGCCGGCCGTGGTCGACGAGCCGAGCCGCAGGTGCTCCACGCCTACGACGGCCGTCGTCGCGACCGCGCCGCCGAGTCCGATGACCGCCACACCCGTGCGGCCCTGCGACACCGTGGTCATCCGCGCGCTCCATCGGTCGCGGCACCCGTGTCGTTTTGTCGCATACTTCTCCCTGCCTTCCTGATCGCCCGGCCGCCGTGGCCGGCACCGATTCAGCAAAACGCCGTCATCGACCGCCCGCGAATCGGCCGCCATCGGCAGCCGACGCGCGCCTGGCGGGGAGGCTGCCTACGCTCTCTACTGAGGACGTGCGTCGTGGGCGATCCGGCACGAGCCGCCCTTTGGCATTGCCACCAAGTGCCCTTGATGCCGGGTCACAGGCCCGGTTCCCGGTGTCGATCACGTGAGCTTTGCGACAGAGTGCGGCACTCAGGCTGCGCGGAAGTGACTGTCCCCGTCAGAGGTTGAACAAGGTATGACCGCATTGTCCGCGCCGCTCCGCTGCCGTCTGTGGACGCCGAAACACGTCGTCGTCACGAAGTCGGCGGCAGAGCATCCCCACGCCGCCGAGATCCTGCGCCGGGTGGCGGTGGCCGGGATCGACGACGTCGAGTTCCTGCGCGGCGACCGGATCACCGGGTTGCGCGAGGAGGACGAGCGGGCGACGTACGCGCGGGCGAAGGCGACCCTCGCGGTCGTGGTGAGCCCGCCGTCGAAGCGGCGGCTGCAGCCGATCCCGCCGAGCGCTGACTGGCGGCTCGACCTCGCCGAGGGCTGCCCCGCGCACTGCCAGTACTGCTACCTCGCCGGGTCGCTCACCGGTCCGCCCGTGACGCGGGTCTACGCCGACCTCGACGAGATCCTGGCCGGCATGGACACCTACGTGGGCACCGGGCGGGTCACGTCCGGTACCGCGGAGCGCGGGCACGAGGGCACGACCTTCGAGGCGTCCTGCTACACCGACCCGCTCGGCATCGAGCACCTCACCGGCAGCCTGGCCGCGACGATCGCGCACGTCGGTACGCACGAGTTCCCGGGACCGGTGCAGCTGCGTGCGACGACGAAGTTCGGCGGCGCCGCCGGCCTGCTCGACCTGCCGCACGGTGGCCGGACCCGGATCCGCGCGTCGGCGAACTCGGCGGCGGTCGCCGGCCGGTTCGAGGGCGGCACGGACCCGGTCCCCGTCCGGCTGGCCGGGCTCGCCGCGCTGGCCCGCGCGGGCTATCCGGTCGGCCTGACGATCGCGCCGATCATGCCGGCAGGCGACTGGCGCGCGGAGTACGGCGCACTGCTCGATGCGGCGTCGGCCGAGCTGGGGGACATCCCCGGGCTGGATCTGACGGTCGAGTGCATCACCCACCGCTTCACGCCCGGCAGCAAGCAGGTGCTCGAGGGGTGGTACCCGCGCACTCGGCTGGAGATGGACCCCGAGCAGCGCTCACGGAAGTTTGGCAAGTTCGGCGCGGTCAAGTACGTGTACCCGGCCGAGTCGATGACCGAGCTGCGCACCTGGTTCGAGACCGCCCTGGCCGACCGCCTCCCCGCCGCCCGCCCCCTCTACTGGACCTGATCCACGCGCGAGTCGCTACAAATCTGCACGCGAGTCGCCACGATCGAGCGCGCGAGTCCGCACAAATCGGCGCGCGAGTCGCTACAAATCGACGCGCGAGTCGACGCGTCCGCGTGCGCAAGTCGACGCGTCGGGTGCGGCCGCGTCCGCTGAAGTGGTGTACGGCTTCGCGGCCCGACCAGCGGCGTGGCGTCGCGGAGGGGAACGGCCACCGCGTGACGCTGCTATGTGTTGTCAAGGGGTCGTGGGTGCCCTTCGAGCGGCTGGTGGTGGGCGGCGGTAGTCATCGTGTTGGTCAGGGTCCGGTGGAGCTGACGGGCGATGTATCGCTTCAGGCAGCGTCGGATCTCCTGTGGCCGTTTGCCCTGGGCAGTGCGTCGGGCGACGTAGGCCCGGGTGGTCGGGCAGTCACGCATCCGGGTCGTGGCGATGACGTGGATGGCTTTGTTGAGCGCGCGATCGCCGCCGCGGTTGAGCCGGTGCCGCACGGTTCGTCCGCTGCTGGCCTGCAGGGGGCTGATGCCGCCGAGGGCAGCAAATGCGGCGTCGTCTCGGCATCGGCCGGGGTGGGAGAAGGACACGATGACCTGGGCGGCGCTGACCGGGCCGATACCTGGGCGTGCGGTCAGCCCGGGGGCGAGGTCCTCGACGATCCCGGCCAGCTGCGTCCGGTTGGCCCGTAGTGCCTGTGCGGCGTCGCGCAGTGCGAGGGCGAGGCGGCGGATCTCGACCTGCCGGATCGCTTGGACGCGGTCGGCGTCGCGGGGCAGTCGGCGGCGGATGAGGCCGGCGAGCACGGCTGCGGTGAGCCGGGCGCGGGCCAGCTGCCGGTCGGTGTCGTCGCCGGCGAGCAGTAGGGCACGGAGCCGGTTGGTCTGCGCGGTGTTGACGGTGGTGAGCTCGTCACGGGCGCTGATCAGGATCCGTAAGGCTTCGCGGTCCCCGTCGGCGCGCGGGATCGGTAGCCGGTTGGCGTCGAGCCGTAGCGCGGTCAGCACAGCTAGATGGGCGTCGATCGGGTCGGATTTGCCTTTCCCGCGTCGGGCGCCGCGGGCTGGTTGCGCGCATTCGATGACTACCAGTCCGGCGGCGATGGCCGCGCGGGCCAGGCCCACGCCGTAGCTGCGGGTCCCCTCGATGGCGATGAGCAGCCGCGGGCCGGGAGTGTGCTGGGCGATCCAGTCGATCAGCTCGGCATATCCACCGCTGTCGTTGCTGATCGAGCAGGTCGCCAGCGGTGTCCCGGTCGGAAGGGCGATCTCGACTTCATGGGTGTCGCGGTGGGTGTCGACTCCGACGACGGCGTCGAGCAGTTCTGCCAGCATGGGCACCGGCCGGTGTCCTTTCCGTAGGCGCGGTCGAATGGACGGCACCGGCCTGGGTGAGAGTCACCGAGTGGCACATCTGTGACGGGTCACGCCCGCGGGCGGACAGGCTGCTGATCAGGCCAACTGGTGGGCCAGGCCGGTGCCGGCGACCTCGACGGACAGGTCACGCGCAAGGCACGCCTGCGGCGGCCGATTCTTTGATGAGTCACGCCAAGATCACCGGCACCGAGCCTGGTGGTCCTCCACCCAGGAGCACCGCAACGACACTCACAGATCCTTCGAGTGCTTCGGTTCGCCGGCTGCCGGTGTCCTCTATGCCACCTTCGGGGCCCGGCCGGCATTCGCCCTCAACGCTGCCAGCTTCCTCGTCAGCGCCGCCGTACTCGCCCGGCTACGGCTGCCCCGTACCGCTGCGCCGACGGCTAGGCGTGGCTGGTTCGCCGACGCTGTTGCCGGCGCCCGCCTGGTGGTCGGGGATCGGTTGCTGCGAGCGCTCGGGGCCGGGCAATTGCTGGCCGCTCTATCCGCCGGCGCCACCAGCGCCCTGCTCGTCGTCCTCGCCCGGGACCACCTCGGCCTCCCTGCCAGCGGCTACGGCCTGTTACCGGGTGCGATCGGCGTCGGCGCCGTGCTCGGGCCGCTCCTGCTTACCCGGCTGGTTAGCAACCCTCGCCGCCCGGCGTTCGTCTTCGGGCCGTACCTGCTGCGAGGCGGCGTCGACTTCGTTCTCGCCGCCGTCACTGCCGTGCCGGTTGCGCTCGTCGCCCTCGCCGCCTACGGCCTCGGCACCTCGAGCGGCGCGGTCACGTTCAACTCGCTCCTGCAATCCCACACCCCCGACGAGGTCCGAGGGCGGGTCTTTGCCAGCTTCGACCTGCT
>JAQSWF010000250.1 GCA_029266775.1 Pseudonocardia sp.
CGCGGTGATGACCTTGTCGTCCCGCGCGGGCTGCGGCCGGGCCGCCCGCGCCTCGAGCAACGCGGACCGCACCCGCGCCCACCGGGCGGGGTCGTCGGGCTCGGCGGGGAGCTGCAGCGTGGAGCTGCCGTGCTCGAAGGTGCCGGCCCGCGTCACGGACAGCAGCTCGGCCGCCCACGGGCCCTCGTCGTCGCCGAGCACCTCGACCAGCTGCGCCGGGGTCCAGGCGTACGTCAGCCCCTCCACGCCGGCGGCGTCGGCGTCCAGCGCTGAGGCGAAGCCACCCTCGGGAGTGCGCAGGTCGCGCAGCAGGAAGGCCGCCGTCTCCTCGGCGACGCGCCGCGCGAGCGCCTGCTGCGGGCCGGCGATCCGCGCGAGGTGCGCGTACGCCCGCAGCAGCAGCGCGTTGTCGTAGAGCATCTTCTCGAAGTGCGGCACGACCCAGCGCGCGTCCACGCTATAGCGGGCGAAACCGCCGGCGAGCTGGTCGTACAGCCCGCCGCGGGCCATGCGCTCCGCGGTGACCTCCACCAGCTGCAGCGCGTCCGTCGAACCCGTGCGCTCGTGGTGGCGCAGCAGGAACTCCACCACCATGGACGGCGGGAACTTCGGCGCGCCTCCGAAGCCGCCGAACGTCCGGTCGACGTCTCGTTCCAGGGCCCGTGCCGCACCGTCGAGCGCCTCCGCGTCCAGCCCCGCGGGAGGCAGGGCCGCGGCAGCGTTGTCCGCGAGCCGCGCGGCGATCTGCCCGGCGGAGCTGCGCACGCGCTCGCCGTCGTCGGTCCAGGCCTTGACGACGGCGGCGAGCAGCTGGCGGAACGCGGGGACACCGGCGCGCGGCGTGGGCGGGTAGTAGGTGCCGCAGTGGAACGGCTCGCCGGCAGGGGTCAGGAAACAGGTCATCGGCCAGCCGCCCTGACCGGTCAGCGCCTGCGTGGCCGCCATGTAGACGGCGTCGATGTCGGGCCGCTCCTCGCGGTCCACCTTGACGGCGACGAAGCCGGCGTTGACCACCTCGGCCGTCGCCTCGTCCTCGAACGACTCGTGCGCCATGACGTGGCACCAGTGACAGGCGGCGTAGCCGACCGACAGCAGCACCGGAACGTCACGCCGCGCCGCCTCGACGAACGCCTCGTCCGACCACTCCCACCAGTCGACGGGGTTATCGGCGTGCTGGAGCAGGTACGGGCTCGTCGCGTGGGCCAGGCGGTTCGGCATGGCCTTCAGCCTCCCAGGCCAGGATGTCCGCAGCGCTCGGCCCGCGACGTCAGCGCGGGCGGGACGACCCGTCGCCCGGCCTGTCGGCACCGGCCTCCGGCTGGGCATCGCGGGAGTCGTCGTCGTCGAAGGACGCCGGCAGCCGCCGGATCCGCTTCGTCATCGACCGGATGAGCACGACCGTCGCGAGCAGAAGCAGGACCACGACGACCAGACCGACGGGGGACGCCTTGCCGAACTCCGCGCCCTCGCGCGGTGGCGCGGGGTTCTGCGCGAGCAGCACCCCGGAATGCGCGCTTCCGATCGGCGTCCCGCCGAGATCCACCAGTACCGCGGTCACCGGGCACCCTCCCCCGCTGTCCGCACCGAGTCTAGCCATTCCACCTGTGGACCTCCGCCTTGCTTCGCTGCGGCGTTGATCCACAGGACAAGCTCTGGTCAGCTGGCGCGCAACGCCTCGGCGGGCACGGCGACACCGGCGAACAGGTCGTCTTCGGGGAGCGGGGATTCGACCAGGGACCGAACCAGCTCGTAGTCCTCCGTCGGCCACACCTCGCGCTGGATGTCATGCGGCACGCCGAACCAGCGGCTCGTGGGATCGATCTGGGTGGCGTGCGCCCGCAGCGCCTCGTCCCGCACCGGGAACCAGTCTGCGCACTGCACGCGGGTGGTGACCCGCGCGCCGGGATCCGGGAAGTCGGCCGACCAGTTCGCCAGCCACTCCCCGTACGGCGATTCGAGACCGCGCGCGAGCAGCGCCGCGTGGAAGGCCTCGAGGCGGGCGCGGGAGAACCCGTGGGAGTAGTAGAGCTTGAGCGGCTGCCAGGGTGCGCCCGCCTCCGGATAGCGATCGGGGTCGCCGGCCGCGTCGAACGCCGCCACCGAGATCTCGTGGCAACGGATGTGGTCCGGGTGCGGATACCCGCCACGCTCGTCGTAGGTGACGACAACGTGCGGCCGAAACTCGCGGATCACCGCGACGAGCGCGCCGACCTGCTCGTCGACGTCGCCGAGCGCAAAACATCCCTCGGGCAGGGGCGGGGGCGGATCGCCCTCGGGAAGCCCCGAGTCCACGAAGCCGAGCCAGCGGTGCTGAACGCCCAGGATCGCGGCGGCGCGGGCCATCTCCTCGCGGCGGATGGCCGGCATCTCGTCGAGAATGCCTGGGCGCTCCATCGCCGGGTTGAGGATGCTGCCGCGCTCGCCGCCGGTACACGTGACGACCATGACCTCGCGGCCCTCGTCGACGTACCGCGCGCAAGTCGCCGCGCCCTTGCTCGACTCGTCGTCCGGGTGCGCGTGCACCATCATCAAGCGCAGCGGACCCTCCGCAGGAGCGCGGTCGGGATGCAGTGCTTCGGAGATCGACATCGGGTGCCGCGGTCCTTCCATGGTTCGGCGGGCGGCCGGCAGGCTGCTCAAGCGGCGGGGGGCTGCTCCGCGACAGCGGCCACCCGAACGGGCTCACCGCGATCGTGGCAGAGCACCCCGACACCTCGCCCGCGCACTGATGCAACACCACGGTGGGCTCAGCCCTTCCCGGGTCCTTCCAGACCGGTAACGTCGCCGTGACCAGCGTGAACCCCGGTAGGGAACCGGGAGGGCGGCGTGACCGTTCGTCGAAGGAGGACAACGGGCCGGTCCCGGACGTGTTACGGTGAGGTCTACACGGCCCGCAGGCGGGTCGTGTTTTTCCTTACTCAGGGCCGCTCGCGGCTCGGGTACGGCAGGAAACCGCGCCGGACGGCTCGACCCGCGGATGGAGGTCCGTGGTCGCGCGAGCAGACCGTTGGAGGAGTGATGACCGTGGACACGCAGGTGACCTGGCTGACCCAGGAGGCCTACGACCGGCTCAAGCACGAGCTTGACGAGCTCATCGCGAACCGCCCCGTCATCGCCGCCGAGATCAACGCCCGTCGCGAGGAGGGCGACCTCAAGGAGAACGGCGGCTACCACGCCGCCCGCGAGGAGCAGGGCCAGCAGGAGGCGCGGATCCGCCAGCTGCAGGAGCTGCTGCGCACCGCCCAGGTCGGGACGGCGCCCACCGCCTCGGACACGGCCTCACCCGGGATGTGCCTCACGATCCACTACGACGACGACCCGAGCGACGTGGAGACGGTGCTGCTCGGCTCGCGCGAAGAGGGCAGCCACGGCGACCTGCAGGTCATCTCGCCGCACTCGCCGCTGGGCGCTGCTCTGCTCGGCGCCCGCGTCGGCGAGACGCGGGAGTACCGCCTCCCGGACGGCGGGAGCATGAAGGTCACGCTCGTCTCCGCGGAGCCCTTCACCGGCTGACTCCCTCCCACACCTCGGAGCCGTACTGTCCCGAGGGCGTGCGAACAGCACTTCGGCTTCCGAAGTGCGGGACGAATTTACGGCGCTGACGTGCCGTATGAGTGCTCGACGACGCGGTGGCCCGCCTCCTGCAGCGCATGCACCACCCGCGCCCTGTGCTCGGGGCCGCGGGTTTCGAGGCTGACGGCGACGTCGACGTCGCCGAGCGGCAGCTCGTCAGAGATCCGTGAGTGGGCCACGTCGAGCACGTTCGCGCCCTCCTCCCCGATCAGCGTGAGCAGCGCCGCGAGCGCGCCGGGACGGTCCGCGATGCGAATGTCCAGCGACACGTAGCGCGACCCGGCCGCCATGGCGTGCCGGACCACGTGCTCGAGCACCATCGGGTCGATGTTGCCGCCGGACAGCACAGCCACG
>JAQSWF010000047.1 GCA_029266775.1 Pseudonocardia sp.
CTCCCCGCGCCGCCGCCGCTCGCGATGCGGAACGGTCCAGCGGCGCATGCGCTCCCGGTGGGCGTGGGCAAGCGCTCGCCAGACCGGCCCGTCGAGCGGGCGGCGCACGGCGGCAACAGAGCCCGCCGTAGGCGGAGATCCGGCAGCCACGCTCCGACGCTACCGATGCCGTCGAGCCCTTCGGCCCATCGACCGTCAGCCGCGGGCGGTCTCGTCGCCCTCGCCACCCAGAACCGCACTTTGGCTCCGAAGTGCGGCTGAAGAGCCCTCGACATCGCGTTGTGGCTTCGCAGTGCGGTTCAGAGAGCTGCCCCTCAACCACCGGCCACCTTCATGGTCAATCAATCGATGACGCTTTCAGATCGTCGATCAATCAACGACAACAACACGCGCCCAGAACAGCAACGCCCGCTCACGCCCCGCGGTGGGTGCCGTCGCGGACAGTCCCGACGAACGACTCCACGAGATCCTCGAGCGCGACGAGGCCGATGGTCGTGCCGGCGTCGTCTACGGCGCGGGCGAGGTGGGCGCTGGACGCACGCAGGACGGCGACGGCCTCGTCGAGCCGGGCGTCCGCTGCGACCTCGGGCAGGCCGCGGACCCGCTGCGGCGGGACGGGCGCGGCATCCGCGCCGTCCGCGCGGTCGAGGAGGTCGAGGACGTCCTTGACGTGCAGGTAGCCGATCCAGGTCGCGTCGTCGCCGGGGGAGCGGACCGGGAAGCGGGAGAAGCCGGTGGCGACGACGGCGGCGGTGACGTCGCCGACGCGGGGCCGGGGCGGCAGCGACACCAGCTCGTCTCGGGGGACGACGACGTCGCAGACCGTGGCCTCGGCGGCCGTGAGGGTCCGGGTGAGCCGGTCGGTCTCGGCCTCGTCGAGCAGACCTTCCCGCTGCGACTCGGCGATCATCTCGGTGAGCTCGTCGGGGGTGAAGGCGGCCTCCAGCTCGTCGCGGGGCTGGATCCGCAGGAGCCGCAGCACGCCGTTGGCCACCCAGTTGAAGAGCGCAATCGCCGGGCGCACCGCGGTGGTGAACACGAGGAACGGGGGCACGAGCAGCATGGCGACGCGTTCGGGGCCCGCGATGGCGATGTTCTTGGGCACCATCTCGCCGAGCACCATGTGCGCCACCACGACCAGCAGCAGCGCGATGGCGAACCCGATCGGCGCCGCGGCGGCGGTCGGCAGCCCGGCCCACGCGAGCGGCCCTTCCACGAGGTGGGCAACCGCCGGCTCACCGAGCCGGCCAAGCAGCAGCGAGCAGATGGTGATGCCGAGCTGGGATGCCGCGAGCATGCGGGACAGGTCGCCCGAGGCGCGCAGGACGGTCCGGGCGCGCGCGGCCGGCCGCCCTCCGGCCGCGGCGACCGCCTCCAGCCGGTCGCGGCGCGCGGAGATCAGGGCGAACTCGGCGCCGACGAAGAACGCGTTGCCGGCGAGCAGCGCGACGGCCGCGAGCAGGGCGAGAGCGTCGGTCGTCATCGAGCGGCCGCCTCGTGGGTGACACCCTCGCCCGGCACCCGCTGCGCCGGGCGGTGCAGGCGCAGCTCGGCGACGCGGTTGCGATCCCGGCGGGCCACGATGAGCCGCCACCCGTCGACGACGAGGTCGTCGCCGACGTCGGGGATGCGCCCGAGCCGGGCCAGGACGAGCCCGGCCAACGTCTCGTACTGCCCCGGTGGCACGGCGAAGCCGACGGCGTCGGCTACCTCGTCGCCGCGCAGCAGCCCGGAGACGAGCCAGGCGTCCCGGCCGAAGGGGCGCACGCTGGCTTGCTCAGCGCGGTCGTGCTCGTCGTGGACGTCGCCGACGATCTCCTCGAGCACGTCTTCGAGGGTGACGATGCCCGCGACGCCCCCGTACTCGTCGACGACGACGGCGAGCTGGAGCCCCGCGCCGCGCAGGGTGGTCATGAGCGCGTCGCCGTCGAGGGACTGCGGCACGGTGGGCACCTGCTGGACGTGGTCGCGCAGCAGCGCGGCGGCGCGATCCGGCCCGGGCACGGCGAAGGCCTGCTTGACGTGCACCACGCCGAGGACGATGTCCGGGTCGTCGTCGCACACCGGGAAGCGGGAGATGCCGGTCCGGCGGGCCGTCGCGACGAGGTCGGCGAGGGTCTGCTCGGGAGCCAGCATGGTGACCCGCACACGCGGGGTCATGAGGTCGCCGGCGACCCGGTCGGTGAAGCGCAGTGACCGGTCCATCAAGGTGGCGGTGCCGGCATGCAGGGTGCCGCGCTCGCCGCTGGCCCGCACGAGGGCGCCCAGCTCCTCGGCCGACCGCGCGGATCGCAGCTCTTCGGCAGGTTCGACGCCGAGGCGCCGGACCACGGCGTTCGCGGAGGCGTTGAGGGCGGCGATCAGGCGGCGGAAGGCGCGCGCGAAGCCGCCCTGGAGCCAGACCACGGCCCGGGCGGTGCGCAGCGGGTCGGCGATGGCGATGTTCTTCGGGACGAGCTCGCCGAGCACCATGGACAGCGCCGTGGCGATCAGGAGAGCCAGGACGGTCGCCAGGCCGGCGGCGAGCGCCTCGCCCATCCCGAGCGCGATCAGGCCCGGCCGGATGAGCGACGCGACGGCGGGCTCGGCGATGTAGCCGGTGACCAGTGTCGTGATGGTGATCGCCAGCTGGCAGCCCGAGAGCTGGAAGGACAGATCGCGGTGCGCGCGCTGGACGGCGCGGGCCCGACGGTCCCCGGCCTGGGCGGCGTGCCCGTCGACCTGGCTGCGTTCCAGAGCGGTCAGGGAGAACTCGGTGGCGACGGCGACGGCGGTGCCGAGGGTGAGGACGAGGACGGCGAGCAGGCCGAGGACGGTGAGCAGGGCGGTCACGGGTGGGCCCGCCGGGGTGGGGAGGGAATGCGCCGGGTGCGAGAACCCGGCCCCGTACTGCAGCCAGGTTCGGCTGCGCGTGCGGTGGGCACGTGGCGCTCCTTCTCCCGGGGATGGTGAATCCCGGGGTCGAACGGTCAGTGTAGGTGGGCGTCGCCCCTGTGTGACCCGGTGCGCCGACACATTCCCCCGGTCGCCGCGGCATTAGATTCAGCCTCCATGAGCGCGTCGCCCGCCGACCCGACGGGGTGGTCGTCAACTCCCTTCCTCGAGCTGGACCGGGCGGCGTGGGCGCGGCTGGGGGAGGGGATCCCGCTACCGCTGACCGCGGACGAGCTCGCGCACGTCCGCACGCTCGGCGACGTGGTGGGCCTCGACGAGGTGCGCGACGTCTACCTCCCGCTGTCGCGGCTGCTCATGCTGCACGTGCAGGAGGGTGACGCGCTCTTCCGGGCGTACCGGTCGCTGTTCGGCGCGGCCGGCAGCGCGACGGTGCGCACCCCGTTCGTCATCGGCGTGGCCGGGTCGGTGTCGGTGGGCAAGTCGACGACGGCGCGGCTGCTGCGGCTGCTGCTGGCTCGGTGGCCGCAGCGGCCGCGGGTGGAGCTGGTGACCACCGACGGGTTCCTGCTGCCGAACGCCGAGCTGGCTCGGCGCGGCCTGATGGATCGCAAGGGCTTCCCGGAGTCGTACGACCGCCGCGCGCTCCTGCAGTTCCTCACCGACGTCAAGTCGGGACGGGAACAGGTCGTGGCCCCGGTCTACTCGCACCTGACCTACGACATCGTGGCGGGGAAGCAGGCGGTGACCCACCGGCCCGACATCCTGCTGCTCGAAGGCCTGAACGTGCTGCAGCCGGCGCCGCCAGGAGCGGCGGTGGCGGTCAGCGACTTCATCGACTTCTCCGTGTACGTCGACGCGGCCCTCGAGGATCTGCGTCGCTGGTACGTGGCCCGGTTCCGCCAGCTGCGGGACACGGCCTTCCGGGATCCGCAGTCGTTCTTCCGCCGCTACGCCGCGCTCTCGGAGGAGGCGGCCGTGGCGCAGGCGGAGGAGATCTGGGCGGCGATCAACGAGCCGAACCTCGAGCAGAACATCGCTCCGACTTCTGCCCGGGCCACGCTCGTGCTGCGCAAGGGCCCGGACCACGGCGTCACGCAGGTGCGGTTCCGGAAAGTGTGACCGGGGCGGTCACTCCCTCATGCCGGGCAGCGGGAAGGATGGCGCGGTGAACGGCGGGCCGGACGAGGTCGAGCTCGCGGCGCGGCTGCGGCTGGTGGTCGGGCGGCTTAGCAGGCGGATCCGGATCGACGGGCGGGAGTCGCTGCCGCCGCTGCAGCTGTCGGCGCTGGTGACGGTCGAGGAGCGGGGGCCGCTACGGCTCTCCGAGCTGGCCCGGCGCGAGGGGGTCAGCGTGCCGACGATGAGCCGAGTGCTGACCGCGCTGGACGAGCAGGGGCTCGTGGTGCGCATGCCGGACCCGCAGGACGCCCGCGGGGTGCTGGTCCGGCTGTCAGAGGCGGGGGAGCAGCGGCTGGCGCAGGTGCGCAGCCACCGCACGGCGCTGGTGGCGCGGCGGTTGGAGCGGCTCGATGCGGCACAGCGGGCGTCGCTGGTCGCCGCGCTGCCGGCGCTCGAGGCGCTGCTGATCGACGAGCCGTGACGCCCCTCGTGTCTGGAAGCCACTTTCGTCGGGAAAGTGGCTTTCCGCACAGCATCAGGCGCGTTGCCCGTCGACCTCCACCGCCAGCTCGTCGTGGGCGAACGACAGGAGCCCCTCGATGCGGGTCGACTCCGGCAGCGGGGTGGGGTAGCTCCAGGCGGCGTCGCGCACAGTGCCTCCGTCGGGCAGCACCACGTCCCAATAGCTCGCCTCCCCCTTGTACGGGCACCGGGTTCGCGTGGCGGTCGGGCGGATCTCGACGCGCACGTCGGCGGGGCAGAGGTAGAAGCGGTCCGGCAGGCCCGTCTCACAGAGCACCACCGGCTTCGTCGACTCGGCGATCACGGTGCCGTCGGAGGCGCGCACGCGGACGTGGCGGCTGGTCGGGCGGATGTCGACACGCGTGAACGGGTCGGTGAGGTGCGCGAACACCTCGTCGTCCTCGTCGTACCAGGAGTCGGCGGCGTGCCAGTACAGCGCAGCCCGTCCGGCGAGCCACGACGCGGCGGGCAACGGGTCCGGATAGGCCCAGAGCGCGTTGGGCACGTGGCGGTCGCCGACCCGCAGGTCCCGATAGGTGGCGTCACCCTTGAACGGGCAGTGCGTGGTGTGGGTCGACGGCGTGAACGCGCCGGCCTCGAGGTCGTCTTCGGGCACGTAGAGCACCGGGAGCAGCGCGGTCTCGTGCAGCAGGGTCCCGCGGCGGGTGAGCCCCACGTGAATCCTCCCGGGCCAGGTCTCGGTGTGATGTCACCAGGGTGCCTGCGCGGCCGGGAGGCTGCGCGGCGGACCGCAGACAGGCACCATCGCAGGTAGGCCCCGCGCCGGTGCGGACCGGTGCGGCGGGGCCACGTCGGGGAGCAAGGAGGCGGCATGCCCGATCAGCCGTTCGGTGGTGGCTTCGGCGGGGCGTTCGGCCCGCTGGAAGACCTCGTGGGCAAGCTCGTCGCGGGATTGGAACAGGGCCTGGGCCGCGACCTCGGTGACGACCGGGAACCGGGGGACCGGACGCAGCAGCGCACCCGGCCACGGGTGCCCACGCGCCGGCTCGACCGCTTCGGGCGGGACCTCACCGCTGCGGCCCGTGACGGGCGGCTGGACCCGGTGGTCGGCCGTGCGGACGAGGTCGACGCGGTGCTGGAGGTGCTGGCCCGGCGGACGAAGAACAACCCGGTGCTCGTGGGCGACCCGGGTGTGGGCAAGACCGCGATCGTCGAGGGCATCGCCGCGCGGATCGTCGCGGGCGAGGTACCCGAGGTGCTGCGCGACGTGCGGGTCGTGGCGCTCGACCTGGCCGGGATGGTGGCCGGCACGAAGTATCGCGGCGAGTTCGAGCAGCGGCTCACCGAGATCATCGACGAGGTCGTCGCCGCGCGGCGGTCCGTGGTGGTGTTCGTCGACGAGCTGCACGCCGTCGTCGGAGCGGGCGCGGCCGAGGGCGGCGCGATGGACGCCGGCACGATCCTCAAGCCGGCCCTGGCCCGCGGTGAGCTGCAGCTGATCGGGGCGACGACGCTGCGGGACTACCGCCGGCACATCGAAAAGGACCCGGCGCTGGAGCGGCGGTTCGAGCCGATCCGGGTCGTGGAGCCGACGGTCGGTCAGACCGTGGAGATCCTGCGGGGGCTGCGCGAGCGCTACGAGCGCCACCACGGCGTGCGCATCCCCGACGCGGCGCTGGACGCGGCGGCGACGCTGTCGGCGCGCTACGTGCGCGACCGGTTCCTGCCGGACAAGGCGATCGACCTGGTGGACAGGGCGGCGTCGCGGCTGAGGCTGCGGACGCCGACGCCGACCGCCGGCCTGGACGAGCGGTTCGAGAGTCTCACCCGAGCCCGTGACGTCGCGGTGGACGCCGAGGACTACGAACGCGCCGAGGCGCTGACCCGGGAGCTGGATGCGGTCGCGGCGGAGCTGGCGACGGCCCGCTCGTCGGCGGCGGTGCCCGAGCTGACCGCGGACGACATCGCGGCCGCCGTGGCGCGGGCGACGGGCATCCCGGTCGCCCGAGTGGACGCGGTCGGGGCGAGCGACCGGGTGCAGTTGCTCGCCCTGGAAGAGCTCCTGACCCGGCGGGTGGTCGGGCAGGACGCGGCCGTCGAGGCGGTCGCGGACGCGGTGCGGGCGGGCCGGGCCGGGCTCGCCGCGCCGGACCGGCCGCAGGGGTCACTGCTGTTCCTCGGGCCGACCGGAGTGGGCAAGACCGAGCTGGCCCGGGCGCTGGCCGACACGCTGCACGGTGCCGAGCCGGTGCGGTTCGACATGAGCGAGTTCGCCGACGCGGCGAGCCTCACCCGGCTGGTCGGGGCGTCGCCCGGCTACGTCGGGCACGACGAGCCGGGCCGGCTGACCGACGCGCTGCGCCGCGACCCGTACGCCGTCCTCCTGTTCGACGAGGTGGAGAAGGCCCACCGGGACGTCACCGGGGCACTGCTCCAGCTGCTCGACGCGGGCCGACTGACCGACGCGCACGGCCGCACCGTCGACGGGACGCACGCAGTGGTGATCCTCACCAGCAACCTGGGCGCCGACCTCATCCTGCGCGCGGGCGACGGCGCCGGTGCGCTGGAGACGGTGCGCGAGGCGGTGCTGACGCTGGCCAGGACGGTGCTGCGGCCCGAGTTCGTCAACCGGGTGGACGAGGTGGTGCTGTTCTCGGCGCTCTCGCCCGCGGCCCTGGCGACGATCACGGAGATGCAGCTGGCGCAGACCCGCGAGCGGCTCGCGGCGCAGGGGATCGGGCTCGCGGTGTCCGAGGCCGCTGTGGCGTGGCTGGCCGGCCGGGAACACCGGCCGGAGCACGGTGCGCGGCCGCTGCGGCGCACGATCTCGCGGGAGGTCGACCGGCGGCTGTCGCGGTTGCTGCTGGCGGGGGAACTCGCGGCGGGCGACGAGGTGCGGGTCGAGGCGCCGACCGACCCGGCCGACGCCGCGGCCCTGGTGATGACGGTGACGCGGGACCGGGACAATGGCCGGGGGTGAGGGCGCCGGGGGGGCGAAGGCCGCCGAACCGCCGTCCACCCCGCCGTCATCTCAGGGGCCGTCCTCTCCCGCCCCGGCGTCGGACGGGCTCGCGGCAGAGCCGGTGCGCAACCGCGGCCGGAAGCTGATCAGCCGTACCCTCGTGCGGGCGTGGGACGACAACATCTTCAGCGAGTCCGCGGCCGCGGCGTTCTGGCAGACGCTGTCGCTGCCGCCGCTGTTGCTGGGACTGTTCGGCGTGCTGAGCTACGTCGGCGACGTCTTCGGCCCGAACACGATCACCGCGGTGCAGAAACGGGTGGTGGACCTGGTCGGGGAGGTGTTCAGCCGGCAGGCGGTCGAGGACATCATCGCCCCGACGGTGACGGACATCCTCACCACGGCGCGAGCGGAGGTCGTGTCGATCGGATTCGTGATCTCGCTGTGGTCGGGGTCGTCGGCGATGTCGTCGTTCGTCGACGCTATCACTCGCGCGCACGAGCAGTACCTGCTGCGCAACCCGGTGTGGCAACGGACGCTGGCGCTGCTGCTCTACGTGGTCGGGTTGCTGACCGGGATCGTGGCGTTGCCGCTCGTGGCGATCGGGCCGACGCGGCTGAACGAGTTCGTGCCCGACTCGTGGCAGCCGACCGTTCGGCCGGTGCTCGAACTGCTCGTGTCGCCGCCGGTCATCGGGCTGGTACTGGTGCTCGCGCTGACGACCCTCTACAAGATTTCGTTGCCGCTCAAGCCGCCGTGGTGGCGGGGGCTGCCCGGTGCGGTGCTGGCGGCGGTGGTGTTCTTGGCCGGCGCGACGGGGTTGCGGCTGTACCTCGACTGGCTGACCGGCACCGGCTACACCTACGGTGCGCTGGGCGCACCCATCGCGTTCCTGCTGGCGACGTTCTTCATCGGGTTGGCCATCGTGCTGGGCGCCCACTTCAACGCCTCGATCCAGGCGCTCTGGCCCGTATTGCTGCGGGATCGGCGCAACCGGCTCGCACGCGCGGCCGAGGCCGTCAGCCCCTCGGACTCGGCCACCGACCCGACCGTGGTGGAGGAGGAGGCCGTGCCGGAGGTCTTGCTGGCCCCCGACGTGGCCCTGCTCGAGCGGGCGGTGCGGCAGCGGCCCGATGTGGCCGCGGCCATCCTCACGCAGATGCACTACGGCCCGGTGGGCTCCTCTGTGCAGGTGCCCTCGGCTGGAGAGGCACCGGACGGCGCCACGGCCGGATCGGCGGGCGACGGCGTCCGCCGGTGAGATCTGGATCAGTGCCATAGTGGGGTCATAGCCGGATCGCGGGCCGGGACCGGACTCCGCGGGGGAGGTCGGGAGTGGAGACGCTCACCGCGCTGGTGGCGGGGTTCGTAGGGCGGCTGCACGGGCTGACCGCGGACGCGGTGTGCCCGGGCGGCTGGCCGTGGGCGGTGTCACTGCTCGGTGTCGGCGTGGGCCTGCTGCCGGTCGCCGGAGCGGTCGCCGTGGCGCTGTGGCGGCGCCGAATCGGGTCACGCTACGGGTTCGGCCGGTCGCTGCTGCTCGTCGGGACGGGCCTCCTGGCCGCCGGGCTGGCGCCGCTGCTCGTCTTCACGGCCACCGGCCAGGTGTTCGCCGCCGCCGCGGCGGGTCAGCGGGTGACCGGGCTGACCCGTCCGGAGTTGCGCAGCATGGACACTGCCGTGTGCGCCGTCGGCCCGCAGAGCAGCTTTCTCGGCGAGGGGACGGTCGCGGAGGCGTTCGCAGCAGGAGACACCGTGCGCACGGGGCTGGCTCTGCTCGCGTTGTTCGGGATGCCGCTGGTCGCGGCGCTGCTGACGGCGACCTCGGCGCGCCTGGCGTTCCGCCGCGGGCCCCGCTGGCCGGTTCGCGCGTTCTGGTTGCCGCTGCTGGCGGTGGCGGTGCTCACCGCGGACGTCCCGGCCGGGTCGGCGGCGCACCTCTGGCTGGGCGCGGCGGCGGGAGCGTCTGCCGGTGTGCCCGTCCTGCTCCTCGTCGGGCCACCGCGATGGGCCGCGGTCCATGCAGCGAGCGCCCCCCGCCGCCCATCGGAGCGTCCCCGCCCGACCGGTCGTGAGGCCACCTCTCGACCCGCAGCGCCGGCAGCGCCCCCGGCGACGGGAGACGGACGGCGCGGGTGGGCCGAGCGGCTCGCGGAGCGGTTCGCCGCACGGACACCCGAGCCGCTGGTGTCGACGCGGTCGGACGCCTTCCCCGCGCTGGGCGACCGCGTTGGCGCGGCGGCCGGGTCGGCCCGGCCGGCGGCAACGCTCGTCGCCCCACCCCTCCCACCCCGGGCGAGACGGAGGCGCGACACGCTGCCCCGGTCGGGTCCCGTCACGCCGCCCGTCACGCTGCCCCGGTCGGGTCCCGTCACGCCGCCCGTCGCGCACCGGTCCTCGGGCGTGACCGACGCGCGCTTCCGGCTGGTGCGTCGCCTGGGCTCCGGCGGATTCGGCCGGGTATGGCTCGCGCACGACGCGCAGCGGGGACACATCGTCGCGCTCAAGGCCGCGCACGTCCGCGACGCCGAGACCGAGGAGCGGATCCGCCGGGAGGCGCGCGCGCTCGCGGCGGTGCGCCACCCGCACTGCGTGCAGATCCACGACCTCGTGCCCGCCGACAGCGACCCGGGGCTCGCCGAGCTCGACGGGATGGTCATCGTCATGGAGTACGTGCGCGGCTCGTCGCTCAGCGAGCTCGTGCGCGCACACGGCACGCTCGACGACGTCGCGGCCGCCCGGGTGTGGGCGAGCATCGCGGATGCCCTGGACGCGGCGCACCAGCGCGGGGTGCTGCACCGCGACGTGAAGCCCGGCAACATCGTCGTCGATGCGGATGGCCAGGCGCACTTGATCGACTTTGGGATCGCGCGCCGGACCGGCGAGGCGACGTTGACGCTCGCCGGCTCGGTGCTCGGCACACCGGACTTCCTGGCGCCGGAGGTCGCGAGGGGCGGGCGGGCGACCCCGCGGTCCGACGCATGGCAGCTTGCCGCGGCGATCGGCTACGCGCTGACCGGTTCGCCCCCGCGCGGCGAGCACGCGGACGCGATGGCGGGGCTGCGGGCGGCCGCGCTCGGCGGCCCGCCGACGCACCTGCCGCGGACGTCGGCGCACCGCAACCTGCTGCGCGCGGCGCTGGACCCCGACCCGGCGCGGCGACCCACGCTCCACGCGGTGCACACGGCGCTCGAGGCGTGGCTGCACCCGGCGGGCGAGCGTTCGGACGGGGCGATGACAGCGGGCTCGACCGGCCGGTGAGCGAGCAGCACGAGCGGGGCCGCCATCGCGCCGCGATCGCGCCCCGGGCGGCCGACCCACCGACCGTTCCACTACCGGCCGTGCCCGGCCTCGTCGAGAGCGACGCCGATCGGGTGCAGCATCGACCTGGTCGGCGGCGGCTCGACGGCGTCGACGCTGCACGGGCCGTCGCCCTCGCCGGGATGGCGGCGGCGCACATGCTTCCGCTGTTCGCCGCCGACGGGTCCGAGACGGTCGCCGGAGCGGTCGCCGCGGGGCGGGCGTCGGCGCTGTTCGCGGTGCTGGCCGGGGTCGGCATTGCCCTCGGCACGGGTGGCCCGCGGCCACCCGCCGGCGGGCGCGCCCACGCCGCGGCGGCGGCCGGACTGCTGGTCCGCGGGCTGCTGGTCACGCTGGTGGGGCTCGCGCTCGTCGAGCTCGAGTCGTCCGTCGCGGTGATCCTGGCCTACTACGGGCTGCTGTTTGCCGTGGCCACGCCGCTGTTGCGGCTGCGGGCGCCGATGCTGGCCGGCGCGGCGGCCGTGTGGTGCGTGCTCGGCCCGGTGCTCAGCCATCTGCTGCGAGCCGGACAGGACCCCGATCCCGGCGACCAACCCGGCTTCGCCGCCCTGGCCGATCCGGGCGAGCTGCTCACCACGCTGGCGCTGACCGGCTACTACCCGGTGCTGCCGTGGCTGACCTACCTGCTGGCCGGAATGGCGGTCGGCCGGCTGGACCTGCGGTCGACCCGGGTTGGGGCGGGGCTGCTCGGCGGGGGAGCGGCGCTCGCGGTCGCGGCCGTGGCGGGCTCGGCGCTGCTGCTCGGGCCCGGCGGTGGCGCGGCCGTGCTGGGAGAGGAGCTGTCGCGTCGGCGCTACGGCACCTTGCCGAGCGACACGTGGTGGTGGCTCGCGGTCGAGGCGCCGCACACCGGCTCGCCGTTCGACCTCGCGCACACCACGGGCACCGCGCTCGGGGTGCTGGGCGCGATGCTGCTGCTCACGCGGGCAGCGCCGGCGCTGGTCTGGCCGCTGGCGGCGGTCGGGTCGATTCCGCTGACGCTCTACACGCTGCACGTGACGGCGCTGGCGGTCGTCCCGGTGCGGGCGGCGTCCGCAGCCGGCGTCCCCGCGCTGGAGCTGTGGGCGATCCACCTGCTCGTGGCGCTGGCGATCGGGATCACGCTGCGGGCGGCGGGGGTGCGCGGGCCGCTCGAGGCGGTGGTGGCCGCGGCGTCCCGCGGCGTGCGTCGCGCCGTCGGCGGTACTGGCCGCTAGGTCGCTCGGGCGCGAGTTCGGCGCGCCCCGTGCCGTTTGCCCGGGCGAACAGCGGCAAGCCGTTGCCTCTGCGTACGCGAAGCAGATCTGCGCGGCGCTGACTAGCTCAGATGTCGGAGCCGGTGGGTCCGACCGGCTCCAACCGGAACACCGCGCAACGTCCGGCGAGCGCGGCGAACGTGTCGGGCTCGAGGTCGGGCACGACGCCCCCATCGCGCATGATCTTCGCGCCCTGCGGGATGCGGACGGGCCAGGCCCGGAGCACGGGGACCGCGTCAGCAGGCGGCAGTTCGACCAGCCTCACCCGCTCCTCGCGGTGGCCGACGGCGAGGGAGCCCACCCCGGCGGCGCGTGCATTGGCCGCCCAGTCCGCGCCGGGGAAGCCGGCGAGCAGGTAGCGCTGCCCGTCGAGGTCGAGCACGGACACCGGCGTGTGCCGGAGCTTGCCGGTGCGCCGCCCGGGCAGGACGAGCACGGGTAGCTCACGAGTCCAGCCCAGGCCGAGGCGGCGGGCGACGAGCAGGACCGCGTTGAGCGGTCGAAGCCAGCGCGGCGGGGCGATGCGGTCGGTCACCCTGGCAATTCTCCCCTCGCGGCACGGCCGCTGCGCGCGCGGTCACGCTCGGTCTCCCCGATCGCCGGATCGTGGACCAACAGGAATCCGAACGACGGATCGCCGATCGCGCCCGGCGCGCGTGAATGGCCGGTGCGAGGATCGGTGGATGGCCACCCCTCCGCCCTACCGCGCCGCACCCGACCGTTACGACCGCGCCGTTTTCCGCCGCTGCGGGCGCAGCGGCCTGGACCTGCCGGCGATCTCGCTCGGGCTGTGGCACAACTTCGGGGACGACCGGCCGCTGGACACCCAGCGCGCGATCCTGCGGCGCGCATTCGACCGCGGCGTGACCCACTTCGACTTGGCCAACAACTACGGCTCGCCGTACGGCAGCGCGGAGGAGAACTTCGGAGTCCTGTACGGCCAGGACTTTCGGCCGTACCGCGACGAGCTGGTCCTCTCGACGAAGGCCGGCTACGACATGTGGCCCGGCCCGTACGGGCAGGGCGGTGGGTCGCGCAAGTACCTGCTCGCGAGCCTCGACCAGTCCCTGCACCGGATGGGGCTGGACTACGTCGACATCTTCTACAGCCACCGCTTCGACCCCGACACCCCGCTCGAGGAGACGATGGGGGCGCTGGACACCGCCGTCCGATCGGGGCGCGCGCTCTACGCGGGGATCTCCTCGTACGGCCCCGCGCGTACCCGCGAGGCGGTCGCGATCCTGCGGAGCCTCGGCACCCCCCTGCTGATCCACCAGCCGTCGTACTCGATGCTCAACCGCTGGATCGAGGAGGAGCTGCTCGACGTCCTCGCGGAGACCGGGGTCGGCTGCATCGCGTTCTCGCCGCTCGCGCAGGGCATGCTCACCAGCAAGTACCTCGGCGGCATTCCGGAGGGGTCACGCGCGTCCCGGGACACGTCGCTGTCGCCGGACCTGCTCAGTGAGAAGACCCTCGACCACGTGCGCGCGCTCAACGACATGGCCGAGCAGCGGGGCCAGACGTTGGCCCAGATGGCGCTCGCGTGGGTGCTCCGCGACCCGCGCGTGACGACGGCGCTGATCGGAGCCAGTAGCGTCACTCAGTTGGACAACAGCCTGGACGCGCTGCACAACCTGACGTTCAGCGACGACGAGCTCGCCCGCATCGACGAGCACGCGGTGGACGCCGGCATCAACATCTGGGCCCGCTCGGGGGAGGCGTGACCGGCGAACATCACGACCGTCGAGACCGATCTCGACGATTCGAGACAGCCCATTGTGCGGCACGACCTGGTGTTCGACACCGCCGCGCTGCCGGATCCGATGAAGGGCACTCGCCGCCTTCCTGGCGAACGCCGCCGGCTCAGCTGAGTGTCGCTCCGCGTCACGCACATCTCGGTCGCGCTAATGGCGACGGCCCAGCCGGCGGCGCGGAGGTACTTCCGCTACGCCGCACCCGGTGATCGACGAGACGTCATGCCTCCCACGGGTCGAGCACGTCGATGCCGGTGCTGACGAAGTCCTTCGTGTTGCGGGTGGCGAGCGGCGCTCGGCGGATCTGACAGATGGCGGCGATCTGGGCGTCGAGTGCATCGATGGGATGGCCGGCACGCTCTCGCGTCGCGGCGATCTCCCCGTACCGGGCTGCGGCAGCACCGTCGAAGGGCAACACCTGGCCAGGGAACGACGCGAGGACGTCGGCGGCCGCCATTTGCAGTTGAGCGGTGCGCCGCCCGGCGGGCAGGCGGGCCAGGCCGAACGTGATCTCGGCGATGGTGACCGCCGTCGTCGTGAGGGATCCGCGTGCTTGTCGACGCAGCCAGGCGACGACCGCAGGTGCCGGCGAAGGTCGCATCAGCTCCGAGACGACATTCGTGTCCAGGACGATCATCAGGAGAAGTCGGCAGCGCGGGCCGGGGTCGTTCGGGGCGGGAGCGGCACCTCGACCCCGCCGACCGCACCGAAGCGCTCGAGGAGAGTGGTGAACAGGTCCGCGGGCGGCTCGCTCTCGTCGGCCGCTGCGGTGAGGATCGCCCGGATCTCGGCTTCCATCGACCGGCCGTTGCGAGCCGCCCGGATGCGCAGCCGTTCGCGGACGCCGTCGTCGAGATCCCTCACGCTGATCGCCGCCATGGTCAGCTCCTCTCGTGCTGGCAATGCTAGCATCCGTGGACGCTGCAGGACCGCTCCGGAGGCTTCGCGGTGGCGTTGGTCCGACCGGCGTCGCGAGCGTCGTTCCGCCTCGCACGAATACGGGCTTGCACCTGACGCGACGTCAGGTTCTAGCGTCGGTCACACCGCCACAGAAGGTGGGGACAAGGAGCGGTACGGCGATGGCCGTGCATTGGAAGGTGGGGGAGCTGGCCGCCCGGACCGGGCTGACGGTGCGCACGCTGCACCACTACGACCGGCTCGGGCTGGCGACACCGTCGGCGCGGACCCCGTCCGGCCACCGCCTCTACGGCGAGCAGGACGTGCAGCGGCTGTACCGGGTGCTCGCGCTGCGCGCGCTCGGGCTCCCGCTCGGCGCCGTCGCCGAGGCGCTGGCGGGGGCGGGAACGCTGCGCGAGTTCCTCGCCGAGCACCGCACCCGGGTCGAGGCCCAGCTGCGGACCCTGCGGCAGCTCGCGGACCGGCTCGGTCGACTCGCCGATGCCGTGGACCAAGCCGGCGACCCCAGCGCCGCCGCCGTGCTCAACGTGATCGAGGAGATGACCACGAGGGAACGAACGTTCGACCCCTACTACACCGCCGAGCAGCTCGAGCAGCTGGCGCAGCGGCGGGAGCAGGTCGGGGAGCAGGCGATAGCGGACGTCCAGGCCGAGTGGCCGCGGCTGATCGCTGCCGTCCAGGCCGCGGTCGACGCGGGCACGGACCCGGCCGACCCGGCCGTGCAGACGCTGGCGCGGCGCTGGATGGAGCTGCTGGGGATGTTTGACGGCGGCGATCCCGGACTGCGGGACTCGCTGAACCGCCTGTACGCCGAGAACGGCGAGGAGCTCGCCCGCCAGGGCGGGCCGTCCCCGCAGCTGATCGAGTACGTGCAGCGGGCGAACGCCGCCGGCCGGTAGCGCCTGCGGCGGCTCACCGGCCGGAGAGCGAGCGCGGCAGCCCGAACCAGGGGAACACACTGCTGTCGAAGCGGGTGAAGGCGCCGATGCGGTCGCCGGTGAGGGTGAGGACGAACAGGCCGGATCCGTGGCGCCCGCCGCTGGGAGCGCGGAGGTAGGCCCCGAACGCCGGCTGGGCGTTGGCTCGCGTCGGCACGAGGTCGACTCTCCTGCCCGACCGGAAGATGCTGGCGAACAGGTGTGCTGCGGCCTCGCGCCCCTGGTACTCGAGGGGGATCGGCGGCATGGAGACGAGCGCGTCGTCGGTGAGCAGCGCGACCAGCGCGTCCGTATCCCCGGCCTCGTAAGCGCGCACGAACTCCGCCACGAGCGCCTGCTCGGACGGTGAGCCCGGGGGAGGAGCCGGTTCGCGCTCGCCGGGTTGCGGCTGCCGGCGCCGCAGCCCGGCGCGGGCCCGCTTGAGGGCGCTGTGCACCGAGTCCACCGTCGCGCCGAGCAGGCCGGCAACCTCGGTCGCGGGCATGCCGAGGACGTCGCGCAGGACGAGGACGGCGAGCTGGCGGCGTGGCAGGGCCTGGAGGGCGGTCAGGAACGCCAGCGAGAGGGACTCGGTCTGCTCGTACCGGGCCTCGGGGCCGAGGGGCACGTCGATCGCGCCCTCGAGGAGGGCGTCCGGATAGGGCTCGAGCCAGAGGACCTCGCCGAGCCGGGTCGGTTCGGGCGGTTCGACCCCGGGCATGGTCCACTCGCGGGCCTGGCGGCGAGCCACGGCCCGGCGCACGTTGAGGCACCGGTTGGTGGCGATCCGGTAGAGCCAGGAGCGGATCGAGGCGCGTCCCTCGAACGCTTCGAGGCCCTGCCAGGCGGCCAGCAGCGTGTCCTGCAGGGCGTCCTCGGCGTCCTGCAGGGAACCCAGCATCCGGTAGCAGTGCACCTGGAGCTCCCGACGGTAGGGCTCCGTCAGCTCGCGGAACGCCGCACCATCGCCGGCCCGCGCTCTCATCGTCAGGTCCGCCGTCACCTGCGCCCCCTCCTCTCCTACCCACCGTGTACAGACACCGGCCTACGAACGGAATGGGCGGCTTGGACGCCCAGTCTTGCGACGTCGCGGTGTCTGCATCGTCGGCAGGCGTCATCACAGGGGAGGGACCGGCATGCTGCTGACGGACAGGGTTGCGGTGATCTACGGCGCCGGAGGCGCGATCGGCGGCGCCGTTGCGCGGGCCTTCGCGGCCGAAGGAGCCGTCGTCTTCCTCACCGGCCGACACGTCGCGCCCGTCGAGCTGGTCGCCAAGGATATCGCGGCCGATGGAGGGACCGCCGACGTGGCAGAGGTCGACGCCCTCAACGAACAGGCCGTCGACGAGCACCTGCACTCCGTGATCGAGAGGTCCGGCCGGGTCGACGTCTCGTTCAACGCCGTCGGCATCCCGAACGCGAAGATCCTCGGCGTCCCGCTGGCCGCGCTCGACGCCGAGCAGTTCGCCCTGCCCATCACGGCCTACACCCGGTCGTATTTCCTGACCGCGCGGCTCGCCGCCCGCAGGATGGTAGCGAACGGCTCAGGAGTGATCATGACTGTCACCGCCCTGCACTCGCGGACGGGCATCCCCCTGGTGGGCGGCTACGGCCCGGCCATGGCCGCCAAGGAGGCGCTGACTCGAGCTCTGTCCGCCGAGCTCGCCCCTCATGGGATACGCGTGATCGGCCTGCGGCCACAGGGCATCCCGGAGACGCGCACCATGAGGGAGGCGTTCGAGCCGCGGGCCGAGGCGTCGAAGTTGACCTGGGAGCAGTGGCAGAAGCTGCTCGCGAGCAGGACGCACGGGCGACGGCTCATGACGCTCGACGAAGTGGCCAACGTGGCGACCTTCCTGGCGTCGGATAAGGCAAGCGGGATGACGGGCACGATCGTCAACCTGACCATGGGAAGCGTGGACGATTAGGGCGCCCTCACGCTGACGTTCCGGGCTTCGCGGTGATCGGGTCCAGGGCGGCGAGCTGTGCGTGTACCGCGGCGGTGGTCCGGTCGACGTCACCGGTGGCCAGCAGGTCGAGCAGTGCTCCACGCAGGACGGCGAGCACGAGGGTGCACTGAGCCCGTCCGGCCGGCGTGGTGCGCTGGTCCGAGGGTTGGGCCGTCGCAAGCACGCCCAGCCAGTCGTCGACGGTGGCGCGAGCGAACCCGGCCCACGGTCCGTCGGTGTCGACCAGCGAGCGGACGTAGCCCTCGGCCCAGAGCGTGAGCAGGGGCCGGTGCGACGGCGCGGTGAGCCATTCCCACACTCGCGCGGCCATCGCATCCAGGCCGGCGCCCGACCTCCCATCCCCTGGCCGCAGCTCGTCGAGCAGTGCGAGCTCATCGACGCGAGCCCTGGCCAGCAGCGCCCGCACCAGGCCGTCCTTGCTGCCGAACAGGTACAGCAGCACGCGCGGGCTGGAGCCGGTCGCGGCGGCGAGCGGGCGCAACGACAGGTCCGCCAGCCCGTGCTGCAGCGCGTAGCTGTAGGCGCGTTCGAGTAGCTCGTTCCGCCGTGCCGAGGGGGTTGAACCGGGTGTGGGCACGGCCGTAGTCTGCCATCACTGAAACAGTCGTTTCAGTGATGGCGAGAGGGGAGACGATGACGGCGACGGCGCCCGCCCGGGCGTCCATTCGGCGGCTGGACCGCCCCGGTGATCTCGGGTGGGTGGTGATGGCGCACGGCGAGCTCTACAACGCCGAGTTCGGCTGGAACAGCGAGTTCGAAGCCCTGGTCGCGCGGATCGTCGCCGACTTCGCAACCCACCACGATTCCGCCCGTGAGGCAGCGTGGATCGCCGAGGTCGACGGCCGTCGCGTCGGGTGCGTGTTCTGCGTCGCCGGCGAGGAGGGCGCCGCCAGACTGCGGATCCTGCTGGTCGACCCCGCCGAACGCGGGCATGGCGTCGGCCGGCGACTGGTCGACACCTGCGTGGTGTTCGCCCGCGCCGTCGGCTACCGGCGGCTCACGCTGTGGACCAACGACGTCCTCGTCGCCGCCCGCCGCCTCTACGAGGCCGCCGGGTTTCGCATCGTCGACCAGGACCACCACCACAGCTTCGGCCACGACCTCGTCGGGCAGAACTGGGTTCACGACCTGTGAACACCAGCCGGAGGACGATCGGGAGCAGCGCCGCTGGCGGACTCGTCGGGTCCGTCCGGGTGGGTGACGCCGGCCGGCGGGTAGCTCGAGCTGCCGAAACGGCGGTCGTGCCCGTCCGGCGGACAGCGGGCAAACCAGCCGGGGCGCAGGGTGCCCCGGTGCCATTAACGCGTACTTACACGCTCGAACCCGGTCAGGAGATCAAGATCGAGATCCAGCAGCCGGACGGAGCACGTGCGTTGGTCATCGGCGTGGTTGATGCCGTCCCGCACGCGTACTGGGGCGGCAGGGTGCTCACGCTTCGCATCACCGAAGCCCGGGCGTGCGCGTTGCCGCCGCGCACGTAGCGCCGCATCCACGACCCGCTCCATGTCGGCAGTGAGCGGCACATCTGCTGAGGCTGGCGGCGCTCGTTGGTGCGCACCCGTCGCTCATCCAGGCCGGGGCGAGGAGCCCGGCGAGCAGAGCGCTTGTTGTCATAACATCGATTATCGGTTCATTGCAGCGGGCGGGCGGTGTGCGCTGTGATCAGCGAAAGTGGGACGTGCGCTGCACAGGTGGCTGTTGTGGTGCCCAAACGTTGATCACGCGCCGCCGTGGGCGCCCGCCCCGATCGTTCGCCGTCACCCGCCGACGTAGGCCGCGAGGTGCTCACCTGTCAGCGTGGACCGGGCGGCGACGAGCTGCGCCGACGTGCCCTCGAACACGATCCGGCCGCCGTCGTGGCCCGCCCCCGGGCCGAGGTCGATGATCCAATCGGCATGCGCCATCACCGCCTGGTTGTGCTCGATGACGACGACCGACGCGCCGGAGTCGACGAGCCGGTCGAGCAGGCCGAGCAGCTGCTCGACGTCGGCGAGGTGCAGGCCGGTGGTCGGCTCGTCGAGGACGTAGACCGTCCGGGACCCGCGCGGGTTCTTCTCGGCCAGGTGGGCGGCCAGCTTGAGCCGTTGCCGCTCCCCGCCGGACAGCGTGGTGAGCGGCTGGCCGAGGCTGAGATATCCGAGCCCGACGTCGGCGAGGCGGGCCAGGACGGCGTGCGCGGCCGGCGTGCGCGCCTCCCCTGCGCCGAAGAACGCCAGCGCTTCGGCCACCGACATCGCCAGCACCTCGGCGATGTTCCGGCCGCCGAGCGTGTACTCCAGCACCGCCGCCTGGAACCGCCTCCCCTCGCACTCCTCACAGGTGGTGGCGACACCGGCCATCATCGCCAGGTCGGTGTAGATCACGCCGGCGCCGTTGCAGGTCGGGCAGGCACCCTCGGAGTTGGCGCTGAAGAGCGCCGGCTTCACACCGTTTGCCTTCGCGAACGCCTTGCGGATCGGGTCGAGCAGGCCGGTGTAGGTCGCCGGGTTGCTCCGCCGCGAGCCGCGGATCGCGCCCTGGTCGATCGCCACCACCCCGTCCCGTCCGGAGAGCGAGCCGTGGATCAGCGAGCTCTTGCCGGAGCCGGCGACCCCGGTGACGACGACGAGCACCCCGAGCGGGACGTCGACATCGACGTCGCGCAGGTTGTGAGTGGACGCGCCGCGGATGTCCAGACTGCCGGTGGGCGTCCGCACCGTCTCGCGCAGCGCGGCCCGGTCGTCGAGATGACGGCCGGTGACGGTGCCGCTGGCCCGCAGCCCCGCGACAGTGCCCTCGAAGCAGACGGCGCCGCCCGCAGATCCCGCGCCGGGACCGAGGTCGACGACGTGGTCGGCAATCGCGATCGTCTCCGGCTCGTGCTCCACGACGAGCACCGTGTTGCCCTTGTCCCGCAGCCGCAGCAGCAGGTCGTTCATCCGCGCGACGTCGTGCGGGTGCAGGCCGGCAGTGGGCTCGTCGAAAACGTAGGTGACATCAGTCAGCGACGACCCCAGGTGGCGGATCATCTTGGTGCGCTGCGCCTCGCCGCCGGACAGCGTGCCCGACGGCCGGTCCAGCGAGAGGTAGCCCAGCCCGATTTCGGCGAAGGAGTCGAACAGGTGTTGCAGCCCGGCGAGCAGCGGAGCCACCGACGGCTCGTCGAGGCCCCGGATCCATCCGGCCAGGTCGCTGATCTGCATCGCGCAGGCGTCGGCGATGTTCTTTCCCTGGATCCTCGACGACCGGGCCTCGGCGCTGAGCCGGGTGCCGTCGCAGTCCGGGCAGGTCATGAACGTCACCGCACGCTGCACGAACGCGCGGACGTGCGGCTGCAGCGCGTCGACGTCCTTGGAGAGCATCGACTTCTGGATCTTGGGGATCACCCCCTCGTAGGTGAGGTTGATGCCCTCCACCTTGATCTTCTCCGGCTCCCCGTAGAGCAGCTTGTGCAGCTCCCTCTTGGTGAACCTCCCGATGGGCTTGTCCATGGGCAGCCCGGCGCCGCCGAAGATGCGGCCGTACCAACCGTCCATGCTGTAGCCAGGGACAACCAGAGCGCCTTCGGCGAGCGACTTCGTGTCGTCGTACAGCGCCGACAGCTCGAAGTCGGTGACCGAGCCCATGCCCTCGCAGCGCGGGCACATCCCGCCGAGGCGGGTGAACGTCGCCTTCTCGGCCTTCGTCTTGCCGCCGCGCTCGACGGTGATCGATCCGCTGGCCTTCACCGAGGGCACGTTGAACGAGTAGGCGTTCGGCGGGCCGATGTGCGGCTGCCCGAGGCGGCTGAAGAGGATGCGCAGCATCGCGTTCGCGTCGGTGACGGTGCCGACGGTCGAGCGGGCGTTGGCCCCCATCCGCTCCTGGTCGACGATGATCGCGGTGGTCAGCCCGTCCAGGAGGTCGACCTCGGGCCGAGCCAGGGTCGGCATGAAGCCCTGCACGAAGGCGCTGTAGGTCTCGTTGATCAGCCGCTGTGACTCGGCCGCGATGGTGCCGAAGACCAGCGAGCTCTTGCCCGAGCCGGAGACGCCGGTGAACACCGTCAGCCGGCGCTTCGGCAGCTCGACGTGCAGGTCCTTGAGGTTGTTCTCGCGCGCGCCGTGCACCCGGATCAGGTCGTGGCTGTCGGCGGCGTGCAGCCGCGGGGGGGTCTCCGTCTCGGTGCCCGTCGTCATGGCGAGGCTCATCAGCGCAGCTCCTGGATACGGATCAGGTTCCCTGCGGGGTCGCGGACGGCACAGTCGCGCGCGCCCCACGCCTGGTCTACGGGCTCCTGGACGACCTCGGCACCCCGGGCCTGGAGCTGGTCGAAGGTGCCGTCGACGTCCTTGGTGGCCAGCATGAGGCTGCCGTAGGTGCCCTTGGCCATCATCTCGGCGATGGTGCGCCGCTCGTCGTCGGTGATGCCGGGGTCGGCACCGGGCGGGTGCAGGACGATGGAGGTGCCGGGCTGGGCGGGCGGGCCGACCGTGATCCAGCGCAGCCCCTGATAGCCGACGTCGTTGCGAACCTCGAACCCGAGCGTGTCGCGGTAGAAGGCCAGGGCGGCCTCCGGGTCGTCGTGCGGGAGGAAGGTCGCGTGGATGGTGAGGTCCATGGCGATCACGGTAGGTGCAGCTCCCCCGCCCGGGCTTCTCGATTCCTGACCGGTCTGGTGACCTTCTTCGCCACGCACGGCGGCATGCCCGCCGTCGCGCGGGCCGCCTGCCGGCGGTAGGCGCTGGGCGGCATCCCGACCAGCTCGGTGAAGCGCGTGCTGAAGGTGCCCAGCGACGAGCAGCCGACCGCGAAGCAGACCTCGGTGACGCTGAGGTCCCCCCGGCGCAGCAGCGCCATCGCGCGCTCGACGCGCCGCGTCATCAGGTAGGCATACGGCGACTCGCCATACGCGAGCCGGAAGGCGCGGCTGAGGTGCCCGGCCGACATGTGCGCACCGCGGGCGAGCGCCTCGACGTTGAGAGGTGTGGCGTACTCCCGGTCCATCCGGTCCCGGACGCGGCGCAGACGGGCGAGGTCGCGCAGGTGCTGCTCGGCCGGTCTGCAGGTCACCTGGGGATGGTGCCACGTCGTGCCGACAGGACGGGACGCCGCCACCGTCGCGGCTACGGGGCGACGATCGGCGGCGGGCGGAGATCCACCGGGCTGGACACGGTGATCGCGCTGGTGGTCTGGCCGTACAGCAGGAAGCGGTCCAGCACCTGCTCCACGGCCTGCAGCGACGTGGCGTGCACCCGCATGACGAAGCAGTCCTCGCCGGTCACGCGGTGACACTCGCCGACCTCAGGGGTCCGCTGCGCCAGCTCGACGACCTTGGTCAGCTGCCCCGGGCCGGGTCGGACGCGCACCCAGGCCATCACCGCGTAGCCGAGTGCGGCGGGGTCGACGTCGAGGCGGTAGCCGCGGATCACCCCCTGACGCTCGAGGCGCGCGACACGGCTGGACGCCGTCGGGGTCGAGATACCTGCTGCGCGCGCCAATGCCGACTTCGACAACCGCGGGTCGTCGGTCAGCAGCTGGAGGAGCCGACGGTCGACGTCGTCCAGCAACCCGATTGACGGACCTGAAGGCACAGCGCGGGAGAGTTGTGGATCCGCAGACATCAGCTGCTCCTCCGACACGAACGGTAAGCCACAGGCCACGTCCGGCGGGAACTGTAGCCGGGTGAGCAGCTCCTCGACCCGGCCGACCCGCGCCACGGTGGGACGCATCGCGACTGAGCGTGTGCCGCCGCAGGCCTACTTCGTCACCAGCGCGATCTTCCACTACCTGGGGCCGGCGTTCGCCGTCCTGTTGTTCGCCCGCGTCGACGTTCTCGGGGTGGCCTGGCTGCGCATCGCCGCCGCCGCGGCGATGTTCCTGGCCTGGCGCCGACCCTGGCGGGTGTTCGCCACGGCCACCTGGCCACAGCGGCAGCTCCTGATCGCGATGGGCGTCGTGCTCGGCGCCATGAACGCCTTCTTCTACCTGGCCATCGACCGGCTTCCGCTGGGCACGGTCGGCGCGATCGAGTTCCTCGGTCCGATCCTGCTCGCCGCGCTCGGCGCACGGACCCCGCGCAACGCCCTTGCCCTGCTGGGCGTCATCGCCGGCGTCTTCCTGCTCACGGACATCCGCGCCGAAGGCGACCTGCTCGGCTACGTGTTCGCGATCGCCAACGCCGTCGGGTTCATGCTGTACGCGATCCTCGGCCACCGGCTCGCCGCCGACGGCGGCGCCAGCGGCATCGACCGACTGGGCGCCGCCATGGTCATCGCGCTCATCGCCGTCACTCCCCTGGGCCTCGCCGAGGCCGCCCGTACCGTCGAGCAGCCCTCCTGCTACTGGCCGGCATCGGTGTCGGGATCTGCTCGTCGGTGATCCCCTACGTCTGCGACCAGCTCGCGATGGCCCGGATATCGCGAGCCACGTTCGCCCTCATGCTGGCGCTGCTTCCCGCCACCGCCACCGCGATCGGCGTCCTCGTGCTCCGCCAGATCCCCAGCGTCGTCGAGATCATCGGAGTCGTGCTCGTCGTCGCCGCGTTCGCGATTCACCGCCCGGCCGACGCCGACGCACCGCAGCGCGACCGGGAGGATCCGCCATGACGACGCTCGTCGGACGAGGCCTCGGCTCAGCCGAGCTCCTCGAACAGCGTCAGCTGTAGGCCGCCCGGCGCCTCGAGCCGGGCGTTGAGCGAGTCCCACGGCGTGCGGGTCGGCGGCGCGAGCACCTCTG
>JAQSWF010000048.1 GCA_029266775.1 Pseudonocardia sp.
GCAGCTTCTCCAACCTGATGGACTACATCCAGGCCCTGGCGAGCTTCTTCAACGCCCCGCTGTTCGCGATCTTCATCTTCGGCCTGTTCTACAAGAAGACGACGGGCACCGCGGGCTGGACCGGCCTGCTCGCCGGCGTGGCCGCGGCGGTGCTCGTCGACCTCCTGGTCCGCGCCGACGTCATCGTCGTCTCGGCGCAGGCCGGCAGCTTCCTGGGGGCGAGCGCGGCGTTCGTCGTGGGATGCCTCGTCTCCTTCATCGTGTCCCAGTTCACCCCGGGCAAGACCGACGAGGAGCTGTCCGGTCTCACCTGGGCGACGTCGACCCGGGAGCAGCGCGGCGGTGGCGCCGTCGCGGCCGAGGACGCAGGCTGGTACCGAAACCCCATGATTATGGGCATGGCTGTGCTCGCCCTGACCCTCGTCCTCTACATCATCTGGTGGTGAGCGAGATGTCCGACCGCACCGAAGCACCTCAGCCCGCGAAGCCCGCCAAGGCGGACCTGACGGCCATTCTGTTCGACCTACGTTCGGTGATCGGGCTGCTGTTCGTGGTGTACGGGCTGGTGCTCACCATTCTCGGCCTGATCGGCGAGACCGAGGAGGAGCTGGCCAAGGCCGGTGGCATCGCCCTGAACCTGTGGACGGGCCTGGCGATGCTGGTCGCCGGGATCCTGTTCTACGTCTGGGCGTTCGTGAAGCCCCCGCTGCCGCCGGAGCTGGACCACGTTGATCATTATCAGGAGGGCGGCCCGCTGCACATGGGCCACGAGTACGCCGAGACCCATCCCGACGAGATCGCGCGTCGCCACCGCCGCGGGCACGGCCACTGAGCCGCTGGACGACCGCGATGAATCAGCGCCCCCCGGAAGGGGGGCGCTGATGTGTCCTGCCGGCCATGTGGCCGCTCAGTGGCGGTGGTCGGAGGCGTAGTACGGGTTGAAGACCGTCAGCGTCCACCGGTCGAGGCGGCGCAGGATCTGGCGGACCTTGTCGATCACTTTGTGGTGCTCCTTCGTGTTGTCGTGTCGGGTACTTCGTATAGCGACGCGGCGTTCTGAATCGTTCCAGTACGGTGTCGTGAGGCCGCTCACTGCGCGGGTTGTCGGGATGGGCCGGCTTGGTCACCGCCTGTGTCGCCGCCGCCCCGCGCGGTATGGCGCGCGCAGATCCTCAACCCGCGCGGGCATGACCGTTTGCTCGCTATTGCCACACAGGTGCAACAAGCCGAGGTGCAAGCCGAACCCAGCAGGTCAACGAATGCTTGAGTGACCGGCGCGACTCGGACCGCGGCGCACGAGCCAGGCGTCGATCATGCCGCACAGCTCGCCCATTCGGCGCAGTCGCGCCGAGTGTCCCATCGGCGCATCCACCACCGAGAACGCTGCGCGTTCCTCGGAGGCCCCGTGCTGCCCGGAAGGAGGAAAATGTCTCCGCACCGTTCTCGACGGGCTCGAACACCCAAGCGTATGGCGGCCGTGGCCGCCGCGGGCACGATCGTGCTGAGCACCGCACTGGTCTCGCTCGGAGGCGGGATGGCCACCGCGAAGCCCCGCTGATTTCGGCCGACCCGACCGCGGACAACACCGACCTCTACGCGTTCGTCAGCCCGGACGACCCGAGCTCGGTCACCTTCGTCGCCAACTGGTTCGGCATGCAGGAGCCCAACGGCGGCCCCACGTTCTACCCGTGGGCGACCGACGCCAACTACGACATCAACATCGATACCGACGGGAACGCCAAGCCCGATATCGGCTACCGGCTGACGTTCCGCACCGACGACCGGCGAGGCAACGACACGTTCCTCTACAACAACGGACCGGTCACCAGCCTGGACGACGAGAACCTGCTGTTCCGGCAGCACTACACGCTGTCGGTCACGAAGGACGGCGGCTGGGAGAAGATCGTCGAGGGCCAGGTCGCCCCGTCGCAGCTGGGCGCGGCGTCGATCCCGAACTACCGGGACCTGCGCGACCAGGCGATCAAGGGCCTACCCGGCGGCGGCAAGGTCTACGTGGGCGCGGCCGAGGATCCGTTCTTCGCCGACCTGCGGGTGTTCGACCTGCTCCACGGCGGAGACCTGACCGAGGTCGGGCAGGACACGCTGGCCGCCACCAACGTCAACACGTGGCGCTGCAGCTGCCCATCGCGACGGTCACCGACCACGGTGACCCCGCCCGCAACCCCGTGATCGGCATCTGGAGCGACACGGAGCGGTACTCGATGAAGCTCGCACCGGGTACGGCCACCCGGACGGGCGACCCGGTGCAGGTATCCCGGCTGGGCAACCCGCTGGTCAACGAGGTCGTTCTGCCCGCCGGCCTCAAGGACGCCTTCAACGGGCTGACCCCGAACAAGGACGCCACGATCCGCGAGGTCGTCGCCCGCGTGACCGACCCCGAGCTGCCCAAGCTGCTCGAGGCGATCTACGGCGTGCCCGCGCCGGAGGGCCCGCGCAACGACCTGGTGGAGATCTTCCTGACCGGCATCGCGAAGGGGGCGCCGACGCTCGACGGCTCGCCTGCTCCGATCCAGGCCGATCTGAACAGCCACGTCCTGAACGTGGACAAGGACCAGATCCAGCCCGCGGAGATGCTGCGGCTGAACACCTCGATCAAGCCCGCGGAGAAGGCGGACCGGCTCGGCGTGCTCGCCGGGGACCTGCAGGGCTTCCCGAACGGTCGTCGGCTCGGCGATGACGTCATCGACATCTCGATCCAGGCCGTCGCGGGTGCCGCCCAGACCGGCAAGCTGGTCGACGCGCTGGCTGCCGGGGACAAGGTGGATACGAACGACGTCGAGTTCTCCCCGCAGTTCCCGTACGTCGCGCTGCCCAGCGCGGTGACGGCCGCCGACGCGGTGGCCGCTGCCGCCCCGCCGGTGAGCGAGGGCACGGCCGGCGGCGGCCGTGGTCCCCGGTTCGTCCGGCGGCACGGACGGCTCGGGCACCGGAGGCGTCGACAGCACCGAGGCCACCGAGGTGCCGGTGCAGCCGGCGTCGGCCAGCAGCAGCTGGACCGACGGCGTTCTGCCGTGGGGAGTGGCCGGCGGGGCCGGTGCGGTGGTCTTCGCCGGGCTCAGTGCGGCGTGGTTCCGCCGTCGTCGCAGCGCCGTGGCTCGGCAGGCGGCCGCCACCACTGACTCGGACGACTCGCCGAACGCCGGCTAGTGATCTCATCTGTGGATCTCGTCCTGATCCACACGACGCGTGTGGTCCCGGCGAGTGGCGGTCCGGTCCTTCCCGCACCGCCACCCGGGTCCCCGCCCTTCCGTCCACCATTCCACCTGTGAATCTCCGCCGCGCTCGGCAGCGGCGCTGATCCACAGGACGAGCGTTGGCCGCGCCACCTCTCGGCGCCGGCCCGGACAGGACAGTCATGCCCTCCTCCGCCCTTACCGTGCCCGGTGCCGACTACCGCGAGCCCGTCCCGCCACCCGAGGCCGGCTCCTGACGGCGGCGCCGGCGACCCCTGATCGTGACCGCGCTCGCCGCGCTGCTGCTGGCCGCCGCGGTGGCCGCCGGCGTCGACGACGCCGGCGGGATATGCCGGCCGGGACCCCGCAGCCGGTGCCCGACCGGCTTGCCGCCACCATCGCGCAGGCCCAGGACCGGTTGCGCCGGGTGCCCGGCGACGCAGGCACGTGGGCCGCGCTGGGCTCGGCCTACGTCGAACAGGCCAGGGTGAGCGGCAATCCCGCCTACTACGGTCAGGCGCAGGGTGCGCTGGACCGGTCGACCCGGCTGCAGCCGGCCGGCAACGCCGCCGCCGCAGTCGGGCTGGGCGCGCTGGCGAACGCCCGGCACGACTTCGCCGCCGCCCGCAGCCACGCCGAGCAGGCGCTGGCGGTCAAGCCGTTCAGCATGGAGGCGAACGGCGTGCTCGCGGACGCGGCCACCCAGCTCGGCGACACCGCAACCGCCACTGGGGCGTCCAACGCATGCCCGATCTTCGTCCCGGTGTCGCGGCTTTCACGCGTGCGTCTTACGAGCTGGAGCTGCATGGTCGCGTCGACGAGGCCCGGCTGGCGTTGGAGCGCGCCGAGGCGATCGCGATCGGCCGGGACGAGCTGGCCTTCTGCCAGTACTACCTCGGCGAGCTCGCGTGGGGCGGTGGCGCCCTGGAGGAGGCGCGCGCCCACTACGAGCGCGGGCTCGCCGCTGCCCCGGGCGACCCGGCGCTGCTGCAGGGCCGGGCGAAGGTGCTCGCCGCCACCGGACGGGTCGACGAGGCGATCACCGCCTACGACCGGCTGACCCAGCGGGTGCCGTTGCCGCAGTACCTCCTGGAATACAGTGAGCTGCTCGAGTCGGCCGGCCGGTTGCCCGAGGCCCGCACCCAGTACCGGCTGCTCGACGAGCAGCGGCGACTCTCCGCCGCGCAGGGCTCGCTCGACGACGCGACCGCTGCGCTGGTGGCCGCCGACCACGGCAACCCCGCCGAGGCGGTCCTGCTGGCCGAGGCCGAATGGTCACGCCGGCAGAGCATCTTCTCCGCCGAAGCGCTGGCCTGGGCGCTGCACGCCGCCGGTCGGGACGCCGAGGCGCTGCCGCTGATCGAGCAGGCCGGAGCCCTGGGCCGGCGGGACGCCGTGACGGACTACCACCGCGGGATGATCCTCGCTGCGCTGAGTCGGACCGACGCGGCTCGGACCGGTGAGGCTATCGCCGCGCTGGAGAAGGCGCTGAGCACGAACCCGCACTTCTCCCCGCTGCACGCACCCATCGCACGGCAGACCCTGGAGTCCTTGCGAGGCCCACGATGATCCGCTGGTGCGCGCGGCTGGGCGCCCTGCTCTGCTCTGCGCTGGTTTCCTGGTGACCGCCCTGGCGCTCGGAGTGGCCGGCACCGCAGCCGCGCATCCGCTGGGCAACGTCACGGTGAACCACTACGCCGGCCTGCACCGTGATGGCCGCCTACCTGGCCGGCCGGCGCGGAACGCGACGAGACGCGCTGCTCATCGGAGCGACCGTCACCGCGACCCACACCACGGGCGTGCTGGTGCTGGGGCTAGTGGTCAGCGTGTCCGCCTCGGTGGCGCCCGACGGCGTCCTGAGCTGGCTGGGCGTGCTGAGCGGACTGCTGGTCGCCGGGATCGGGGTGATGCTGCTCGCGTCGGCGGCTCGGGCCTGGCGGGTCGGTCGGCGTGACCCGGCCGTCGCGGCGCAGCGGGTCCTGGTCACCGTCGGCCACGGCCACGGGCAGGAGTCCCCCGCGCGGTTCGGTCGGGGAGCGCTGGTGGGACTGGGCGTCGCGGGCGGCCTTGTCCCGAGCCCCACCGCGCTGCTGGTGCTCCTCGGTGCGATCGGTCTCGGGCGGACCTGGTTCGGCGTCGGCCTGGTGCTCAGCTACGGGTTCGGCATGGCCGGCACGCTGACGGCGGCCGGCCTGCTGCTGGTCGGGCTGCGGGATCGGCTGGACCGGGTCACGTTCTCCGACCGGCTCCCCGCCAGTCGGCCCGGCTGGTCGCCGCGAGCCCGGCGCTGACCGCGCTGCTGGTGCTCGTCGTCGGTCTCGGGCTCGCCGCGCGCAGTCTGGCCGGCGTCTGACCCGACGAACCCGCTCCTCGCGATCCGGGGCCTTCCGCGGTGCCGTGCCCCTCGGTGCGCTGTGCCCTCGGGTGCGCTGTGCCCTTCGGTGCGCTGTGCCCTTCGGTGCGCTGTGCCCTTCGGTGCGGTGGGCGCCGCGCAGATAGGCTCGTCTGCGCCCGCCGCGGCCGGTCGGCGCTCGTGTCACCAGCGGGCGGTGCGCGGCCGTCGGGTACCCCGGCCGACGCCACCGGACGGCCGCGCGAGGAGCTCGAGGGAGGTGCGCGTGCTCGCGCTCGTCGTCGCCCACCTCGCGCTGGCCGCCCTCCTCCCGCTCGTGTCGGCACGCAGCCGGCGCGGCGCGTTCGCCCTCGCCGCCGTACCCCCGGCCGCGGCGCTCCTCTGGGCGCTGGCCCACGCCCCGGTGGCGCTGGCCGGCGGCGTGAGCAGCACGGTGGTGTGGGCGCCTCAGCTGGACCTCGTCCTGAGCTTCCGCCTCGACGCGCTCGCGCTGGCGATGGTCGTGCTCGTCTCGGGCATCGGCGCGCTGATCCTCGTGTACTGCATCGGCTACTTCGCGGACTCCCCCGAGGCCCCCCGCAACGCCGCGCTGCTGCTCGCCTTCGCCGGCGTGATGCTCGGCCTCGTCCTCGCCGACGACCTGCTCACCCTCTACGTGTTCTGGGAGCTGACGTCCGTCGCGTCATTCCTGCTGGTGGGGCAGAGCGGCGAGACCCGGGAGAACCGCGGCGCCGCCGTGCAGGCCCTGCTGGTCACCGTGTTCGGCGGGCTGGTGATGCTGCTGGGCTTCATCATGCTCGGGGAGGCCGCCGGCACGTACCGGATCTCCGAGATCGTCGAGCTCGGCCGAGCGGGCGCCCTTGGCGGAGGCGTGGTCACGGCAGCGCTGATGCTGGTGCTGGTCGGGGCGCTCACGAAGTCGGCCCAGCTGCCTTTCCACCCGTGGTTGCCGGCCGCGATGGCGGCCCCCACCCCGGTCAGCGCCTACCTGCACGCCGCCTCGATGGTGAAGGCGGGCGTCTACCTGGTGGCCCGGCTGTCGCCCGGGGTGGCCGACCGGACGGCCTGGTGGGTGACCGTCATCGTGCTCGGGCTGGCCACCATGGCCGTCGGCGGATGGCGGGCGATGGGGGCGACGGACCTGAAGCGGCTGCTGGCCTTCGGCACCGTCAGCCAGCTCGGGTTCCTCATGGTGCTCTTCGGCGCCGGAACGCGGATCGCCGCGGTCGCCGGAGTGGCGATGCTGCTCGCCCACGGGTTCTTCAAGGCGCCGCTGTTCCTCGCCGTGGGGATCGTCGATCACGCGACCGGCACGCGGGACGTCCGGCGCCTGTCCGGGGTGGGCGACGCGCTGCGCGGCACGGCGCTCATCTCGGCGGCCGCGGCGGCGTCCATGGCCGGGTTGCCGCCGCTGCTGGGATTCGTCGGCAAGGAGGCCGCGTTGGAGGCCTTCCTCGCCGAGCACTCGACCCGCGGTGCGCTCGTCGAGGCCGGTGTGGTCGCGGGGTCGGTCCTCACCGTCGCCTACAGCGCGCGCTTCCTGTGGGGCGCCTTCGCCCGCAAGCCCGGGGTGCCCGACACCCCGGTGCACCCGCCCGGCCCGCTGCTCACCGTGCCGGCCGGGATCTGCGCGGTGGCCGGGCTCGTGCTCGGCCTCGTGCCCGGGATCGTCGACGCGGACGCCCAGAGCTACGCCCGCGCCTACCCGGCCGGGCCGGAGCAGTACGAGCTCGCGCTGTGGCACGGCATCGGGCCGCCGCTCCTGCTCTCGGCACTGGCCCTCGTCGTCGGCTACGGCCTGCACCGGGCGCGGGGCACCGTCGGACGCCTGGCCGGACGCTTCCCGGCCGCGCTGTCGGCCCAGCGCGCTTACGAGGTCGCGATCGGTGGCACCGAGCGGCTCGCGACGGGGGTGACCGCGCGGCTCCAGGCCGGGTCGGTGCCGGCGTACCTCACGGTGATCCTGGTCGTCGTCATCCTGCTGCCCGGGCTGGCGACGCTGATCGGGGGCACGTGGCCGGCCCAGCCCCTCTTCCATGCGGTGCTGCAGTTCCCGTTTGCCGCGGTGGTGCTGCTCGCCGCGCTGGCGTTGATCCGCGTGCGCCGCCGGCTCACCGCGGTGCTGCTCGTGGGGCTGATCGGCTACGGCGTCGGCGGGCTGTTCATCGTCGACGGTGCTCCGGACCTCGCGCTCACCCAGTTCCTCGTCGAGACGCTCTCGCTGGTCGCGTTCGTGTTCGTCCTGCGCCGACTGCCCGCCCACTTCGGCGCCGAGCGCCCGAAACCCCGCACCTGGGTGCCCCGTGCGGTCGTCGCGGTCGTCGCCGGCGGCGTGGTCTCCGCGATGGCGGTGGTGCTCAGCGGCGCGCGGCGCGCCCCGCCCACGGTCAGCGCCGAGTACGTGCGGCTCGCGCCCGAGGACGCGGGGGCGACGAACGTCGTCAACGCGATCATCGTCGACTTCCGGGCACTCGACACGGTGGGTGAGATCACCGTGCTGTTCGTTGCGGCGGTGGGGGTCGCGAGCCTGGTGCTGGCCGCACCGCCGGACCGGCGCCGGCGGCGGCAGCGGGACGTCGAGCTCCCCCGAAAGGACGCGCAGCAGGACGAGGAGGTGGTCACGCGGTGAACCCGCTGACGAGCTCGCCCGACGGCGACGCGGCTGCGCCGCAGCCGGGAGAGCGCGAGCAGACACCGTTCGAGTCGTGGGACCGGCCGCGCTCGCCGTGGCTGCTGCCCGGGCGCTGCCGCACCCCGCGGCGGCGCACCCTCCTGCTCGAGATGGTGACGCGTGGGCTCTTCCCCACCATCCTGGTCTTCTCGATCTACCTGCTGTGCGCCGGTCATTACGGACCCGGTGGCGGGTTCTCCGCCGGGCTCGTCGCCGGCCTCGCGTTCGTGCTGCGCTACCTGGCCGGCGGGTCGACCGACCCGGGTGCTCTGGTGCCGATCCGGCCGCCGGTCCTGATGGGGCTCGGGCTGGCCATCGCCGTTGGCACCGCGCTGGCACCCGTGGTCGCCGGTGAGCCCGTGCTGTCGAGCACCAAGCTCGCCGTACCGCTCCCGGGGTCGGGCGAGCTCGAGGTCGTCACCAGCGTGTTCCTCGACGTCGGCGTGTATCTGCTGATCGTCGGTGTGGTGCTCGACCTGCTGCGCGCCCTCGGGTCGGGTATCGAGCGCGACATGCGGGCGGCGGGGGAGGAGGCGTGAACCCGGTGATCACCCCGACCATCAACCTGCTCATGGCGCTCACGGTCGGCGGCCTCTACGCGGTCGGCTTCTACCTGCTCCTGCAGCGCTCGCTGATGCGGGTGCTGATCGGGGTCGTCGTGCTCGGGCACGGGACGAACCTGCTGCTGCAGCTCGTCGGCGGCCCCCCGGCCCGCGCCCCGATCGTCGGATCGGCGCCCGCCGACACCTTCGCCGACCCGCTGCCGCAGGCACTGGCCCTCACCGCCGTCGTGATCACGTTCGCGCTGACGACCTTCCTGCTCGCGCTGAGCTACCGCTCGTTCGTCCTGCTCGGCCACGACGAGGTGCAGGACGACCTCGAGGACCGTCGCATCGCCCGGCGCGGGGGGCCGGCCGCGCCGCTGCACCAGGACGCCGGTCCGGACGGTCGCACCGAGGACGAGCGATGACGGCGCTCGCGGCGCTCCCGGTGCTGCTGCCCATCCTCGGCGCCGCCCTCGCGGTCGTGGTCTCGACGTCGGTCCTCGCTCAGCGGATCCTGGCCCTGACCACGCTCGGGTCGATGGTCGTCGTCGCGGCCGTGCTGCTCGTGAGGGCGGACCGTTCGGGACCGGTGGTCATCGCGCTCGGCGGGTGGGCGCCCCCGGTCGGCATCGCGCTGGTCGCCGACCGGCTCGCGGCCCTGCTCCTGCTGGTGTCGACGCTCGTCGCGCTGGCGGTGCTGGGGTACGCGATCTCGCAGCGCATCGCCGACTACGGGCGCCGCATGGCGAGCTCGACGTTCTATCCGACGTACCTGGTGCTCTCGGCCGGGGTGTCGCTGGCCTACCTCAGCGGCGACCTGTTCACGCTGTTCGTGTCGTTCGAGATCATGCTGACCGCGTCGTACGTGCTCCTCACCCGGCGCACCAGCGTGCAGACCATCCGCGCGGGCATGACCTACGTGATCGTCAGCCTGCTGTCGTCGCTGCTGTTCCTCACGGCCGTCGCCATGGTCTACGCCGCGACCGCGACGGTGAACCTGGCCGACCTGTCCGAACGCGTCGACGCGCTGCCGCCCGGCCTGCGCACGGTCCTCGCGTTGATGTTCGTGGTGGTGTTCGGCATCAAGGCGGCGATGGTTCCGCTGCACTTCTGGCTGCCCGACAGCTACCCGAACGCCCCGGCTCCGGTGACCGCGCTGTTCGCAGGGCTGCTCACCAAGGTCAGCTTCTACGCGATGGTGCGCACCCAGACGCTGCTCTTCCCGCACGACCGGCCGTGGACCCTCATGCTGTGGCTGGCCGTGGCCACCATGCTCGTCGGCGCGCTGGGTGCGCTGGCGCAGAACGACCTGAACCGACTGCTGTCGTTTCTGCTCGTCAGCCACATCGGTTTCATGCTCTTCGGGCTCGCGGTGTTCGACGCGCGCGGCCTGTCGGGCGCCACCCTCTACGCCGCCCACCACATCACGGTGCTCGCCACGCTGTTCCTGGTCGGCGGCCTCATCACCCGCCGCACCGGCACCGTCGCGCTGGACCGGATGGGCGGGCTCGCGGCGACCTCGCCGGCGCTCGCGGTGCTGTTCGCCATCCCGGCGCTGACCCTGGCCGGCCTGCCGCCGACCGCCGGGTTCGTCGCCAAGCTGCAGCTGCTGCAGGCCGGCGCGGGGGCAGGCGTCGGTCCGACGGCCGTCGCGGCCGTGGTGATCGCGGCGAGCTTCCTGACCCTGTTTGCGCTGACCAAGGTCTGGGTGCGGGCGTTCTGGGGGCGCGCGCGGCCGACCGTGGAGGATCCCGACCCGCACGACGAGCTGGAGGTCGGGACCGCGCGCACCCCGTGGCCGATGTACGCCGCGACCGCGGGCCTGGTGGCGGTGAGCCTGGCGATCGCGGTGTTCGCCGGGCCGCTCTCGGCGATGACCGGCCGGGCCGGGGAGGACCTGATCGCGCGGGTGCCCTATCGCGTGGCCGTGCTCGGGGACGCGGACCGGTGACGGGCTCGGGCCGGGTGTCGGCGTCGCGGGTCAGCGTGACCCGGCCGGGCATGGTGAACCAGCTGCGCGCGCGGACCGTGGAGATCGCGTGGCTGACGCTCGTGTGGGTGCTGCTGTGGGGCACGTTCACGCCGGTGTCGATCGTCGGCGGCGTGCTCGTCGGGGCCGCGGTGATCGCGGCGTTCCGGTTCCCCGCGCCCGGCCCGCACCTGCCCTTCCGCCCCGTGCGGCTCCTCGCGCTCGGCGGCTACCTCGCGTACGACATGGTCGTGTCCGGCGCCGAGGTCAGCTGGCAGACGCTGCGCCACGGGCCGGCCGCTCGGGGTGCGGTCTTCGCGGTGCCCCTGGTGAGCGGCTCGGACCGCGTGGTCGCCGTGGTCGCGAACGCGCTGTCGCTCTCCCCGGGGGCGATGGCGCTCCAGATCGACCACGAGCACCGGCTGTGGCACGTCTACGCGCTGGGCCCGCGGGACCGGGCCGGGGTCGAGCGGAGCCGGCGGCGCGCGCTGGACATGCAACGGCGGGTGATCGCAGCGCTCGGCACTCCGGCGGAGCTCGCCGAGGTGGAGCGGCACATGGCCCGCGTCGGATCGGGAGGGGGGCCGCGGTGACCGCGGTGTTCGTGGCCGTGCTCGGGATGCTCGGCGCGGCGACCGTCCTGACGGTGTTCCGGCTCGTGCGCGGGCCGAGCACGCTGGACCGGGTGGTCGCCCTCGACGTCTACGTCGTGCTGACGGTCGTCGCGACCGGGGTGTACGTCGCCTACTACCGCGACCGGTCGAACGTGTCGCTGATGGCGGCGGTGGCGCTGGTCGGGTTCGTCGGGTCTGTCGCCGTGGCGCGGCTGGCGGTGCGGCGGGAACGGCACCGGTGAGCACCGCGGCGGAGGTCGGGTCGGCGGTGCTGATGCTGCTCGGTGCCCTGTCGTGCCTGCTCGGGGCGATCGGCCTGGTGCGACTGCCCGACCTGCCCGCCCGGCTGCAGGCAGCGACCAAACCGCAGACGCTCGGCCTGGCGCTGGTCCTGCTGGGCGCGGCGCTGCGGGTGGAGCTGGTCACCGCGGCGACCCTCATGCTCGTCGTGCTCTTCCAGGTGATCACGGCGCCGGTGGTCTCGCAGCTGGTGGGACGCGCCGCCTACCGCGTCGGTGCCGTCCGCGGCGACGCCCTCGTCGTGGACGAGCTGGCCGAGCACCTGCCCCATGACCGTGAAACCGACCCCGCGGGCGGGGCCGTCGTCGACCGGGACCAGCACCTGTCCTCTGGGTCGACGCCGCAGCGGAGCACGGCGGAGACCCACGGGTGGGATGACGGGGGTGCGGGGGCGGGGGGCCGGATCGGTCGCGACGGCACGTCCTAGGCTCGCCGGGTGCCGCCCCGGTGGGCGCGTGCGACGGGAAGGACCGAGGTGGCCGGGAAGCCGTTGTCGGAGATCGTCGAGGTCGGGTGGGCGCGCGCGCTGGTCCCGGTCGAGCCGGTGATCACGCAGATGGGCGAGTTCTTGCGCGCGGAGCTCGCGGCGGGGCGCCGGTACCTCCCGGCCGGCCCGAACGTGCTGCGCGCGTTCACCCGGCCCTTCGACGACGTGCGGGTCCTGATCGTCGGCCAGGACCCGTACCCGACACCCGGACACGCTGTGGGGCTGTCGTTCTCCGTCGCGCCCGACGTGCGGCCGATCCCCCGGTCCCTGGCCAACATCTACCGGGAGTACAGCAGCGACCTCGGCCATCCCGCCCCGTCCACCGGCGACCTCACACCGTGGGCGGACCGCGGCGTCCTCCTGCTCAACAGGGTGCTGACGGTGGAGCCGGGGCAACCCGGCGCGCACCGCGGCAAGGGCTGGGAGGTCGTCACCGAGCAGGCGATCCGGGCGCTGGTGCAGCGCGAGGGCGAGCCGCTGGTGGCGATCCTCTGGGGCCGCGACGCCCGCAACCTGATCCCGCTGCTGGGCGACGTGCCGTTCGTGGAGTCGGCGCACCCGTCGCCGATGTCGGCGGACCGCGGGTTCTTCGGATCGCGCCCGTTCAGCCGCGTGAACGCGCTGCTGGAGGAGCTGGGCGGGGAGCCGGTGGACTGGAAGCTGCCCTAGGCGGCGCCACTCGCCCCGTCCGTCTCACGAGCGGGATCTCGGGCGCCGGACCCCGCATGGTCAACGCTTCGGGTCGAAACGCTGCACATCTGCAGCTCCTGGGCCCCAACTGCTGATCAGCCCCTGGCAGACGCTCAGGCGCGGGTGACCTTGCCCGCCTTGAGACACGACGTGCAGACGTTCAGGCGCTGGCGGTTGCCGCCGTTCAGCCGGGTGCGCACGGTCTGGATGTTGGGGTTCCAGCGGCGGTGGGTGCGGCGGTGCGAGTGCGAGACGGACATGCCGAAGCCCGGACCCTTTCCACAGATGTCACAGACGGCAGCCATCGTTCCAACACTCCTCGGGATAGACGTGCGACCGGCCCGGCCCGGGCCGACCACCGAGAGTACCCGCGCTCGCACGAGGCTCGCGCGCAGCCCGCCCGGGCCGTCCCGGTACGACAAGCCCCGGACCTCCGCGTGCTTCGCTGCGGAGCTGATCCACAGGACAGGCATTAGGCTCGCGGCCGTGTGCTCCACCCTCGACGCGCTGCTGCTCGAGCGGTGGGCCGAGGCGGCCACGGCCTCGCTGGAACGGCACCGCGTCGATATCGACCGCATCAACGTCTTCCCCGTCCCGGACGGCGACACGGGCACGAACATGCTGCTCACGATGCGCTCGGCTACGGCCGCAGTGCCGCTCGCGACCACAGCCGCGGCACGGACCCTGGCGGTGGCGGCGCCGCACACCGGCACCTCGCCGGCCGCGTCTCCTCACGGGGCGGCCACCGCCGAAGCCGTCGCCTCGGCGCTTGCGCGGGGGGCGCTGCTGGGGGCCCGCGGCAACTCCGGGGTGATCCTGTCGCAGATGCTGCGGGGCGTCGCGGAGGCGGTGGCGGTGGCGGACGGGCCCGGCGGCGGACCGACCCTAACCGACGCCCTTGTCCGCGGTGCCCGGCTCGCGGCCGCATCGGTCGTCCGACCCCTCGACGGCACGATGCTGACGGTGCTCGCGGCGGCAGCCGCCGCCGCAGATCGGCTCGGCAAGGATCGGCTCGGCACCCGGGTCGGCGAGGTCGCCGTCGCGGCCGCCGACGCCGCCCGTTCCGCGCTCCACGCCACGACCGGGCAGCTGCCCGAGCTGGCGAGAGCGGGGGTCGTCGACGCCGGTGGGCTCGGCCTCTACCTCGTTCTGGACGCGCTCGCGGCCCTGGTGATCGGCCGCGCGCCCGTGGCGGAGCTCCCGTCGGCGCAGGTGAAGCGTCGTGATCACCAGGCTCCGAGAGCGTCGACGCCGAGCAGGAGTTACGAGGTGACCTACCTGCTCGACGGCGCGAACGACGAGAAGGCTGCGGCGCTGCGCGGCGCGCTGGACGAGGTCGGGGACGCGGTGGCCGTGGCCGGTGACGGCGCGCCCGGCGGTACCGGTACCTGGACCGTGCACGTGCATGCCGAAGACATCGACGCCGCGCTGCAGGCAGGCGCCGTCGCGGGCCGGCCGCGAGACGTCCGGGTGGTGCCGCTGACGGCTGCACCGGATTCGGAGGGCCGGACGATCGCGTGCGACGGCCCGGTCGAGGGCGGGGCCTCGGCCTCCTCCCGCGCGAGAGCGGTCATCGTGGTGTGCGGGGAGCACGTCGGGCAGCTGGCCCGCGAGGCGGGGGCCTTCGTCGTCGAGTGCGGTGAGGGCGGCGACGTCGACGAGGCCGTCCTCG
>JAQSWF010000049.1 GCA_029266775.1 Pseudonocardia sp.
CCCAGCCCCGCCAGCGACGCCGCCGCCGCGACGAGCGCGCCGCCGCCGAGCATCAGCAGGACGAACTCGCCGGACACCACCTCGGCCGCGACCAGCACCAGGCCCGCGATGAGCCAGAGCGCCGCCGCAGTCATAGAAGAATCCTGCCAGAGCTCAGCTCGAGGGGAACCCGTCTTCGGGTGCCGCAGCGGTGACGAAGTCGACCAGACGTTCGACGGCGCCGATGAGCGGGGTCTCCAGGTCGCGGAAACTCGACACGGCACCCAACACCCGGCGCGCGCCGTCGGCCGGCTCGCCCCAACCCAGCGCGGCGCACACCCCGGCCTTCCAGTTGGTCCCGCGCGGCACCACCGGCCACTCTCGAATCCCGACCGCCGCCGGTGTGACCGCCTGCCAGACGTCGACGAACGGGTGACCGGTGACGAGCACGTGCGGTCCCGCGACGGCGTGCGCGGCGCGCGTCTCCTTGCTGCCGTCGACGAGGTGGTCGACGAGGATGCCCAGCCGCCGGTGCGGAGCAGGCCCGAACGCCGCGACGGCGGCGGCCAGGTCGTCCATGCCGTGCATCGGCTCGACGACGACGCCCTCGACCCGCAGGTCGTGCCCCCACACGGTCTCGACCAGCGCAGCGTCGTGGATGCCCTCCACCCAGATGCGGCTGGCCCGCGCGGTGCGGGCGGTCGGGTTCACGACCGCGAGAGAGCCCGATGCCGACCGGGCCGGGCCCTTAGGGGTGACAGGCGGAGGGACCAACGTGGCGGGTTTCCCGTCGACGAGGAACGCGGCCGGGCGCAACGGGAACACCCGGTGCCGGCCGTGCCGGTCTTCCACGGTCACCTCGCGGGCGTCCGCACGGACCACCGCTCCGCAGAACCCGGTCGCCGCGTCCTCGACCACTGTCCCGCGCGCGGCGGGGACCTCGGGGACGCGGCGACGCGGGCGGATGCGGGTTCCGTCAGCGGCGAAGGAGCCCCGGTAGTCGTGGGCCCTGGGTTCGCGGTGGGGCCCGCGTTCGTGGGGAGGCACGCCGCGGTTCTACCGGCTGCGACCGACCGCAACGGTCACCTCGGGTCGCGACACGCCGGGGCCGAGCCGTGACCAGGAGCTACCGGTGATCATCGCGAACTCGTCGTTCAGGAAGCGTGCCACCGGGGACGACTGTGGCTAGCCTGGCCGCCGTGCCCTGCGCTTCTGCGACGTTCACCGTGTGGTCATCGGCCTGGTTGGCCGGTGCCGCCGCGCCCGACGACGTGCTCGACGCGCTCGGGCCCTGGGCGCGGGTACACGAGGTGGCGGCGATGGACGCAGGAACCGCGCTGACCCACGCACTCGCTCCTCCCGGCGCCACACCCGGCTCGGTGACGTTCCTGCTCGCGGCGCTGCGCCGAGCCGCCCCCCGCGGGGCCTGCCGGCTCGTCCTGCCTGCGCCCGGGGACCCGCGGGGGCTGCCCGGTCCCGGAGCCTTCAGCCGCGCCGCGATGGGCGCAGGCGAGGGCGTTCTCGTCACCGACGCCGGGCTCGGGCTGGTACCCGTCCGCTTGGCCGACGGGGTGCTGCGCTGGACGGCGTACCCCGTCGTCGACACCGGGCCCGCGTCGGAGTACGTCGGCCTGCCCCAGGCGGAGCGGGAGCTGCGGGACCAGGTCCGCCGGTCGGCCTCCGTGCTCACCTCGCTCGGCGTGGCCCGGCACCGGCCCGGGGTGCGCGAGGAGATCGCCGCGACGCTGCGCGCCCGGCCGCGGTCGCTGTGGCCGGCCGGCATGCCGGCCGGCGCGCTGCGGGTGCTGCAGCAGGCCGACGAGGTCGAGGCCATCCTCGCCGCGGCATCGGTCGACGAGCCCGGCGGCGCGCTGTCCGCCTCCGCGGCCGCGGCGCGCCGCGAGGCCCTGCGCCCGCTGCAGACCGCGGTCCGGGTCGCGCGCCGCGCCGCCGTCGCCGAAGCCGTCCGGGTCCTCGCCGCCAGCCCCCTGGTCTGACCCCCCGCCGACCCCGCGCGAGTCGCTACAAACTGGCGCGCGAGTCGCTACAAACTGGCGCGCGAGTCGACGCGTGGTGAGCACGAGGCCACGCGCACCCGCGTCGCGTCCGGTCGGCCGGCCATCGAGCAGTACCCCCGAGGGGTATGCTTCACCGCGAGCCGGAAGGAGTGGGGCATGCACGGGTACACGCAGGACAAGGACGCCTACCTCAAGAGGATGCGCCGTATCGAGGGCCAGGTCCGCGGAATCGCGAAGATGATCGAGAACGACGAGTACTGCATCGACGTGCTCACCCAGGTCTCCGCCGCCACGAAGGCGCTCGAGGCCGTCGCGCTCGGCCTGCTCGACGAGCACCTGCGCCACTGCGTCACCCAGGCCGCCGCGGAAGGCGGCGCCGTCGCCGACCACAAGGTCGCCGAGGCCAGCGCGGCCATCGCCCGGCTGGTCAAGTCCTGAGCCCGTGACCGTCACCAGCACCACCAGGCCCAGATCCGGGCCGCGGACGTGAACACCGCAGCGAAGCTGTCCGCCTACGGCGTGGCGCTCGCCCTGCTCGTCACCGGGGCGTACGGCGTCGGCGCCGCTGTCGGGCCCCGAACCCGCCGCGACCGCCGCCGGCGGGCACGACGACCCCCACAGCGCCACCGTCGCGCGGCCGGCCGCACAGCCGGCAAGCCAGCCCGCCGGGCTCGCGTCGAGCAGCGGCGGCTACACCCTGACGCCCACCGACCCGACGCTCACCCCGGGACAGACCGAGACCTTCTCCTTTCGGATCACGGGTCCCGACGGGGCACCGGTCACCGCGTTCGACGTCGAGCACGACAAGCAGATGCACCTGATCGTGGTGCGCCGCGACTCAGCCGGATTCCAGCACCTCCACCCGGAGATGAGTGCCGACGGCACCTGGTCGGTGCCGCTCACGGTGTCTGCCGGTGGGTCGTACCGGGCCTTCGCCGACTTCGCCCCCACCAACGGCGAGCCGACCACGCTCGGAGTCGACCTCTCCGCACCCGGTGCGTACGAGCCGCTCACGCACGCCGCGACCCGCATCGCCCAGGTGGACGGCTACACCGTCGAGCTCACCGGCGACCTCGTCGCCGGGCAGGCCGCACCGATCACGCTCGCGATCAGCCGCGACGGTGCGCCGGTCACCGACCTGCAGCCCCATCTCGGCGCGTACGGCCACCTGGTGGCGCTGCGCGAAGGCGACCTGGCCTACCTGCACGTGCACCCCGACGGCAGCGCGGCCGCGGCCGGGCCGCAGGTGTCGTTCGTCGCCGAGGTACCCAGCGCCGGTCGGTACCGGTTGTTCCTCGACTTCCGACACGACGGCGCCGTGCGCACCGCGGAACTCACCGTCCCCACCGGACACGGCCCCTGAGCACCGGAGGAGCGGACTTGACCACCACGTCCAGCACGCCGTCAGGACCCCCCGCCACGAGCTCGACGACCCTCGAGCTCGCGATCGGCGGCATGACCTGTGCGTCGAGTGCCAACCGGGTGGAGCGCACGCTGAACACGCTCGACGGCGTCAGCGCGTCGGTGAACTAGGCCACCGAGAAGGCGCGGGTCCACGCCCCCGCCGGCCTCGACCCGCAGACCCTCGTCGCGCAGGTCGAGGCCGCCGGCTACACCGCCGCCCTGGCTCGCCCACCCGCGTCGGCGGACGCCGGCCCGGACTCACCATCGCCGGCCACCGGCGGTGCGCAGCCCGACCCGACCCGGGCGCTGCGCGAGCGCCTGATCGTCGCCGCCGTCCTGTCGGTGCCGGTCGTCGCGATGGCGATGGTCCCGGCGCTGCAGTTCACGTACTGGCAGTGGATCTCGCTGGCCCTCGCCGCGCCGGTGGTGGTCTGGGGCGCGTGGCCGTTCCACCGCGCCGCGTGGGCCAACCTGCGCCACGCCGCGGCCACGATGGACACGCTCGTGTCGATGGGGGTGACCGCAGCGTTCGCGTGGTCACTGTGGGCGCTGCTGTTCGGGACCGCCGGTGTCCCCGGTACGACCCACCCGTTCGCGCTGACCGTCGTGCCGTCCGACGTCGCCGCGACCCTCTACGTGGAGGTCGCCGCCGGGGTCACCACGTTCCTCCTCGCCGGCCGCTACGTGGAGGCCCGCGCCAGGCGCCGCGCCGGCGCCGCGCTGCGTGCGCTGCTGGAGCTGGGCGCCAAGCACGTCACCGTGCTCCGGGTCGGATCGGACGGCACGGCGGCGGAGGTCCGGATCCCGACAGACCACCTCGCCGTGGGTGACCGGTTCGTTGTGCGCCCTGGCGAGAAGATCGCCACCGACGGCGTCGTCGCGGACGGCGCGTCCGCCGTCGACGCGTCGATGCTCACCGGCGAGTCGGTACCCGTCGAGGTCGGGCCGGGCACTGCGGTCACCGGGGCCACGGTCAACGCTGGGGGCCGGCTCGTCGTGCGCGCGACCCGGATCGGTGCGGACACGCAGCTCGCGCAGATGGCGCGCCTGGTCGAGGACGCGCAGAGCGGCAAGGCCCAGGTCCAGCGGCTGGCCGACCGGATCTCCGGGGTGTTCGTGCCGATCGTCATCGCGCTCGCCGCCGCGACCCTCGGGTTCTGGCTGGGCACCGGCAGCGGCGTCACCGTCGCGTTCACCGCCGCGGTCGCCGTGCTGATCATCGCCTGTCCGTGCGCCCTCGGCCTCGCGACCCCAACCGCTCTGCTCGTCGGCACCGGGCGCGGTGCCCAGCTCGGCATCCTCATCAAGGGCCCCGAGGTGCTGGAGTCCACCCGCCGCGTCGACACGGTCGTGCTGGACAAGACCGGCACCGTCACCACGGGCCACATGACCCTCGTCGACGTGCACACCGCCGACGGCGTCGACGCCGACCAGGCCCTGCGGCTGGCCGGCGCGCTGGAGAACGCCTCGGAGCACCCCATCGCCGCGGCGATCGTGCGGGGCGCCCGCGACCGGGTGGGCGAGCTGCCACCGGTGACGAAGTTCGCCGCTGTCGAGGGTCTCGGCGTGCGGGGTGTGGTCGACGGGCACGGGGTGCTCGCCGGCCGGCCCGCGCTGCTCGCGCAGTTGCCTCACGGACACGCGGAGGGGAGCCGGCCCCTCCCGCCGCAGCTCGCCGCGGTCAAGTCCGCCGAGGAGGCGCACGGCCGCATCGTGATCGTGGTGGCCTGGGACGGCACCGCCCGCGCGGTGCTCGTCGTGGCCGACACCGTCAAGCCCACCTCGGCCGAGGCGATCACCCAGCTGCGCGCGCTGGGCTGACCCCCATGCTGCTGACCGGTGACAACACCGCCGTCGCCCGCAGCGTCGCCGCCGAGGTCGGCATCGACGACGAGCACGTGATCGCCGACGTGCTGCCGGCGGGCAAGGTCGACGTCGTCGCGCGCCTTCAGGACCAGGGCTCCGTCGTGGCCCTGGTCGGCGACGGGGTCAACGACGCCGCCGCGCTCGCCCGGGCCGACCTCGGCCTGGCCATGGGCACCGGCACCGACGTGGCCATCGAGGCCGGGGACATCACCCTCGTGCGCGGCGACCTGCGCGCGGCCGCCGACGCGATCCGGCTCGCCCGGCGCACCCTGGCCACGATCAAGGGCAACCTGTTCTGGGCCTTTGCCTACAACGTCGCGGCGCTCCCCCTCGCCGCGGCGGGGCTGCTCAATCCCATGATCGCCGGAGCCGCGATGGCGTTCTCCTCGGTGTTCGTGGTCGCGAACAGCCTGCGGCTACGCCGGTTCCGCTCCTGGTCCGCGCGGCGGGACTGACGGGGACCCCGGGGATCGGCGGATTACTCGGGACGCGCCGGACGCCGTGCGGGACGGCAGCAGTCGATGGCGCACGGCGCGCCGTTGACCGTGCATCCGCCCGCGGGGACGTCGTCGGACAGGCTCCGCGGCGCGGCGGCATCGGTGTGCTCGGCGACCAGCTCGACGACCATGTCGGCGAACCGCGGGTCCGGTCCCGCCGTTCCGGCCCGCGCGAACGCCATCCCGAGCTCGTCCGCCCGCTCGCGCGCCTCGGTGTCGAGATCCCAGATCACCTCGACATGGTCGGAGACGAACCCCACGGGAGCGACGACGACCGCTGCGCCGCCCCCTGCGTGCAGCGCGTCGAGGTGGTCGACGATGTCCGGCTCGAGCCACGGCACCTGCGGCGGGCCCGAGCGGGACTGCCACACCACGTCGTGGTCGTCCACACCCAGCTCGGCCGCGACCAGTCGGGCCGCCTCGGCGACCTGCCGGGAGTACCGGTGCCCGCCCTCCTCGGCGGTGCCGGAGGCCGCTTCCGCCGCCGTCGGCACCGAGTGGGCGGTGAACACCAGCCGTGCCCCGGCACGCAGCTCCGGCGGTAGGCGGCGGCGAGCGGCACGCACGGCTTCCGCGTTGGCGGCGATGAACGCCGGGTGGTCGAAGAAGTGCCGCAGCTTGACCAGCTCCGGCGCCCGGTCACCCACCGCCTTGCGGGCTCGGGCGATGTCCTCGTCGTACTGCCGGCACGCCGAGTAGCCGCCGTACGCGCTGGTGGCGAACACCAACGCGCGGCGCACCCCGTCGTGGGCCATCTCCCCGACCGTGTCCTCCACGAGCGGATGCCAGTTCCGGTTGCCGAAGTACACCGGCAGGTCCGTCCGCGCGCGCACCGCAGCGATCAGCTCACGGTTGCGGACGTTGATCGGCGAGATCCCGCCGAAGTGCTGGTAGTGCTCCTCGACGGCGTCGAGCCGCTCCGCCGGGACGCCCCGGCCGCGCACCACGTTCTCCAGGAACGGGCGCACCTCGTCGGGCCCTTCGGGGCCGCCGAACGACAGGACGAGCAGGGCGTCGACAGGGCCGTGCGAGGGTGGAACGGGATCCAGCACGCTCTTGATTCAACACCTCTCCCGGGACCCACGCGCCCGGACCGGACGCCCTGGTACGGCATGACCGGGTCGGCGCGCGATCGTGCGAAGGCTGGCCTACACCCCGATCGCGTGGAAGCCGCCGTCCGCCCACACCATGGACCCGGTCGTCGCCGGGAGCCAGTCCGAGAGGAGCGCGCAGACCGTCTTCGCGACCGGTACCGGGTCCGTGACGTCCCATCCCAGCGGCGCCCGACCGTCCCAGGCGTCTTCGAACGCGTCGAAACCGGGAATTGACCTGGCGGCCATCGTCCGCACCGGACCTGCCGCCACCAGGTTCACCCGGATCCCCTTCGGCCCCAGGTCACGGGCCAGGTACCGGGTGACCGACTCCAGCGTCGACTTCGCGACACCCATCCAGTCGTAGGCAGGCCAGGCCTGCCGGTTGTCGAAGTCCATCCCGACGATCGACGCGCCGGGACCCAGCAGCGGCAGCGTCGCCACCGCCAACGACTTGAACGAGTAGGCGCTGACCTCGATGGTCTGCGCCACATCCGGCCACGGCGCGCCGAGGAACGCGCCCTCACCCAGGCAGCTCTTCGGGGCGAACCCGATCGAGTGCAGGACCCCGTCCAGCCCGGGCTGCTCCCCCAGGTGCTCGCGCAGGCGGTCGGCCAGGCTGTCGAGCTGGGCCTGGTCGGACACGTCCAGCTCGACGACCGGCGCAGGCTGCGGAAGCCGCGTCGCGATGCGCTCGACCAGCCGCAGCCGCCCGAACCCCGTGAGCACCACCTGAGCGCCCTGCTCCTGCGCGATCCGCGCGGCGTGGAACGCCAACGACGCGTCGGTGATCACACCGGTGACGAGCAGGCGCTTGCCCTCGAGCAGTCCCATCTCTCTCCGTCCATCAGGTCCTCCGGCGAGCGGGCCTTAATGGCCCATGCCGAGGCCGCCGTCGACCGGGATGATCGCACCTGTGACATAGGCGGCCGCGTCCGAGCCGAGCCACGTGACCGCCGCCGCCACCTCCTCGGGCGTCGCGTACCGGCCCAGAGGCACCTGGGCGAGGATCCCGGTGCGGCGGGCGTCGGGCAGCGCGCGGGTCATGTCGGTGTCGACGAAGCCCGGCGCGACGACGTTCGCGGTGATCCCGCGCGACCCCAGCTCGCGCGCGACCGAGCGGGCCAGCCCGACCAACCCCGCCTTGGACGCCGCGTAGTTGACCTGCCCGGCCGAGCCGCTCAGGCCCACCACCGACGACACGAAGATCATCCGGCCGGTCCGGGCCTTGAGCATCCCCCGCGAGGCGCGGCGGGCCACGCGATAGGCGGCGGTGAGGTTGGCGTCGACGACACGACGGAACGACTCCTCGCTCATCCGCATGAGCAGACCGTCGTCGGTGATGCCGGCGTTGGACACGAGAACCTGAACCGGCCCGTGCTCGGCCTCGACAGTGGCGAACGCGGCGTCGACGGCCTCGGTGTCCGTGACGTCACACGGCACGGCCAGCAGCTCCGGCGGGAGGCCCTCGGGCGAGCTGCGATGTGTCACCGCGACCTTGTCGCCCTGCGCGGCGAAGGCGCGCGCGATCGCCAGCCCGATCCCCCGGTTGCCGCCGGTCACCAGCACGCTGCGCCCGTTGCAGTCACCCACGGCGCGCAGCCTAAACATCGGCTCCCGGGCCGGCGTGGACGGCTCCGGTCCCGTCGCCGCAGCCTGCCGCTACCACTGCGGTCGGTGACCCGCGGTCAGGGCAGGCGCCGCCCCAGTGCGATGCCCGCCCCGAGCCCGGCGATCAGCATCACCGCCCCGCCCATCAACCACGGCCGGCTCGTGTCCACCCGCCGGATCTCGTAGCCGATCTGCTCGCCGAGCTCGGCGTAGACCTGGCGCAGCTCGTCTTCGCTCGCCGCGGTGAAGAACTGGCCTCCTGACAGCTCGGCGATCTCGCGCATCGAGGCGTCGTCCACCGCCACGGACGTCCGGTCGCCGTCGATCTCGATCGAGCCGTAGTCCGTGCCGAAGGAGATCGTCGACACCGGCACCTTCGCCTCGGCCGCCTTCCGGGCCGCGGTGAAGGCCCCGCGCGCCTCCGTCTCGCCGTCCGGCCCGGGCACGGTCTGCTTCCCGTCGCTCATCAGCACGATCCGGGCGGGCGGTGGGCCCTCCTCGGTGCCCGACACGGACTGGGAGAACGTCTCGATCGACGCCATCGCCGCGAAGATCGCTTCGCCGGTGGCCGTGGACTCCGACAGGCGCAGGGCGTCGACCGCGCGTTTGACCGCCTCTCGGTCGGTCGTCGGGGACACCAGCACCGCCGCGGTGCCTGCGAACGCCACCAGGCCCAGGTTCACCCCCGGCGTGAGCTGGTCGGCGAACGACTTCGCCGCGGCCTGCGCCGCCGCCAGCCGGGTCGGCTCAACGTCCGTGGCCTGCATGGACAACGACACGTCGATGACCAGCACCACGGTCGCGCGGTTGCGCGGCACCCGCGCCTCGGCCGTCGGCCCGGCCAGGGCGACCGTGAGCAGCGTCAATGCCGTGATCAGCGCGATCGCCGGAAGGTGGCGCAGCCGCCCGGGCCGCCGGGGGGCGACCCGGTCCAGCAGCTCGAGATTGGTGAACGCGATGGTGTCGCGGCGTCGGCGGCGCAGCAGCAGGACGTAGCCGACGGCCAGGCCGGCAACCACGAGCAGCATGAGCAGCCACCAGGGCGTCGAGAACACCATCGCCCTCACCCACCCGCCCGGGTCCGCTTGCGGGCCAGCGCGAAGCGCACGATGTCGGCCACCCAGTCCGAGTCCGTCCGCAGCCGCAGGTGCCCGGCGCCGGAGCGGCGCAGCGCGGCGGCCACCCGATCGCGGTGCGCCGCGGCGGCCGCGGCGTACTCGCGGCACAGCAGCGGGGTGGTCTCCACCTCCCGCTGCCGGCCGCTCTCCGGGTCGAGCAGCACGACCGTCCCGACCTCGGGCAGCTCCAGCTCGCGGGGGTCGACCACCTCGACGGCGAGCAGCTCGTGGCGGCCGGACAACGCACGCAGCGAGCGCTCCCACACGGGCTCGCCGAGGAAGTCCGAGATCACTACGGCCAGCCCGCGGCGCCGTGGTGGCCGCCGCAGGCTCTCGACCGCGGCCGCAAGATCGCCGCGGGTCCCGATCGGTGCACGGGCGCTGCGCGCCACCGTGCGCAGCATGCTCTGCGCGTGGGTCAGGCCTCCGCGCGCCGGAATGCGCAGGGTCGTCGCCCCGGTCGACACCACGACGCCGATCCGGTTACCCCCACCGGCCGTCAGGTGCGTGACTGCGGCCAGCGCGGCGACGGCGAGGTCGCGCTTCTCGCAGGCGGCCGTGCCGAAGTCCAAGCTCGGTGAGAGATCCAGAACCACCCACGTCTCGAGCTCGCGGTCGGCCACGGTCTGCCGCACGTGCGGCAGCGTGGTGCGGGCCGTGACCGCCCAGTCCATCCGCCGCACGTCGTCGCCCGGCTGGTACACCCGGGCCTCGCCCGGCTCGCTGCCCGGGCCCGGCACCAGGCCGAGGTGGTTGCCTTGCAGCAACCCGTCGAGCCGCCCCCGCACGGTCAGCTCCAGGGTGCGCAGCGCCGCGTCGACCCGTCCGTCCCGCAGCGACGGCGGGGCCGTGGCCGCCCGCCGAGGCCCGGGCAGCGGGCGCGGGGCGGCCGCCGGGGACGGCGGCGAGGTCACGTCGAGGCACCCGCCCCGCTGTAGGTGGGCGGCGTGCCCGGACCCTGCGCCGGGATGGTGTTCGGCCGGGCCGTGACCTGCGGCAGCGGCACCGTCGCGAGGACGCGGGCCACGATGTGGTCCACCGGCACGGCGTCGGCGACGGCGTCGTAGGACAGCACGAGCCGGTGCCGCAGCACGTCCGGGGCGACGTCCAGGACGTCCTGCGGCAGCACGTAGTCCCGCCCGCGGACCAGGGCGAGCGCGCGGGCCGCCCCGACGGTTCCCAAGGTCGCCCGCGGGGACGCGCCGTACGACACCCAGCCGGCGACGTCGGCCAGCCCGTGCTCGGCCGGCGTCCGGGTGGCCACGACCAGCCGCACGACGTAGTCGACCAGCGCGTGGTGGACGAACACGTGCGACGCGACGTCCTGCAGCCGAGTCAGGTCCGTTGGCTCGATGACCTGCTGGGCCACCGGCGGCTCGGCGCCCATCCGGTAGACGATCTCCCGCTCCTCCTCGACCCCCGGGTAGTCCACGATGATCTTGAAGAGGAACCGGTCGCGCTGGGCCTCGGGCAGCGGGTAGACACCCTCGTTCTCGATGGGGTTCTGGGTGGCGAGCACGAGGAACGGGTCGGGCATCGGAAAGGTGCGGCCGCCGATCGACACGTGCCGCTCGGCCATCACCTCCAGCATCGCCGACTGCACCTTCGCCGGCGCGCGGTTGATCTCGTCCGCGAGGACGAAGTTGGCGACGACCGGGCCCAGCTCGACGTCGAACTCCTCGCGGCCCACCCGGTAGATCCGGGTGCCCAGGATGTCCGCCGGCACCAGGTCCGGCGTGAACTGCAGGCGGGCGAACGTGCCGCCGACGACCGTCGCGACGGTCTCCACCGCAAGCGTCTTCGCCACCCCGGGCACGCCCTCGAGCAGCAGGTGGCCGCGCGCGAGGAGGCCGACGAGCATCCGCTCGACCAACCGGTCCTGCCCGACGATCACACGCTTGATCTCGAAGACCACGCGCTCGAGCAGCTCGCCGTCGTGCGCAGGGGTCGTCGTCGCCGGCTCGGTCACGGCCCTCAGCCAATACGCCGACCGGTGTGACGGCCGTGAAACCTCCCGCCGCGCGTCCCGCTCGTGTCCGGACGACTCGGCCGCGCCGGTCGTACTCCCGTCCGGAAAGCCACTTCCCGACGCGTCGTGTCCCGAACGTGGCGTTCCGGACAGCAGGTGGACCGAGGCCGCTCGTCATCTCACCTCCAGGATCTCCGCCTTGCTCCGCGGCGGCGTTGATCCTGGAGGACACGCGTTAGAGGAAGCGCGTCGCCTCCGGGACGAGGCCGCGGCGGCGCAGCGGGACCACCCGGACGTTCGCCCCGGTATAGGGCGCCTCGACCATCCGGTCCTCGCCGATGTACATCGCCACGTGGTGGATCGGCGCGCCGCCGTTGCGGAAGAACACCAGGTCGCCCGGACGCAGGGCAGAGATCGGCACCTTGCGGCCGGCGTTGAACTGGCTGCGGCTCACCCGAGGCAGCTTCACGCCCACCCCGCTGTAGGCGTAGAGCATCAGGCCCGAGCAGTCGAAACCCACCCGGTCCAGCGGCGAGCCGAACCGGTCCGGGATGCCGGTCGACGGGCCGCGCCCGTTCCCGCCACCCCAGACGTACTGCACCCCGACCTGCGACAGCGCGCGGTCGATCACCTGCCGCACCCCGCCGCCGACGGACCCGTCGAACACCGGCGGCCGGCGCAGGCGACCGTCTTCCTGCTGCTGCCACGCACGGAACCGCTCGCGCGCCGCGCGCAGCCCGGCATCCTGGGCCTCGGCGGCGTCCAGCCGGGCCTGCACCTGCGTGCGCTCCCGCGCGACCTGCTCGAGCGCACGGGCGTTCTCCTGCGCGGCGGCGCCCGCCCGCGCGAGCGCCGCGTCCGAGGCCTGCTTCGCCGCCGCCGCGGCGGCGGCCTGCTCGTCGGCCTCCTCGCGCGCCGCGCGCGCCGTCGACTCCGCGTTCACCCGCGCCACCCGGGCCCGCTCCAGCCCCTCCTGCGCGACCAGCTGGGAGTTGGCGACCATCTCCGTGAACTCGGCGCGGGCGACCAGCTCCCCGGGGTCCTGGGCCGCGGTGAGCAGGCCGAACGGGCCGGTGTGCAGGCTCTCCTGGTAGGTCGCCGTGACGAACACGTCCAACCGGGTTCGGGCGTCGTCGACGGCGACACCTGCCGCCTGGGTCGCCACCTTCGCCTCGTCCGCCTTCTTCGCAGCCTCGGCTGCCGCCGCCTCGGCCGCGGCCAACGTCTCCAGCGCCGCCTCCGCGTCCTCCCGGCGCGCGGCGAGGGCGGCCTGCAGGTCGTCGGCGCGGGCGTCGAGGTCGGCGAGCCGTCCCGTCAGGCGACCCACCTCGGCGGCGCGGGCGCTCACCTGCGCGCGGCTGCGGGCCAGCGCCTCGTCACCGGGATCGGTCGGCGGCGGCTGCGCGAGCGCGGCGCTGCCGTCGGGCACGAGCCCCGCGAGCAGCACGGCGACCACGAGAGCGCAGAGCGCTCCGGCACGTCTCGACCGTGACATGAGACCCCCTCCCCGAGCCGCCCCCCGACAGCCGCGAGTCCCCTAGATCTTGATCGCGGGCGGACCATATCCGGGAGGTGCCGCGATTCCGGGGACCTGAGCAGGTGTGTCACCTGATCACCCGGTCGCATCGGCGCCCGCGTACCGTGCCGCAGCGCACGTCGACCGCTAAACCGTACGAGCGTACTGTTTGGGATGTCGCGACAGGCGCTGCCTGCGCGGGAGCCGTGCGCGAGACTCCGGGGACGCACGCCGAGAGGAAGGACCGCCATCGTGGCCAGCACTGACAGCTTCGGAGCCCGCGGGACCCTGACGGCAGGCGGAGCCGAACACGAGATCTTCCGGCTGTCTGCCGTCGACGGGTCGCAGCGGCTGCCGTTCAGCCTCAAGATCCTGCTGGAGAACCTGCTACGCACCGAGGACGGCGCCAACGTCACCGCCGACCACATCCGCGCACTGGCCGGTTGGGATCCCGCTGCGGAGCCGGACACCGAGATCCAGTTCACTCCGGCGCGAGTGATCATGCAGGACTTCACCGGGGTGCCCTGCGTGGTCGACCTCGCCACGATGCGCGAGGCCGTCACCGAGCTCGGCGGCGACCCGGAGAAGGTCAACCCGCTCGCTCCGGCCGAGCTGGTCATCGACCACTCCGTGATCATCGACGTGTTCGGGCGCCCCGACGCCTTCGAGCGCAACGTCGACTTCGAGTACCAGCGCAACAAGGAGCGCTACCAGTTCCTGCGCTGGGGCCAGGGCGCGTTCAGCGAGTTCAAGGTCGTCCCGCCCGGCACCGGCATCGTGCACCAGGTCAACATCGAGCACCTGGCGCGCGTCGTGATGAGCAGGAACGGCCAGGCCTACCCCGACACGCTCGTCGGCACCGACTCGCACACCACGATGGTCAACGGGCTGGGCGTGCTCGGCTGGGGCGTCGGCGGCATCGAGGCCGAGGCCGCGATGCTCGGGCAGCCCGTATCGATGCTCATCCCGCGGGTCGTCGGCTTCAGGCTGACCGGCGAGATCCCCGCAGGCGCGACCGCCACCGACGTCGTGCTGACGATCACCGAGATGCTCCGCCGGCACGGGGTGGTGGGCAAGTTCGTCGAGTTCTACGGCGAGGGCGTCGGCGCGGTGCCGCTGGCCAACCGGGCGACGATCGGCAACATGAGCCCGGAGTTCGGCTCGACCTGCGCGATCTTCCCGATCGACGACGAGACGGTCCGCTACCTCAAGTTCACCGGCCGGCCGGCCGAGCAGCTCGAGCTCGTCGAGGCATACGCCCGCGAGCAGGGCCTCTGGCACGACCCGGACCGCGAACCCGTCTACTCCGAGAGCCTCGAGCTGGACCTCTCGACCGTCGTCCCGTCGATCGCCGGGCCGAAGCGCCCGCAGGACCGGGTGCCGCTGTCGCAGGGCAAGGAGGCGTTCCGCAGCGCCGCCCGCAGGACCGGGTGCCGCTGTCGCAGGGCAAGGAGGCGTTCCGCAGCGCGCTGCTCGACTACGCGCAGGCGCCTTCTGAGAACGACCCCGACGACGCCGCATCCGAAGGATCGACCGTCGACGAGTCCGTCGAGGAGTCCTTCCCGGCCAGCGACCCGGCGTCACCCGGAAGCGGCAACGGCGGGGGAGCTCCGCGCGCCCCGATCTCCGCCGCGGCCGGTACCGGTGGGCGGCCGAGCAGGCCGACGAGCGTGACCATGCACGGCGCGGAGTTCGAGCTGGACCACGGTGCCGTCGTGATCTCGTCGATCACCTCGTGCACGAACACGTCGAACCCGTCGGTGATGCTCGGCGCCGCTCTGCTCGCCAAGAACGCGGTCGACAGGGGGCTGGCCGTCAAGCCGTGGGTCAAGACGTCGATGGCACCCGGCTCACAGGTCGTCTCCGACTACTACGAGAAGGCCGGCCTGTGGCCCTACCTCGAGAAGCTCGGCTACCACCTCGTCGGCTACGGCTGCACCACCTGCATCGGCAACTCCGGACCGCTGCCCGACGAGGTCTCCGCAGCGGTCAACGACGCCGACCTCGCCGTCGTCTCGGTGCTGTCGGGCAACCGGAACTTCGAGGGCCGGATCAACCCGGACGTGAAGATGAACTACCTGGCCAGCCCACCGCTGGTCATCGCGTACGGGTTGGCCGGCACGATGGACTTCGACTTCGAGGGCCAGCCGCTGGGCACCTCGCCCGACGGCACCGAGGTGTACCTCCGCGACATCTGGCCCTCGGAGGCCGACGTGCAGGCGGCGATCGACCACGCGATCAACGAGGAGATGTTCGCCAAGGACTACGCGGACGTGTTCCGCGGCGACGAGCGCTGGCGCTCGCTGCCGACCCCGGAGGGCGAGACGTTTGCCTGGGACCCCGAGTCGACGTACGTGCGCAAGCCGCCGTACTTCGAGGGCATGGAGCGCGAGCCGAGGCCGGTGGAAGACGTCGCCGACGCCCGGGTGCTCGCGCTGCTCGGCGACTCGGTGACCACGGA
>JAQSWF010000251.1 GCA_029266775.1 Pseudonocardia sp.
TTGAGAACGAGCTCGATCGTCTGGCGCGTGCTCTGCTTCCTCGGCATGCTGGCGTCGCTCGTCGCGGTGATCACGACGAACCTGCAGAAGTCGCACGACTTGCCGGCGCGGATCAGCGCGGCCGAGGCGGTCGACGCCGACCTCGACGGTGTTGACGAGGGCGGCGCCGACGCCGATGCGCAGCGACGGCTGCCGCAGGGCCGTCGCGGGAACGAGGGGCGTCGCCGCCCGGCGCTCGACGGCGACGAGCCCGGCCAGCAGCACGACCGCGGCGGCCAGGGTGGCGAGGCCGAGCGAGGCGCGTCCGGGCTGCTCGAGCAGGGACGCGCCCAGCACGACGGCCATGACCGCGCCGGTGAGGAGCGCGGCACCCGGCAGGTCGAGGCCGACGGTCGGCTCGCGAGGATGCTTCGGGACGACGACTCGAACCGCGCCGAGCAGCACGGCGGCCAGCGGCAGGTTGATCCAGAAGACCGTCTGCCAGCCCGCGACGTCGGCGAGCAGGCCGCCGACGAGGTACCCGGCGACGCCGGCGACGGCGCCGCTGGCGCTCCAGGCCGCGAGGGCGCGGCGCCGTCGGTCGTCGTCCGGCGCGGCTGCCGTCACCAGCCGTAGGGCGGCGGGCACCGACAGCCCGGCAGCGGCGCCCTGCGCGCAGCGGGCGGCGACCAGCACGGTCACGGGCGCCGCCGTCGCCGCCATCAGGGACGCCGCACCAAACGCGACCAGGCCGATCATCACGATGCGGCGGTGCCCGTAGCGGTCACCCAGCCGCGAGCCGAGCATCAGCAGGCCGCCAAAGAACATCGCGTACCCGGTGGCCAGCGGCGTGACGGCGGACGCAGGCGCGTTCAGGCCGGCCAGCATCCCCGGCAGCGCCGCCACGACGACGGTGACCCCGAGGACGTCGACCGCCTGCACCAGGCAGAGCACAGCCACCGTCGCGCTGTTCCTGCCGATCGCAACCACCTCTTCCTGCGCAGGTGCCCGGGAAACATCGCGGCCGCGTCACCCTGCAGCAGGTCGCTGCGGAGATCGGGGTGTCGGCCAAGACTGTGTCCAACGCGTACGGCCGTCCCGACCAGCTCTCCGCCGGGCTGCGCGACCGGGTCCTGGCCACGGCGGAGCGGATGGGCTACGCGGGCCCCGACCCCGTCGCCGCCGGGCTGCGTCGCGGACGGGTCGGCGCGTTCGGCGTCGCCTACGCGAACCCGCTGTCCTACGCCTTCGAGGATCCGGTGAGCGTCGCCCTGCTGGCGGGGATCACCTCGGTCGCCGAACGGGCCGGCACCGGTCTGCTCCTCGCCTCCGGATCGGGCGAGGCGGAGCCGACCGCGGGGACGGTGCGCACCGCGCTGATCGACGGGCTCGTCGTGGCGTCGCTGTCGGACGACGACCCGGTCCTGCAGGTCGCCCTCGCGCGGCAGGTGCCGCTGGTCGTCCTCGACCAGCCCGATCCCGCGCTTCTCCCTGCACCCGATGGGGTGCACCCGCCGTGGATCGGCGTCGACGACCACGCTGCCGCGGCGGGTGCGGCCCAGCACGTGCTCGACCTCGGGCACCGCCGGCTGGGGGTGGTGTCGTTCAGCCTGGGCCGCCCGCCGGTGCAGGCGCTGGTCGACGAGCGCGCCCAGGCGGCCACCACCTATGCCGTCACCCGACGCCGGCTCGCCGGCTACCGCGAGGCGACGGTCGGCGCGGGTGCGGAGTGGGCCCGCGTGCCGGTCGCGACCACCGGCGCCGGCGACCACGTTGCGGAAGGCGCCGCGGCGGCGAGGGCGCTCCTCGGGCTCTCGCCGCGCCCGACCGCCCTGCTGTGCCTCAGCGACCGCCTCGCCGAGGGCGCGCTGCGCGCCGCCGCCGACCTCGGCCTCCGGGTGCCTGAGGACCTGTCGATCGTGGGCTTCGACGACGCCGAGCCCGCGGCACGCCTGGGGCTCACCACGATCCGACAGCCGACCCGCCGGAAGGGCGAGCTGGCCGCCACCGCCCTGCTCGACCTGCTGGCCGGACGCGAACCGCAGCGCATCCAGCTGCTGCCCACCGAGCTCGTCGTCCGTACCTCCACCGGCCGGGCTCCGGGCTGACCGCCGCCGACGGATACCGTCGACCGGTGCCTCCCCGTCCCGCCGCGGCCGCGGTCGTCCTCGCCGGCGGATCCGGCGTGCGGGTCGGGCAGGGCCGCAACAAGGCCTACCTGCCGGTGGGCGGGCGGACCGTGGTGACGACCTCGTTACGCGCCATGGCGACCCTGCCCGGCCTCCGCCGGCTCGTGCTCGTGGTCCGCGGTGACGACGTCGCGCTGGCGGAACGGACGTTTGCGTCCGAGTTCGCCGACCCGCCGGTGCCGGTCGAGCTCGTGCTCGGCGGCGTCACCCGGCACGGCTCGGAGGAGCGCGCGCTGCGCCACCTCGCGCCGGCGATCAGGGCCGGGTCGGTAGACGTCGTGCTGATCCACGACGCCGCCCGCCCCTTGTGCTCGCCGGAGCTGGTCGCCGCGCTCGTGCAGGCCGCGGCGGAGCACGGCGGCGCAGTGCCCGGGCTTCCCGCCGACGACCTGGCCGCGTTCGGCGCCGACGGCACCGTCGTCCCGCTGGCCGGACGGCACATCCGCGTCCAGACGCCGCAGGCCTTCGCAGCCCGGCCGCTGCTGGATGCCTATGAGCGCGCGGTCGGGACCGGCTTCGACGGCACCGACACGGCGGCATGCGTGGAGCGGTTCTCATCGCTGCAGGTGCGCTTCGTGCCGGGCGAGCCGCAGAACTTCAAGATCACCTATCCGTCCGATGTGGGGCTCGCCGACCAGTTCCTCCGGACCGGGCGTCCTGCTCCCCGCCGACGCCCCCGACAACCTTGACGCCCCGCTCCTCGGCAACGGCAGCGTGGAGGGCAGCGTGGGTGGAGTGGCCCCTGCGGCACAGCGCCGACACGTGGTGGGCGATACACCGCCCGGTCTCCACAGCGGCCCGCGTGCTGACCCGTGGCGCTCAGCGGCTGTCGGCGCCTGCCGGGGCGTCGAGCGCGACCCGCCCGGCCTCGAGCCGGGCGACCGGGATGCGGAACGGTGAGCAGGACACGTAGTCCAGGCCCACCCGGTGGAAGAAGTGCACCGAGTCGGGGTCGCCGCCGTGCTCGCCGCAGATGCCGACCTTGAGATCCGGGCGGGTGGCCCGGCCGCGCTCGGTGCCGAGCCGGACCAGCTCGCCCACGCCCTCGACGTCCAACGTCTCGAACGGGCTGATCCCGAAGATGCCCATCTCCAGGTAGGTGGAGAAGAACGCCGCCTCGACGTCGTCGCGGGAGAAGCCCCAGGTGGTCTGGGTGAGGTCGTTGGTGCCGAAGGAGAAGAACTCGGCGGCCTCGGCGATCTGCCCGGCAGTCATCGCCGCCCGCGGCAGCTCGATCATGGTGCCGATCAGCGCCGGGAAGTCCACACCGCTCTTCTCCGCGACGTCGGCCAGTACCTTGACGCTGTCCGTGCGGATGATCTCCAACTCCTGCACCGACCCGACCAGCGGGATCATGATCTCCGGCTGCGGGTTCTTCCCGAGCTTGATCAGCTGGGCGGTCGCCTCGGCGATCGCCCGGACCTGCAGGTCGAACAGGCCCGGCACGACCAGCCCGAGGCGGACCCCGCGCAGCCCGAGCATCGGGTTCTGCTCGTGCAACGAGTGCACGGCCTGCATGAGCCGCAGGTCGTTTTCGTTCTTCTCCCCGCGCGCCTCCGCGAGAGCGACGCGCACCGACAGCTCGGTGATGTCGGGGAGGAACTCGTGCAGGGGCGGGTCCAACAGGCGGATCGTGGTGGGCAGCCCGTCCATCGCGGTGAGGATCTGCAGGAAGTCCCACCGCTGCAGCGGGAGCAGCGCCTCCAGCGCCTGGTCGCGCTGCTCG
>JAQSWF010000050.1 GCA_029266775.1 Pseudonocardia sp.
CGCGGGGATGCCGTACTCGCGGGCGACCACCGCGCCGTGCGAGTTCGCCCCGCCCATCTCCATGACCAGCGCCCCGGCGGTGAGGAACAGCGGGGTCCATCCCGGGTCCGTGGACGGCGCGATTAGGACTTCGCCGGGTTCGAGGTGCGCGCCCACGGGGTCGAGCACCACCCGCGCGGGCGCGGTCACCGTGCCCGCCGACGCCGGGGTGCCGACCAGTGCGCCGTCCGCCGGGGTGATGGTTGCGCTGGACATCGCCAGCGCCTCGGGCTCGGTCCCGTCGCTCAGCAGGATGCGCGGCACGTGGCGCCGGCGCAGCTCGCGGTCGTAGTCGGCGCGGCGCTCGGCCACCAGGGTGCGGTGATCCGCGCCGGCCAGCGCGGACCGGGCTTCGCGCAGGTCGAGGAAGAACACGTCGTCGACGGCCTCGAGCAGGTTCCGCTCGGCCAGCTCGGCGCCGACGGCGGCGACCTCACGACGCGCCGCCGCGATGAGCAGCACGAGGTGGTCCTTGGGCGTCTCCCGCATGCCGACCAGCTCCCGCACGCGCCCGAGCGCCACCGCGACCGCTCGGGCGCGCCACCGCGAGCGCCGCCGCACGCGGGCGACGGTGGCCGCGACCGTCCCCTCGGCTGCCCGCGCGCCGGCTGCGAAGCGCACGTCCGGAGCCTGCCCGGACGCGGGGTCGAGCCGCAGGCAGTTGCCGAGCGCCCCGAGCACGTGCGTCGGGTCGTCGGACCAGCGCGGCATGCCGAGATCGATCTCGGCGACGGCGCGGTGGCCGTAGCGGCGCAGGAAGTCGCCGAGCCCGTCCTGCAGGACCGGTGGCAGGGTGCCGGCGCGGAACCGCTCGGCGAGCGCCCCGGGGTGTGCATCGACCGCACCCGACGCCCCTTCCTGTGCGTCCGGATCGCGCAGTGCGGCCACCGACGCCGGATCGGCGCGAAGCCGCTCGGCCAGGGCCCAGAGTTCGAGGTCCATCTCGGTGGTCGAGTTGTGCGGCAGCGAGCGCAGGATCTCGTCCATCGCGACGTCGTCCAGATTCGGCCCGGCGAGACGGCGAGCCACCGCGCGCATGAGGAACCCGGCGGCGAACACCGGGGCGACGCGCGGCATGATCGTGAACGCGTCGGCGAGCGTGGCGGTTGCCCGCTCGAGGCGTTCGACGCCCGTAGCGCCGCCGGTGGCCGTCGCGGCGGCCTCGATCTGCGCGCCCACGCGGGCGACGCGGTTTCGGGCCGCGGCGGGCGACACCACGGCCTGCGCCAGCAGTAGCGGCACCCGGAGGCGCACGAGCGCCGGCACCACGCGGCGCAGCGCCCGGCGCCGACCGTCCGGCACGGTGGCGAACGCCGGGTCTGCCAGCAGGCCGCGCAGCACCACCGCGGTGCGCGCCTCCATGACGGACAGAGCCCGCAGGGCGGCTTCCCGACCGATCGGGTTGCGCAGCAGCGCGGTGACGTCGACGAACGCTCGGAACCCCGCCTCGGCAAATGCCGGCGGCCCGAGCGTGGGCTCGGTGAGGTGGGGGCCGGGGATGCCGACCAGCCGTGCAGCCCCGGAGCCGATCACCCGGAACCCCGACAGCCCCATTGGCGTGATCGGTCGGGTGAGGCCCTGGGCGAGGCTCGCGCAGAAGAAGGCGCGCAGGGCACCGTCGCGTGAGCTCAGGGGTGGGTAGAGGGTCGTGATCGGGCGGGCCTGGGTCAGCCAGAGTGTCCCCGCGGCGTCGAGTGCCCATTCGATGTCCTGCGGCGCGCCGAAGTGCGCCTCGACCCGGCGGCCCAGCGCGACGAGGGCCAGCACCTCCGCGTCGGTGACGCATGCCTCGGTCCCGGCGGCCAGGCCGATCTGCTCGGTGCCCCCGCCCGGCAGGGGTCGCACGGCCACGGCCTTGTCGCCGAGCCGGCGCTCCACGACACGGGGCCCGCTCTCCTGGTCGTCGACGACGAGGTGGTCCGGGTTCACCGCCCCGGAGACCACGGCCTCGCCCAGCCCGGGGCTGGCATCGACCACCGCGCGCAGCCGCCGTCCGCTCACCGGGTCCGCGGTGAAGAGCACGCCGGCGACGCCGGCGTCGATCATGCGCTGCACGACGACGGCCAGCCGGACGCCATCGGGGTCCACGCCGGCCTCGCGCCGGTAGGCCACGGCGCGGTCGGTCCACAGGGACGCCCAGCAGTGCCGAACTGCCTCGACGACCGCGTCGGCGCCGACGACGTTCAGGTAGGTGTCCTGCTGGCCGGCGAAGCTCGCGGTCGGTAAGTCCTCCGCCGTCGCCGATGAGCGGACGGCAACGGGGACGTCGGGCCCCAGCTCGCGGTATGCGGCGGTGACCGCATCGACGATGTCGTCGGGGACGGGGGTGGCACGCAGCGCGGCCCGCACGGCACCGGGCGCGGCCGTCAGGTCGACGCCGGTTGCGATCCGGGCGTAGGCATCGGTGGTGACGCAGAACCCGTCGGGCACCGGCAGGCCTGCGGCCATCAGCTCACCGAGGTTCGCCGCCTTGCCGCCCACCCGCGGAAGGTCTGCCGCACGCAGCTCCCCGAGGTCGACGACCAGCGGGGTTACGGTCGGAAGGACGGCAGGTGACGGCTGAGTGACGGCCATACCCCGACCGTAGCCGCACCGCCCGCAAATCTCAACAGCCGATGAATAACGCGCGAGTCGCTACGGAGGGGCCTGCGAGTCGGCGCTTTCTGGCTGCATGCATTCAGCCAGATTGCATCGACTCGCGCGCCAGGTTGTAGCGACTCGCGCGGTAGCGGGCGTAGCGACTCGCGGTCAGGACCAGGGGCGGGAGGCGCGCGTTGCCCAGTAACCCTGCGCGTCCTCGGCCACGGTCGCGAGCGCGTCGATCACCCCATCGGGCAGCACGAGGTCCGTGGCCGCCGCGTTGCTCGTCACCTGGGTCGGGGTCGCTGCCCCGGAGAGCACGCGCCACGCCCACGGCTGGGCGAGCGCCGCCGCGATCGCGAGCTGGTCCACGCCGACGTCGAGGTCGGCCGCGAGTGCGGCGACGCCCCGGCCGCCCGCGGAGTCGGCCCCACCTGGCGCCAGCCGCCCGTTCGCCACCGCCTCCTTGACGATCACGCGGGCACCGGCGGCGGCCGCCTCGGCCAGCGCCGGGCCCGCCGACGGCTCGAGCACGTTCCACGTGCTCTGGACAGAGGTGAACAACCGCTCCCCGTCGACCGTCACCTCCAACGCCCGCCTGACGGTGTCGCCCTGCCGCGGCCCGGACGTCGACAACCCCACCCGGATGCCGCGATCCCGCAGCCCGGCCAGGGCGCGATGCACGGACGCGTCGTCCAGAACGCCCGAGTCCAGCGTCGCCGAGTGCACGTGGTAGACGTCCAGCCGGTCACCGAGCAGCGCCTCGGTCTCGGCGAACTGCTGGGTGAACGCCGCGAGGGAGTGGTCCTTGACCTCGTGCACGTCGGCGTCGAGCCGCCAGTCGCCGACGTAGCGGTAGCCCCACTTCGAGCCGACCACGACATCGTCGACCTCCGGGTGCGCGGCCAGCCACCCGGCCAGGAACTCCTCGGCCCGCCCGTAGGACCGCGCCGCGTCGAGGTAGCGCATCCCGGCGGCGTGGGCAGCGTCGAGCACCGCCACGGCGCGGACCCGCAGGTCGTCGACGTCGCGCTGCCCGCCGAAGTCCGCAGCGCGTCCGGCGGTGATGTAGGCCGGTCGGCCGACTGCCGCGAGGCCGATCCCGAGGCGCGCGCGATCACCGGTTCCCGCACCTGTCACGGCGGCGTAGCTTACGGAGGCCGCCGTGCACCACCGACCGCTGCCGATGGAGCCCGCCATGAAGAAACTGATCAACGACGCCGCCGACCTCGTCCCCGAGGCACTGCGGGGGATGGCCCTCGCCCACCCGGAACTGCGAATCGACCTGCAGAACCGCATCGTCTTCCGCGGCGACGCGCCCGTCCGCGGCAAGGTCGGCCTGATCTCCGGGGGAGGATCCGGACACGAGCCCCTGCACGGTGGCTTCGTCGGCCCCGGAATGCTTGACGCCGCTTGCGCGGGCGAGGTGTTCACCTCGCCGGTTCCGGATCAGATGCTCGAGGCCACCCGCGGCGTCGACGGCGGTGCAGGCGTGCTCCACATCGTGAAGAACTACACCGGCGACGTCATGAACTTCGAGATGGCCGCCGAGCTCGCCGCCGCCGACGACATCGAGGTCGCCTCGGTCGTCACGGACGACGACGTCGCGGTGCAGGACAGCCTCTACACCGCCGGACGGCGCGGGGTCGGCGTCACCGTGCTGCTGGAGAAGATCGCGGGAGCGGCAGCGGACGAGGGTCGCAACCTCTCCGGCGTCACCGAGATCGCGCAGCGGGTCAACGCGTCCGGGCGCAGCATGGGCATGGCGCTCACCTCGTGCACGGTCCCGGCCGCGGGCCGGCCCACGTTCGACCTGCCCGACGACCAGATCGAGGTCGGGATCGGCATCCACGGCGAGCCCGGTCGCCGCCGCGTGCCCGCCGCTTCCGCGCGGGAGGTCGCCGAGATGCTCGTCGAGCCGATCCTCGCCGACCTCGACTTCACGGGCGGCGACGGCGTGCTCGCGTTCGTCAACGGCATGGGCGCCACCCCGCTGCTCGAGCTGTACCTCATGTTCGCCGAGGTGTCGGGGATCCTCGAGAAGTCCGGGGTGCGGGTGGCGCGGTCGCTGGTCGGGTCCTACATCACCAGCCTCGACATGGCCGGTTGCTCGGTCACCCTGCTCAAGCTGGACGACGAGCTGCTGCGCCTGTGGGACGCGCCGGTCAACACTCCGGGTCTGCGCCGGGGGGTGTGAGTAGTGGCGGAGACGGTCGACCCCGAGGCGCTGGGTCGCTGGCTGTGCGCCTTCGCCGACGCCGTCCGAGACGCCGCAGACGAGCTCACCGCGCTGGACTCGGCCATCGGTGACGCCGACCACGGGGCCAACATGCGGCGCGGCATGACGGCGGTTGTCGGCAAGCTCGAGTCCGCGCCCGACGCCGGTCCGGCTGCACTGCTCAAGTCGGCGGGTATGGCGCTCGTCAGCACGGTGGGCGGAGCCAGTGGGCCGCTCTACGGGACGTTGTTCCTGCGGATGGCGACGGCGGCGGGCGACCGCACCGAGCTCGACGCGGCCGGCTTCGCGGCTGCGCTCCGGGCCGGGCTGGACGGCGTCGTCGCCCGGGGCAAGGCCGCTCCGGGCGACAAGACGATGCTGGACGCGCTGGTTCCGGCCGTCGACGCGCTCGACGCGCGGCTGGCCGAGGGCAACGGACTGCGGGACGCCCTGCGTGCGGCTGCCGACGCTGCCGACGCGGGCAGCGACGCCACCATCCCGCTCGTCGCCCGCAAGGGTCGGGCCAGCTACCTCGGCGAGCGCAGCGCGGGCCACCGGGACCCGGGCGCCGCGTCGACGGCCCTGCTCGTCCGCGCCGCGGCGGAGACCCTCGGATGAGCGGAACCTCGTGATGACGGTGAACGGGCCGCCGGTCGGGATCGTCGTGGTCTCGCACAGCCGGGCGCTGGGCACCGCCGCTGCCGAGCTGGCCCGGGAGGTGACCGCCGGCGCGGACGTGCCCGTGTCCGTCGCGGCCGGGCTCGACGACACGACCCTCGGGACGGATGCGGCCGCCATCGCGACGGCGATCGCCACCACGGACCGCGGCGCCGGCGTCGTCGTGCTCATGGACCTGGGCAGCGCGGTGCTCTCTGCGGAGCTCGCCCTGGACCTGCTCGACGACGTGGGCGCGGACCCGGCCACCCGGGACCGCACCGTGCTCTGTCCTGGCCCGCTGGTCGAGGGCGTGGTCGTGGCCGCGGCGACGGCGGCCACCGGCGCGAACCGCGATCAGGTCAGCGCGGACGCCGCCGCCGCGCTCGGCCCCAAGCGCACGCACCTCGGCTACTCCTGGGAACCCGCGCCATAGGAGCCGGGTCCGCCCTCAGCGGTGCGTGATGCCGTAGTCGCCGCGGTAGAACAGCAGCGGCAGTCGGTCCGGGTCCGCACCGAGGTGCAGCACGTGCCCGACGGCAATCGTGTGGTCCCCGCCGTCGTACTCGCGCCACAGCGTGCAGTCGATCCATGCGCTGACGCCCTCCAGCACCGGCGCACCGGACGGGGCCGGGCACCAGGGGATGCCGGAGAACTTGTCGACGGAGCGCCCGGGGCGGGCGAACGCCGCGCTGAGGTCGCGGTGCTCCTCGGCGAGGACGTTGACGCAGAAGGACCCGGCGGCGCGGATCCGCGGCCATGTCGACGAGGTGCGTGCGGGCGCGAAGCTCACGAGCGGCGGGTCCAGCGACAGTGAGGCGAACGACTGGCAGGTGAAGCCGAGCGGCCGGTCGTCGTCCGCACGGGCGGTCACCACGACGACACCGGACGCGAAGTGCCCCAGCACGTCCCGCATCACGGCGGGGCTGACGGCCGGGGCGCTGGCAGGTCCGGACACGAAACCGAGGCTAGTCGTGCACCCGTGAGGCGCCCGGAAACGGCACCGGCGCCGTCCCGTCGGGACGGCGCCGGTGTACCGAGCCTGCTCGATCAGCTCGCGTAGGACCGCAAACGGTCCGCCCGCTCGCCCACGCGCAGCTTGGCCATCGTCTCCCGCTCGATCTGGCGCACCCGCTCGCGCGAGAGCCCGAACCGGCGACCGATCTGGTCCAGCGTGCGCGGCTGGCCGTCGTCCAGGCCGTACCGCATCCGGATGACGTGCTGCTCACGATCTTCCAGCGTGGCCAGCACGCGGCGCAGGTCGTCGTGCAGGAGGTGCGAGATCACGGTGGTCTCGGCGTCGGCGGCCTCACCGTCTTCGATGAAGTCGCCGAGCGGGGCCTCCTCCTCGGCGCCAACGGGCATGTCCAGGCTCACCGGGTCACGCGCGTGGTCCAGCAGGTCCGCGATCTTGTCGGACGGCAGTCCGGACTCCTCGGCGAGCTCTTCGTGCGTCGCCTCGCGGCCCAGGCGCTGGTGCATGTCGCGCTTGATCCGAGCGAGCTTGTTCACCTGCTCCACGAGGTGCACCGGCAGCCGAATGGTCCTGGCCTGGTCCGCCATGCCGCGGGTGATGGCCTGACGGATCCACCAGGTGGCGTACGTGGAGAACTTGAAGCCCTTGGTGTAGTCGAACTTCTCGACGGCACGAATCAGGCCGAGGTTGCCCTCCTGGATGAGGTCGAGCAGCGGCATCCCACGCCCCGTGTAGCGCTTGGCGAGGGAGACGACGAGCCGGAGGTTCGCCTCGAGCAGGTGGTTGCGGGCGCGCTCGCCGTCACGCACGACCCAGCGCAGGTCGTTGGCGCGGGCCCGATCCATCTCGACGTCATCGGCGGCCGCGGTGTCCAGCACGTGCTTGGCGAACACGCCGGCCTCGATGCGCTTGGCGAGGTCGACCTCCTGCGCCGCCGTCAGCAGCGCGGTCTTTCCGATACCGTTGAGGTAGACACGGACCAGGTCGGCGGCCGGGCTCTGCGCGTCGAGGTCCTCGGCGGACAGCTCGGCGGCGACCTCGGCAGCTTCCTCCTGGGCGACGTCGGTGTCTGTGCGCTGACCCGAAACGGTCTGCGGCGCGGTCATTGGCTTTTCCTTCCCCCACGATCCCGGCGGGTGCTCGGGGCTGCCCCACCGGGTGCTCTCAGAGGGTTCCAACGCCACCACGCCCCTGAACGTTCCCCACCCGCGCGTTCCCCCACCTGGACCACACGAGGTTCTCAGCGGGTTCTCAACCAGGACATCGCAGCTGGTGGCGGGTCCGTATCGGTTCCGATGCGACAATGTGGCGAGCGCCACGTTGCCGGTTGCCGCATCAGGAGTGACTTTTCCCGAACACCTGGCGCACGGCGCGCCGTTCCTCGGAATGATGGTGAACATGACCGCAGCGCGCTCCGAGGCCGACGAGCCGGATGTCGAGGCATCCGGTCCGGACTCCGCACCGTCGTCGGGGCCCAGACCGGACCCCGAACGGGCGGCCGCCGACGAGCGCGTGCTCCCGACGTCCGGCTGGACCGCGCAGATGAACGCGCTCGGCGACTTCATCCGCGCGCAGCGTCAGTTGGCGAACCTCTCGCTCCGGGAGATGGCGTCGATGACGAGCGTGTCCAACGCCTATCTGAGCCAGGTCGAGCGCGGCTTGCACCAGCCGTCTCTCAAGGTGCTGCATTCGATCGCCGCAGCACTGCAGCTGTCCACCGAGCAGCTGCTGGCGCAGGCGGGCTGGGTGTCGGGCACGCGGGAGGCTGCGACCGGACGAGGGAGCACCGAGGAGGCGATCCGTACGGACCCGCGGCTGAGTCCGGAACAGCGCGCGGCCCTGCTCGGCGTCTATCGCAGCTTCGTCGAGGCCGACTGACGCGTGTCTTGTGGCACGGCACGGCGGAGATTCATAAGTGGAACGAGCGCCTGCGACACGGCTCACATCGATCGTGTTTGACATAGTTAACGCAACTGCATAGTTTTGTAAGCGGCACCGCCCAACAAGTCAGACACCGAGTCCGACCTCGAGCAAAGAGAGGATGTGCCGATGACCGCGCCGACCGACCAGTTCGTCGACATCGCCAACCGTAGCCAGGAGGCGGTCACCGCCGCCGTCCGCAACTGGGCCGACACCGTGCAGAGCGTGGCGGGCAAGCTGACCTCCGGTCAATCGCAGCTCCCCGACCTGCAGAACGTGGTCGACCAGTACTTCGACTTCGTCGAGCAGGTGCTGGCCAACCAGCGCCGGTTCGCTCAGCAGTGGGCCTCGGCCACGGTGAAGGCGACCGAGTCCGTCACCGAGCAGGCCCAGCGCGCCACCCAGTCCGTCGCCGCGCACAGCCCGAACGGCGCCGAGGCTGGGGTGGACGGCGCCGCCGAGACCGCGCGCGCCGCCGGTGTCAAGGCGGGCGCGGCTGCGCGCGCCGCCCGCAACGCCACGAAGGCCTGATCTTCCGCGGAGCACTCCGAGGCCCCCGTTCGGCATCCGCCGGGCGGGGGCCTCTGCCGTTGCGCCGGAGATCAGGTCTCGACGATCACGGTGAACGGGCCGTCGTTGACCGACTCGACGGCCATCGCGGCGCCGAAGACCCCGGTCGCGACCTCGGCGCCGCGTTCACGCAGCGCACGCACCACGGCGTCGACGACGGTCCGCGCCCGTTCCGGCGGCGCCGCGGTGGACCACGACGGCCGTCTGCCCTTGCGGGTGTCGCCGTAGAGGGTGAACTGGCTGACGACGAGCAGCGGCGCGCCGGTCTCGGCGCAGGAGCGCTCCCCGTCGAGGATCCGCAGCTCGTACAGCTTGCGCGCCATCCGGGGTGCGGCGTCGACGGGGTCGTCCCGGTGCACGCCGAGCAGGACCAGCAGTCCCGTTCCGATCTCGCCGACCGTGGCGCCGTTCACGCGGACGGCGGCCCGGCTGACGCGGGCGGCGACGGCCTTCACCCGCCCGCCTCGTCCGGCACCAGCAGCCCGTGCCGGACCATCTCCCGCACGGCCGGCAGCGCGGCGGCGACCAGCGCGTCCACCGGACGGTCGTGTGCGAGCGCCAGCAGCACCACGAGCTCGCCCGGCGGCAGCGCGCCACGGCATCCGGCCAGCAGCGCGGCCGCGGGCTCGTCGACCTCGTGCCGCCATCGCGGCCCCTCGGCGCGGGCCACGGCGGCACCGGTGGGTGTCCAGCCCTCCTCCCCGGCGGCGCAGTACCGCTCGAGCACGACGCCCTCGGCAAGGCGCAGTCGCGCGCCCAGCAGCGCGTCGTCCGAGGCGTGGGTACGGAGCCAGCGGACGCGGTCCAGCCAGCCCTCGATCTCCGGCCCCAGCGGGTCGTCCAGGTCGCCCGGCAGGTCCTCCACGACGACGGTGCGGACGCCGTCGGCCCGGCCTCGGTCGGGAGGACCGTCCTCGACTCGACGCAGCGTGAGGAACCCGAACCCCACCGCCTCCACCTGCTGCGCCGCCATCCAGTCCAGCCACGCGCCCGCCTGCGCGCGCCAGGTGGGTGAGGCGGGATCGACACCGGCGTCGCGCTGCCAGGTGCCGGCGTGCTGGGCCGGGTCGGTGACCTCGCGCTGCACGACCCACGCGTCGACGCCGCTCGGCACCCAGGACCGGACGCGGTCCGGCCAGTCCTGGCCGAGGACGTGCAGCCACGACGCCAGCAGCTGCGCGGTGCCGCCGGGCTCGAGGTGGTCGGGCAGTGCGGCGACCAGCGCGGCCAGCGCGTCGTCCCCGGACTGGCCGGAGTCGCGATACACGTAGTCGACGCGGGCCGGGCCCGGAACGAACGGCGGGTTCGACACGATCCGGTCGAAGCGCCGGCCGGCTACGGGTGCGAGCCACGGTCCGTCCAGCACCTCGACGTCGAGCCCGTTGAGGGCGAACGTCGCCCGCGCCATTGCCAACGCCCGCGGCGCTACGTCGGTGGCGGTGACGGTCCGGGCGTACCGGGACGCGTGCAGTGCCTGGACGCCGGATCCGGTGCCGAGGTCGAGCGCGCTGCCGGCCGGCGTGCGCACGGTCGCGGAGGCGAGCGCCAACGACGCGCCGCCGACGCCGATGACGTGGTCGCGCTCCTGGCGCCGGGCGTCGAGATCGGAGAGCACCCACCACTCGGCCGGCCCTGCCGCGTCCGTGCCGCCCTCGCCGTAGGGACGCAGGTCGAGCGCGGCGGCCCAACCGTCGCCCGCACGCCGCAGCAGACCGGCGGCCGCGGCGTCGGTCGGGACGAGCGGGGCCAGCGCGGCGCGGACCGCGCCGTCGGGTTCGACGGCATCGAGCAGCAGCAGCCGCACCAGCACTCCGAGCTCGCCGCCGACCCGGCTGGCCCGGTCGGCCAGCTCCGGCTCGCCGCGGCCCAACGCGGCGTGCGCCTCGCGGCCGAGCAGCGCCCGCACGCCGTCCGTGCGGTAGCCGGCACGCCACAGCGCGGTGCGCAGCGCGTCGGCGGTGGCCGGTGAGATCTCGGGCAACACGCCGTCGATCCTCGTCGACCCGCGCGCCCGGCCGTCGCCGGGTGCCTCGGTGGGGTCAGGAAAGCCACGTTGCGGCCACCACGCGCCGGGAAAGTGGGCTTTCCGGACGGGGCAAGCGGTCACGGACTGGCAGGACACGCCTAGGCTGGCGCGAACCTCGATCCGGGAGGAACCCGTGCTGCAGATCGCCCAGGATCCCGACGCCGACGCGCTGCTGGACCGCGACCCCTTCGCCCTGCTCGTCGGGATGCTGCTCGACCAGCAGTTCCCGATGGAGCGCGCCTTCGCTGCCCCCGGCCTCCTCGCCGGCCGCCTCGGCGTCGACCTCCTCGACCCCGCCGCGATCGCCGCGCACGACCCCGCGGACTTCGCGGCCCTGTTCACCGGGCCGCCCGCGCTGCACCGCTACCCGGGCGCCATGGCGCAGCGGGTGCAGGCGCTGGCCGCCCTCGTCGTGGAGCGCTATGACGGCGATGCGGGCGCGCTGTGGCGGGACGTGCCGGACGGTGCCACGCTGCTGCGGCGCGTGACCGCCCTGCCCGGCTTCGGCGCCCAGAAGGCGCAGATCTTCGTCGCCCTGCTCGGCAAGCAGCGCGGGGTGACGCCGTCCGGATGGCGGGACGCCGCCGGCGCGTACGGCGACGAGGGGTCCTACCGGTCCGTGGCCGACGTCGTCGACGCCGCGTCGCTCGCTCGCGTCCGCGAGTTCAAACAGGCCGCGAAGGCCGAGAAGAAGGCGGCGGGGGAGAGGGCACCGGGACGCAACGCTGCCGCGCGGCGGTAGCCGCGGTTCCTCCGACGGGCCCTTCCTGGTGAGCGCGCGCACGTCGGCGTCGGGTGGCACGATGGGTTGGGAGGTGCTCGCGCGCCGGCTCGGGGCACACCGGGCTGGCCCGGCACCGGCGAGGAGCGAGTAGTGACTCATCCACAGCGCTCGGGCGCCGCCGAACCTGTTCTGATCACCGACGCAGCCAAGTCGTACGAGGAAGACCTCGCGACGCGCAAGCGTCGGTATGCCGTGATGATGGGGATGCGGGTGCCGTTCATGGTGCTGGCGGTCGTCTTCTACCAGACGCCGTGGGTGGCGGTGACTCTGCTGGTGCTGTCGATCCCGCTGCCCTGGATGGCCGTGCTGATCGCGAACGACCGGCTGCCGCGCCGGCGCGAGGAGGTCAACCGCTACCGCGGGGACCGCACCGCGCTCGAGGCCCGGCCGCATCCCGTGATCGGCTTGCCGGATGGCACAGCCCCGTCTGGTGATGGTGTCGTGGTGGACGGGATGGTCGTCGACCGGCCTGATGTCAACGGGGCCCATCCGGACGCGCACCACACCGGCTGATCACCTCTGCCGCGGCAGCACATCCGGCGGCGAGCGCCGCTTCCGGAGCGGCTCCGGTCAGCCGCGCCGCGATCAGTCCTGCGTCGAAGGCGTCGCCAGCACCTGTCGGATCCACGACGGCGACGGCGCGGGCTTCGACCGATCGCACACCGTCCGGGTCGATCCAGCTCGCCCCTGCGGCTCCGCGGGTCACGGCGACGGCACCGACCGTGCCGAGCAGCGTCGTCGCGGACGCCGGGTCGGCGGAACCGGTCAGCGCGGCCAGCTCGTCCTCGTTGGGCAGCAGGAGGTCGACGCCCTGCATCAGCCGCAGGTGCGCCGGCGCGAGGTCGCCGGTCGTCTGCGGATCGAGCGACGTGCTGATGCCGGCCGCGCGTGCTGCGGAGAGCGCAGCCCGGCCAGCCGGCCCTGATGCGGGGTCGAGAAGCACGTAGCCGGACAGGTGCAGGTGGTCGATGCCCTCGAACGGAGGCAGGTCGTCGACGCAGAGCCGGGCAGCCGCGCGGCGGTCGGACAGCATGGTCCGGTCCGCGCCGTCGACGAGGACCACGACCGTCGCCGTCGCCGCCTGCGCGTCGATCGCCACCACCGGACGCACCCCCGCCGCGCGCAGGTTCGCGACCGCCGCCCGCCCGGCCGCGTCGTCGCCGACGCGGGTCACCAGGCTCACGTCCATGCCGCGCGCGGCGAGCCACGTCGCGGTGCTGGCGCCCGCGCCGCCCGGGCACGTCGTGATCCGCGCGGGCACGTCGCCGCCGGGCCGCCGCGGCGTCGACGGCGTGACGAGGACGTCCACGGCCAGGTCGCCGACCACGACGACCCGCGGTGCTGCCGCCCCAGATGGAGCGAACGTGGCTTTCGGTGCGTTCAACGTATCGAAAGCCACGTTCGCTCCACGCGCGCTCATCGGGCGAGCGCCGCCGCCACCCGGGCGGCCAGCTCGGCGTTCGACCGCACCAGCGCGAGGTTCGTCGCCATGCTGGCGCCGGCGCTGGCCGCGTGGAAGTGCTGCAGCAGCGCCGGCGTGACGTCCTTGCCCCGCACACCGCGGGCGGCCAGCAGGTCCAGCCCCTCGGCGAGCAGCCGGTCGTGCAGGGCCGCGTCGAGCTCGTCGGTGGTGGGCACGGGCTGGGCGAGCACGAGCCCGCTCCCGGCGGGGAGCGCACGGTGCGCTCGCCAGACCGCCGCGACCTGGGCGGGGTCGTCGACCCTCCAGGGTGCCGGCACGCCGGAGTCGCGCCGGTAGAAGCCGGGGAAGGCGTCCGTCCGGTAGCCGAGCACCGGCACCGACGCCGTCTCCAACACCTCCAGCGTCGCGGCGACGTCGAGGATGGATTTCACCCCCGAGCACACGACCAGCACCGGCGTGACGGCGAGCGCGGCGAGGTCGGCCGAGACGTCCCAGCTCTCCCGCGCCTCGCGATGGACGCCGCCGAGCCCGCCCGTCGCGAAGACCGCGATCCCGGCCGCGGCCGCCAGCGCGGCGGTGGCGGCCACGGTCGTCGCCCCGTCGCGGCGAAGGCCGACGGCGACCCCCAGGTCGCGCACCGAGAGCTTGGCCAACCCCCCGCCGCAGACGCGGTCCAGCTCAGCGGGGGACAGCCCGACCCGGGCACGTCCGTCGAGCACCGCAACGGTCGCGGGCACTGCGCCGTGCACGCGGACGGCAGCCTCCAGCTCATCGGCGACGGTGCGGTTGCGCGGCGCCGGGAGCCCGTGAGCCAGGAGCGTGCTCTCCAGGGCGACGACCGGCGTCCCGTCGGCGAGCGCGTTCGCGACCTCGAGGGACGCGACGACGGGTGAGGCGGCCTCCGCCGTGCTGTCGAACGAGCCAGGCACGTGCGGCATCATGGACGACATGGCGACCCAGGTGCTGCCCGACGTCGACACCCGCCCCGAGGGCACCGACACCACGGGCGACGACACCCCGAAGATGTTCCACTACGTGCTCAAGTCGAAGATCGCCGAGAGCGCGGTGCTGGGCAACATGGTGGTGGCGTTGTGCGGCGAGACTTTCCCGGTCACGCGCTCGCCCAAGCCGGGGTCCCCGGTGTGCCCCGAGTGCAAGAA
>JAQSWF010000252.1 GCA_029266775.1 Pseudonocardia sp.
GCCGCCACCTCCATCGCAGACCGCGGCGGCGGTGTCTGCCGTGAACCCGCCGGCCAGCACCGCGATGCGGCGGAACAGGGTGCGCTCGCTGCCGGCCAGCAGGTCGTAGCTCCAACCGACCGCGGTGCGCAGGGTCTGCTGGCGGGCCGGGAGGTCCCGTGGGCCGACGACGAGCAGCGGCTCGCGACGGTCCAACCTCTGCAACATCGCCGCCGGACTCAGGACAGCAGACCGGGACGCGGCGAGTTCGATGGCGAGCGGGAGGCCGTCGAGGCGGGCGACGAGGTCCGCCACGGCTCGCGCGTTCTGTGTGGTGAGGGCGAACCGCGGCGCGGCTGCGGCGGCCCGCTCGGCGAACAGGGCCACGGCTTCGACACGCGCGACATCCTCGGGCGACACGAGTTCCGGACGGGCGATCTCCAGTGGCTCGAGCGGGACGACCTGCTCCCCGCGGACGCGAAGGGGTGCCCGGCTCGTCACGAGGACCGTCAGCCCGGCCGCCGTCGCCAGCAGCTGCGTGACCACGGGGGCCGCCTCCAGCACCTGCTCGAAGTTGTCCAACAGCAGCAGGAGCCGTCGTCGCCGGAGGTGCTCGTCGAGGGCTTGCCGTACCGGTCGTTCCCAGCCCTCCTCGCGGATCCCGAGCGCCGCGGCGATCGTCGGGACGACCAGGGCGGGATCCGAGACCGGCGCGAGATCGACGAAGGACGCCCCGTCCGGATGTTCGCCGGCGATGCCGGCCGCGACCTCCAGGGCGAGGCGGGTCTTCCCGGTGCCACCCGCTCCAGTGACCGTCAGCAGGCGGGTCTTTGCCAGCAGCGCCGTGACCTCGGCGACCTCCGATTCGCGGCCGACGAACGAGGTGAGTCGGGCGGGCAGGTTCGACGGCGCGTCGATCGTGGGCCACCCAGCCAGCGCGGTCGGCACGGCTGGTGGCCGCTGCGCCCGCACGGTGCCGAGGTCGTGCTGCAGGATCTGCGCCTCGACGTCGCGCAGATCCGGGCCGGGGTCGAGGCCGAGCTCGTCGGCGAGCAGCGCCCGGTACGCGCGGAAGGCCTCGAGAGCCTCACCGGGGCGGCCGTCCGCGTGCAGCGCGCGCATCAGCAGCTCAACCGGTCGCTGCCGTAGCGGCTCGCGCGCCATCACCTCGCGCGCGGTCGCGATGGCGTCCGTCGCGGCGCCGGACTGCACGAACAGCGCAGCCCGGTCTTCGAGCGCCGACACCCGGAGCTCCTCGAGTCGCGCGGCCGACACGGCGGCGAACCCGTCGGCGAACTCGCCAAAGGCGGGTCCCCGCCACAACCGCAGCGCGTCGTCGAGCAGCGCGCCCGCCCGTGCCGGGTCTGTCGACCAGACGGCGCGAGCTGCGCGGTAGTCCGACTCGAAGCGTTGCGCGTCGATGAACGTCGCGTCGGCGACCAGCAGGTAACCCGGCGGGCGGGTGACGATCGCCGTGCCCACCGGCCCGAGTCGGGCCCGCAGCCGGGCGACGACCTGCTGCAGGGCGTTGGCCGGGGCGTCCGGTGGCTCCTCGCCCCACAACGCCTCGACCAGGCGGTAGCCGGGCACAACCGAGTTCGGCTCCAGCAGGAGCGCGGTGAGCAGCGCCCGCGCCCGTTGCCCGGGCAGGGAGAGCCGACCGTCGTCGGCCTCGACCTCGAGCGGACCGAGCACCCGGAACATCATCGTCGGCCACCCCTCGGCACGAGAGGCGTCAGTCTCGCACCGCCCGCGCGTCAGCGCGACGACCTCGGCGCGTCAGCACGACGCCGCACGCTCGACCCATCACGCCCCGACGGGGGGCAACCGAGCGGAGGACGCCGATGTGCGACGTGATCGTGGTGGGGGCCCGGTGCGCCGGCGCGTCCACCGCCATGCTGCTGGCCCGCAGGGGGCATCGCGTGCTGCTGGTCGACCGGAGCACGTTCCCCAGCGACCTGCGACTGTCCACCCATCTGGTGTGGCAGCCCGGGGTCGCGGCGCTGAAGCGCTGGGAGCTGCTCGACGAGCTCGTCGCGTCGGGGTGCCCGGCGATGACGACGGCCGTGATGGACGTCGGCCCGTTCACCCTGACCGGTGCGATGCCGGCGGCGGACGGAGTACGGGAGGCGTATGCGCCGCGCCGCATGGTGCTCGACACGATCCTGGTGAACGCGGCGGTCCAGGCGGGCGCGGAGCTATGGGAAGGCTGCACCGTCGACGAGCTGCTCACCTCCGACGGCACTGCCGGCGGGCCACGGGTCCGCGGCATCCGCGGCCACCTCCGCAACGGGCGAACGGTCAACGCGACGGCAACCGTCGTGGTCGGCGCCGACGGCATGCGCTCCCCCACCGCCGCCCAGGTCGGCGCACCCACATACCTGGAACGCCCGGCACGGCAGGGCACCTACTTCACCTACTGGAGCGGCCTGCCAAGCCGAGTCAACACCCTCTACCCACGCCCGTACCGCTCGGTGGTCACGATTCCGACCAACGACGACCTGACCATGGTGGCCGTCAACTGGGCCATCGACGACTACCGCGCCGTCCGGCACGACATCGAGGGCCACTACCACCGCACAATCGCCCAGATCGCGCCGCAGCTCGCTGAGCAGCTCCGCGGGAGCCGCCGCGAGGACCGGTGGATCGGAGCGGCCGTGCCGAGCCGGTTCCGCCGTCCGTACGGGCCCGGATGGGCGCTAGTCGGCGACGCCGGTTACCTCAAGGACCCGTGCACGGCTCAAGGCATCACCGACGCCTTCCACCACGCGGAGCTCCTCGCCGACGCCCTGGACGATGGACTCAGTGGACGTCGGCCATTCGACGACGCCCTCGCCGACTACGAGCGGCGGCGCAATGCCGCCGTCATGCCGATGTATGAGTTCACCTACGCCACCTCCGCGCTCGACCCGCCCACTGCGCAGGAGGTCGAGCTGTTCGACGCCATGCGCGACGACCCGGTCCTCACCAGTCGCTTCTTCGGCGTCTTCGCCGGAACGGTGCCCGTGCCGGACTTCTTCGCCTCACTGTCAGCCGCCGCCTGATGACCCACGGAAAAGGACAACACGCCATGCCCACCACCTTCACAGGATCCGAAGGCCGAACCACCTACCTCCACGGGGAGGAATGGGGCGACGGCACACCGGTGGTGCTCGTACACGGTTCGCTGGCAACCGCGGCCGAGGAGTGGCAGGTCCAGCGACCGCTCGCTGACGAGGGCTTCCACCTGCTGGCCCCGGACCGCCGCGGCTGCGGACGCAGCCCAGCAGCCGGGGGCGAGGACTTCCTGCGCGACGCAGAGGACATCGCCGTGCTCATGGGCGACGGCGCGCATCTGGTGGGTCACTCCTATGGGGGCCTCGGTGTCCTCTTCGCAGCCGCCCGCCGTCCCGAGGCGACCCTGTCCGTGGCCCTTCTCGAGCCGGCGGCATTCGCGCTCGGTCAGCACCACCCCGCCGGGCGAGCGCTCGTTGACAACCTCCGCCGCATGTGGGACCAGGACACCCCCGACGAGCAGTGGGTCATCGGCTTCCTGAAGGCGGTCGGCAGCAATCCCGACGAGTTCCCGCCGGACTTCCTCGCCGCTGCGCTGCCCCTCGTCCCCGTGGTCCGCCGCGGCCGCCCGGGCTGGTACCCCGACCTGCCGCTTGAGGAGCTGGCGGCGGCGACGTTCCCCAAGCTCGTCGTGTCCGGAGGGCACAGCGCGGGATTCGACGCCATCTGCAACGACCTGGCGAAGCGGATCGGCGCCTCCCGGAAGGTGGTCGAGTCCGCTGGACACGAGATTCAGCTCGCCGGCACGCCTATCAACAACACGCTCCTCGCGCGCTGGCGAGCAATCCGGTAGGCACGCCGAAGCGGAGAGCGCATTGCCTTATTCCTGCTGGTATCCGCACCACTCGGCCCATCA
>JAQSWF010000051.1 GCA_029266775.1 Pseudonocardia sp.
GACAACCCACAGCCGTTCGTCTGGACCAAGACCGCCGACGAGATCCTCGAACGACTCGCCTCATATCTTGACCGGATTCCCGGCGCAGGACACTAGGAGCGCGCTGAACAACTCAGCCCTACTGCGCGGCGCTCGCTACGGGCGGAGTTGTTCAGCACCTTCCTGCCCCACATCCCACGCGGTAACGATGTCGTCCGCCGTCAGGTGGACGCGCCGGTTGTGCAGCGAGATGCCCTCCGCGACCCTGACCGTGCCGAGATCCCCTACGGCCTCCCGCCCGGAGCCGATGATCTTCGGGGCCGTGCCGACCACGACGCGGTCGACCAGCGCGGCGCCGAGCAGCGACGTGATCACCCGGGCGCCGCCTTCGACCATCAGGCTCCGGACCCCGCACTCGCGCAGCGCCCGCAGCGCTGACGCCAGGTCGACGCCACCTGGCCCGGAGGGCAGCGTCCACACCCCGGCTCCGGCGTCGCGGACCCGTGCGCGGTCGTCCGCGGTGGCGCGCTCGGTGGTGAGCACGACGGTGGCGGGGTCGCCGCCGAACACGAGGGCGTCCGAGGGGGTGCGGAGGGTGGAGTCGAGGACCACCCGCAGCGGCGAGGCCCCGGCCACGAGCCGGACGTCGAGCCGCGGGTCGTCGCTGAGCACCGTCCCGACCCCGACCATCACGGCGTCGCACGCCGCACGTAGCGCGTGGGATACCGTGCGCTCCTCCTCGCCGCTGATCCACTTCGAGTCCCCGCTGGCGGTCGCGATGCGCCCGTCGAGGGTCTGGGCGTACTTGAGCACGACGTAGGGGCGGCCGGCCGGGGCGTGGACGTCGCCGAGCAGCGCGACGGCGTCCGGCGGGGGTGACGGGGCCCGCTGCAGCTCGGCGCCCGCCGTGTCGAGGTGGCCGAGCCGGCGCTCCTTGGTGCGCAGGTACCCGACGTTGCGGCTGTGTGCCGCGGTGCGCAGCGGCTCGGTGCCCTCCACGGTGATCCCCGACTCTTGCAGGCCGCGCACCTTGTCCGGATTGTTGGTCAGCAGCCGCACCGCGCCGACGCCCAGCGCGTGCATGACCGCGGCGGCGTCGTCGTAGGTGCGGCCGTCGACCGGCAGCCCGAGCCGCAGGTTGGCGTCGACGGTGTCCGCGCCCTCGTCCTGCTCGACGTACGCGCGCAGCTTGTCGATCAGCCCGATCCCGCGGCCCTCGTGGCCGGTGGCGTAGAGCAGCAGGCCGCGGCCCTCGGTGGCGATGCGGCGCAGGGCGAGGCGCAGCTGAATGCCGCAGTCGCAACGCAAGGAGCCGAGCACGTCGCCGGTCAGGCACTCCGAGTGCAGGCGGGTCAGCACCGGCGTGCCGTCCTTGAGATCGCCCTTGGCCAGCGCCAGGTAGGTCAAGCCGCCGTGGACCTCGAACGCCGCGACCCCGAACTCACCGAACTGCGTCGGCAACACCACGCGGACCATCGCGCGCACGTCGTTCACTCAAGAACTCCCCTCCACGACAAGTGCCGGCGGCAACTCCGCCGGTGTGGGCCGCGGCAAGAGGAGCACCACGGCGCCAGGCAGGCAGGCGATGAGGCTGAGCACCCCGTACACGACGGCGGTGGTGAGCCCCTGCGTCGCCCCGAGCCCCGCCGTGCCGAAAGCCACAGCGGTCACCCCCTCCCGGGGACCCCAGCCGCCCACGTTGAGCGGCAGGGCCATCGCCAGCAATCCGAGTACCAGCAGCGGGAGTAGCTGGCCGAGCGTGGCGACGGACCCGGCCGCCCGGGCAGCGACGACGAACAGCGCGAGGTAGCCGGCGAGCGCCGCGACCGACAGCGCGACGAGACCGGGCCAGATTCCCCGAGAGAACACGCCGGCGCGCGCATCGGCAAGTCCCGCCCGCAGCGCGCGGCGGATCCGGCGCGTGCGTGGCCCCGCGTCGACCGTCCCCAGCGCCACCAGCGCGACGGCCAGGGCGAGGAGCAGCGCCACCGCGAGAGGACGCTCGGGCACCAGGCCGCCCGCCGCAGCGGTCAGCAGCTTCGGCTGGGCGGCCAGCAGCACGCCCACCCCGACCAACACCACCGCGGCCTGGCCCGTGACCCGTTCGAGCGCCACCACGCGGACGCCGCGCCCCACGTCGCCGATCTGCCGCCCGTAGCCGACCGCCCGGTGCACGTCGCCGAGCACACCCGCGGGGAGCACGGAGTTGAGGAACAGCGCGCGGTAGCAGTCCGTCACGGCGACGGCCAGCGGCAGCCGCAGGCCGAGCCCGCGGGCCACCAGGCACCACCGGGCGGCGCTGACGACCGTGGTGAGCAGGCCGAGGCCGAGCGCGGCGAGCACGGCTTCGATGGTGATAGCGCGGAACCCGGCGACGACAGCGTCTGTGCCGAGCCGCATGGCAAGCGCGGCGAGGATCGCGACGCCGGCGAGCATCCGGAGCAGGGGCCAGAACTGTCGCATCACGCCTCCGGCAGCGCGAGCACGTCGAGGTGGCCGACGACGACCCGCAGCGCGCCCGAGGCGCACGCGTCCAGCCGGCGGTTCAGGTAGGAGTCCGCGTGCCGGGTGAGGTCGGGCTGCTGGTCGCACGCGGCGGCGATCCAGCCGCGCAGCCACTCCTCGGCCAGCTCGGCCTGGTTCGCGCCGAAGCGCCACGGACTGGGCCGGGTGGTCACCGCCGCACCGCGCCGCGCGAAGGCCTCGGCCGCGGCGTCTCCGGCGTCCGGTCCGAGCAGGCGACGACCGCCGGCGCGGCGCCGCTGGTGCGCGTTGAACGCGGCCTCGAAGCGGCCGTCCAGCGGGTCGGGTGGCGTGATCGCGACCATCCCGGTGACCGAGAGGCCGAACAGCGCGGCGCACCCGGCCTCGACGCAGGCAGCGGCCAGGTTGTCGACCTCCTCGGCGGTCAGCAGGTCAAGCAGGGCGGAGGCGGCAACGACCGCGGTGCCGCCGAGATCGGCCGCGGACAACGCGGTGATATCACCCTCCGCAACGTCGGCCATGACGGAGGAGCCGTCGGCGGCCCGCGCCGGCATCGCGGTGAGGGCGCGCTCGAGCAGGCCCGGGTCGCGGTCGTGCAGCACCCAGCGTTGCGGTCCGGGGAGGCGCCCGGCGAGCCAGCGGCTCAGCGAGCCGGTCCCGCACCCGAGATCCCGGATGACGACCGGACGCGTGTCCGTGGTGGGCGAGACGAAATGCGACGCCAGCGTCGCCGCCAGCTCCGGCGAGCGGGCCGCGGCGTCGGCCGGCTCCCGCAGCGCGAGCCAGTCCGGCGCGCAGACGGGGGAGCCCGGGGTGCTCAGGCGGGCGTTCCAGGCAGCTGATCCAGAGCTAGTCGACTCAGTACTGCAGCCAGGCATCGGGTCGTCACCTCCCATCCGTCGAGTGTTGTGCGCCGTGCGCGGGCGGCGTCGTGCAGCCGCGCCCTCAGATCCGGCTCACTCAGCCAGCGTCGCAGAGCCGCGGTGAGCTTGGCGTGGTCGCCCGGTGGCACCAGGACCCCGGGAATCCGCCCGTCCGGGGCCGTGCCGAGCGTCTGGGCCACCCCGCCGACGTCCGCGGCGAGCACCGGGATCCCGCGGGCGAGCGCCTCGGTGACCACCATGCCGTACGCCTCGGCGCGCGACGGCAGCACCAGGAGGTCCGTCGTCGCGTAGGCCTCGTCCAGCGCCGCCGGAGCGAGCGGACCCCGAAGCCGGATCCGGTCGCCGAGCCCGTGCCGGGCGATCGCCTGCCGGACCGCGGCGACGTGCCCTGGGTCACGCTCGAGCGGTCCGACCAGCTCGCACTGGAACCGCAGGTCGCGGACGGCGGCGAGCGCCGCGACGAGCAGGTCGTGGCCCTTCGTCGGCGTGACCGCCCCGACGCTGCGCAGCAGCGTGCCGTCCGTGCCCGTGGCCAGCGGTGCCGGGTCCGCGCCGGGCTTCGCGACGTGGACGCGGTCCGCGGGGAGCCCGTGCAGCGCGACGAGCCGGCGGGCGGCCCACGGGCTCGTGGCGACGACCGCGCTCGCCGCCCTCAGCGTCGCCCGTTCGCGCTCGACCAGCTCGGGAGCGGCTCCGGCCTCGTCGCCGAGCGGCAGGTGCAGGAGGACGACGAGCGCGAGCCGGCGCGCCGCGGGGACGACGACCTCCGGCACGCCACAGGCCACGAGCCCGTCGACGAGCACGACGCCGCCGTCGGGCACGGCGGCCAGCGCACCGGCGAGGGCCTCGCGGGCCACGGCGTCCGGCCGGGGCCAGCCCCCGGCGACCGCGTGCTCGTGCACGGCCCACCCCGCGTCCGGCAGCCCACGGCAGACGTGCCGGTCGTAGCGGTTGCCGCCACTCGGCGCGGCGGGGTCGTCGATGCCGGCAGGAACGACCACGTGCACCGGGCGCAGGGCTACTGCCGCTCTCACAGCGCCCGCTCGTAGCTCGCCGAGGCGACGTGCGACTCGTGCAGCACCACGGTGATCCCGGTGAGCGCACGCGCGCCCTCGCCCAGCGCGCCTGCGAGCACCCGCTCGGCGAGCCGGTCGGCAACGACCTTGGCGAGGAACTCCGTCGAGGTGTTCACGCCGGCGAAGGCGGGCTCGTCGTCGAGGTTGCGGTAGTTGAGATCGGCAAGCACCGCGTGCAGCTCCGTCGTGGCCAGCCCGATGTCGACGACGATGTTGTCGTCGTCCAGCCCGGGCCGGAGGAACGTCGCGTCCACCACGTACGTCGCCCCGTGCAGCCGCTGGGCCGGGCCGAAAACGTCGCCTCGAAAACTGTGGGCGATCATCACGTGGTCACGCACCGTGATGGAGAACACCGAACCCCGACCCTTCCTTCACCTGCTGTCGTAGGTGACACGCACGCAGAGCGCGGACGGTTCACCGTCGGCCAGACTCGCCATCACCTCCGGCAGATCGTCGAAGGCGGCCTCGCTGGTGACCAGTGCGTCGAACCGCGGGTCGGCCAGGAGGCGCAGCGCCAGCGCCAGCCGGTCGCAACCATTCCGGCGCCCGCGGCGCGCGGGAGCGACGGTGCCCACCTGGCTACTACGGACCGCCAGTCGGCGCATGTGGAAGAACTCGCCCAGCGGCACGGCCACGCGGCGGTCGCCGTACCAGCTGAGCTCGACGACCTCCCCCTCGTGCCCGAGCAGCTCCAGCGACCGCGTCAGCCCGGCTTCGGTCGCGCTTGCGTGCACGACGAGGTCGCAGTCGTCGGCGGCGAGCTCGGGCAGGGCGAAGCCGACGCCGAGCGCCTCCGCGACCGCGGCGCGGGCAGGGTTGACGTCGACGAGCTGGACCTGCGCGCCCGGCAGGCCGGCGAGCACCGCCGCGACGCTGCAGCCGACCATCCCGGCTCCGACCACGGCGATCCGGTCGCCGATCCGCGGGGCCGCGTCCCACAGCGCGTTCACCGCGGTCTCGACCGTGCCGGCGAGCACGGCGCGCTCGGGCGGCACGTCGTCGGGCACCGGGGCCACCGCAGAGGCCGGCACCACGTAGCGGGTCTGGTGGGGGTAGAGGCAGAAGACGGGTCGCCCGACCAGCTCGGAAGGACCCTGCTCGACGAGGCCGACGTTGAGGTAGCCGTACTTGACCGGCGCGGGGAACTCGCCCTCCTGGAACGGCGCCCGCATACTCGCGGCCTGGTTCGCCGGCACACCGCCGCGGAAGACGAGGGTCTCGGTGCCGCGACTCACCCCCGACGCCAGCGTGCGCACCACCACGTCGTCCGGCCCGGGCTCGGGAAGGGCAACGGTGCGGATCTCGCCCTCGCCCGGTCTGCGGAGCCAGTAGGCCCGCGCGATGTGATCCATGTCATGCCTCCAGAATCGGGGTGAACCGCCATCCCACTCGATACGTGGAACGGATGTGGCAGTGCCCCTAGCGCCCCTCGCGACCTCGACGACCCGCTCCGCCCCGATCGACCGGCAGCTCGCGATCGCGTCGGGCGGGCAGGTCGCCCTGCTCGCCGCGCTGGCCGCGAGCGTCGACCTCGGCCCGGTCGGATGGCTGGCCGGCCTGACCTACGCCGCCGGGATCCACCACCTGCTGGCCAGGGCGGCCCGGCGAGCCGGGACCACCACCCTCGGTCCGGCCGACCTGGTCACCCTCGGTCGCGCAGCTCTCGTCGCCGGCGTGACCGCGCTCGTCGCGGGCGGCCTTGCCGGAGCCGCGGTCCCCGCGGCCACCCTCATCGTCATCGCCTCGGTTGCGCTGGCCCTCGACGCCGCCGACGGGCGGGTCGCGCGGCGCACCGGCACGGCGTCGGCGCTGGGCGCGCGCTTCGACATGGAGGTCGACGCGTTCCTCGTGCTCGTGCTGAGCATCTACGTCGCGACGCTGATCGGCCCGTGGGCGCTGGTGATCGGCGCCATGCGCTACGCCTTCGTGGTCGCGAGCTGGGCGCTGCCGTGGATGCGGGCGAGCCTCCCGACGCGCTCCGGCGCGAAGGTCGTCGCGGCGGCGCAAGGGATCGTCCTGCTCGTGGCGTCGTCGCAGCTGCTGCCGGCCCCCGGCACGGCTGCGCTGGTCGGAGCGGCGCTCGGGGCTCTGAGCTGGTCGTTCGGGCGCAGCGTTGCCTGGCTGTGGCGGCACGCCCGCGCGTGAGGAAAGCCATACGGGAGGCGACGACGCGCCTGCGCCGGTCGCCGCACTTTGGAGCCATAGCGCTGTTGGCGGCGCTCCGGAAGCGCGTTATGGCTCCGAAGTGCGGCAAGGGGCGGGTGACGGCCGCGGTGGTCACCGCGCTGGCCGGCCTGCTCGTGTTCCTCGCTCTGGTGGCGCCGCGGGATGTCAACCAGCTGGGCCCGGCCGCTTTCCTTCGCATCCCGGTGGAAGGGCTCCTCGGCGTCGCGCTCCTGCTCGCGCTCCCCGCCCGGACGCGGCGGGTGGCCGCGGCAGCGGGCGGCGCGCTGATCGGGGTGCTGGTGCTCCTGAAGCTGTTCGACATGGGGTTCCTGGCGGTGCTCGCCCGCCCGTTCGACCCCGTGCTGGACTGGGTCCTGCTGGGCAACGCCCAGGAGTTCCTCTCCGACTCCTACGGGAGCACGGGCGCGCTGGGCGCGACGGTGGCTGTGGTGGTGCTGGCCGTGGCCGTCCTCGTCGTCCTGGTCTGGGCGGTCCTGCACGTGACCCGGCTGGTGGAGGGGCACCGGACTGCAGCACTGCGCGCGGTGGCGGTGCTCGCGGTGGCGTGGCTGGCCGCCTTCGCGATCGTCGGGCGAGACGGCGGCCCGATTCCGGTCGCGGCGCGGAGCACGGCCGCGCTCGCCGTCGAGAAGGCTCGTCAGGTGCCCGCCAGCCTCCGGGACGAGCGGGAGTTCACCGCGCAGGCGAAGATCGACGCCTTTCGTGGCGTCCCGCCCGACCAAATGCTGACCGCGCTGCGCGGCAAGGACGTCGTCGTCGCGTTCGTCGAGAGCTACGGGCGCAGTGCGGTGGAGGATCCGCAGTTCGCGCCGCAGGTGACCGGTGTGCTCGACGCCGCGGCGGCCCGCCTCGGCGCCGCCGGGTTCGCCGCCCGCAGCGGCTGGCTCACCTCCCCTGTGACGGGCGGGGGCAGCTGGATGGCCCACGCCACTTTCTACTCGGGGCTGCGCATCGACAACGAGCAGCGCTACCGCAGCCTCGTCGCCAGCGACCGCCTCACCCTCACCCAGGCGTTCCGGCGCGCGAGCTGGGAGACGGCCGCGCTCATGCCGGCCACCGACCGGGCGTGGCCGGAGGGCGAGTTCTTCGGGTTCGACCGCGTGCACGACGCCCGCACCCTGGGCTACCGCGGCCCGACGTTCAGCTGGTCTCCCATGCCCGACCAGTACGTGCTCTCCGCGCTCGAGCGCATGGAACGGGGACGGCCGGATCGCGGGCCGCTCATGGCCGAGCTCGCCCTCACCTCGAGTCACGTCCCGTGGACGCCGACCCCCCGCCTGGTCGACTGGGACGCGGTCGGCGATGGCTCGGTGTTCGCGCCGATGGTCGTCGACGCCCCGCCGTACGACGACAGCCGGTCGCGTCTGGACTACCGCACGTCCATCGAGTACTCGCTGACCAGCGTCCTGTCCTACGCCGAGACCTACGGCGACGACGACCTCGTTCTCGTCCTCCTCGGCGACCACCAGCCGGCGCCGATCATCACCGGGGAAAACGCGAGCCACGACGTGCCGATCACGATCGTGAGCCGGGACCGGGCGGTGCTGGACCGGATCTCGCCGTGGGGGTGGGCCGACGGCTACACGCCCGGCCCGCAGACCCCGGTGTGGCCGATGGAGGCCTTCCGCGACCGGTTCCTCACCGCGTTCGGGCCACGTGCTGCGCCCACCCGGTGACTGTCAGCCCGACCTCGGTCTCACCGGGACCAGACCCGTCGCGCCCCCATCGGGCAGGCTGACTTAGGCCGATCGGGTGAGGTCGGCGACCGCCCCCAACCCCTGGCCGCGTCCCCGCCGAACCTCCCGTGTCTGCATCACCGGACGAAACAGTCAGAGGGGCTCGGTGATCTCGGTGACCTGGTCGGCAGCACACACGGCGGCAACACCCGGGTCGCTCATCTAGCTCTCCGGCGCCGCGCCGGCGCCGTCACTCCTTCACCAACGACATCTCCCGTCACGACGCATCGCGGGTACGCCCTGCGCTGCGCCGGGGACGGACGGCGGCCGCATGCCGTCGCGCCAGAGGAGGACAGAAGTGACCGTCATCCGCGCGCCACAGGACTTCAACGAGGACGACCTGTACATCGACCTGCGGGCGACGCTCGGGCACCCGCTCTTCCTCAAATGCGAGGGGTTCAACTTCGCGGGGTCGGTCAAGCTCAAGGCCGCGGTCGAGATGGTGGAGGCGGCCGAACGCACCGGGGCACTGCGCCCGGGCTCGATCCTGGTCGAGTCGTCGTCGGGGAACCTGGGTGTGGCGCTGAGCGTGATCGCCGCGAGCAAGGGCTACCGGTTCCTGTGCGTGACCGACTCACGCTGCAACCTGTCGACCCGCCGCCTGATGGAGGCGTTGGGCAGCCAGGTGCAGATCATCGTCGAGCCGACCCCGGACGGCGGCCTGCTCGGCGCGCGCCTCGACTACGTCCGCGCGCTGTGCGCCTCGAACGACCGGTACGTGTGGCTGAACCAATACACGAACCCGCAGGCTTGGAAGGCCCACCACCGGACGACGGCGCCCGCAATCGCGCGGCAGTTCCCCCAGCTGGACGTGCTGTTCGTCGGGGCCGGCACCACCGGGACCCTCATGGGTTGCGCACGCTGGTTCCGCGCGTGGCATCGGCCGGTGCGGGTGGTCGCGGTCGACAGCGTCGGCTCGGTCACCTTCGGCGGCGCCCCGTCCCGCCGGATGATCCCCGGGCTTGGCACCAGCGTCCGCCCGCCGCTGCTCGACGACACGTACGTGGACGAGGTGATCCACGTCGAGGAGCCCGACACCGTTCGGGCGTGCCATCGCCTGGCTCGGGCGGGGTTCCTGTTCGGCGGGTCCACCGGCACGGTGATCAGCGGCGCGGCGGGCTGGCTGGACCACCACGATGCGCACCAGCTGACCGCAGTCGCGATCGCCCCTGACCTGGGCGTACCTCGACACGCTGTACCAGAGCAACTGGCTGACGGGCCTGTACGGCGACGACGTGCTGCTGCCCGATGTGGTGACCGCCGGGATGCGGGTGGCCTGACCATGACGATCACTGTCGAGAGGCCGCCGGTCATCGGGCCCGCCTCGATCGAGCAGGCGCTCTCCGAGCTGCTGGCGGAGGTCGTGCGCGTCGACCGGGTGCCCCCCGAGGCGTTCTTCGACGACCTCGGCGCCGACTCGCTGCTGATGGCTCGCTTCTGCGCCCGCGTCCGCAAGCGCCCCGACCTGCCAACCGTGTCGATGAAGGACGTCTACCGGCACCCCACGGTCGCCGGCCTGGCCGCCGCGCTCGTCGCCGCCCTGCCGGCGCCCGTGCCGCAGGCTCCCTCACTGCCGGCAAGGTGGCGACCGAGCCCGGTTCGCGTCGGCCCCGGCCCGCGTCGGCCGCGACGCAGCAGGCCCTGGCCGCCCTGCTCGCCGAGGTCGCGCAGCTCGACCAGGTGCCACCCGACGCGAACTTCTTCGACGACCTCGGCGCCGACTCGCTGGTGATGGCCCGGTTCTGCGCCCGCGTCCGCAAGCGCCCCGACCTGCCAACCGTGTCCATGAAGGACGTCTACCGGCACCCCACGATCGCGACCCTGGCCGTCGCGTTCGCGCCGGTCGCCGCAGCGCCCATCCCCACGGCCAGGCCACCGGTGCCGGCGCCTGTGGCACGGCCAGTGCCGATCGAGCGGCCGGCCCCGGTCGGCACGCCGAGGTACGTCCCCTGTGGAGCGCTGCAGCTCCTCGTCCTGATTGGCCTGACCGCGCTCCCCGCGCTGGTGGCGGCCCGCGCCTACGCGTGGATCTCCGCGGGCGCGGATGTGCTCGATGTCTACCTGCGCTCGGTGGTCTTCGGCGGAGCGGCGTTCGTCGGGGCCTGCGCGCTGCCGATCGTCGCCAAATGGGTGCTCGTCGGCCGGTGGAGGCCTCAGCAGATCCGTATCTGGAGCCTGCACTACCTCCGCTTCTGGTTGGTCAAGACCCTGATCCGGACGAGCCCACTGGCGCTGTTCGCCGGTTCCCCGATCTACGTCCTCTACCTGCGGGCGGTGGGAGCGAAGATCGGGCGCGGCGTCGTCATCCTGTCGCGGTCACTGCCCGTGTGCACGGACCTGCTCACCATCGGCGCGGGCACGGTCGTGCGCAAGGACGTGTCCATGGCCTGCTATCGCGCGCACGCGGACGTGATCCAGACCGGCCGGGTCATGCTGGGCCGCGACGTCCTGGCCAGCGAGTCGACGGTGCTCGACATCGACACCGCGCTCGGCGATGGCGCGCAGCTCGGCCACCGGTCGGCCTTGCATACCGGTCAGGCCGTGCCTGCGGGCGAGCGCTGGCACGGGTCGCCCGCGCAGCGCACCCACGTGGACTTCCGGACGGTCGGACCGGTTCGCTGCGGCAGCGTCCGGCGGGCCGTGTACGGCCTGATGCAGCTGCTGGCGGTGGTGCTGCTCTACCTGCCGATGATCGCGGGCGGGGTGGCGATCGTGCTCGCGGTGTTCCCCCGGCTGTCGGCGTTCGTGGACGCCTGGGTGACGGCTCACGGCGTTGGCGGCATGGTGGCCGAGGCGCTGCTCGGCTCATTCCTGCTGGTCCTCGGCGGCGTCGTTGGCGGCCTGCTCATCGTGGCCACCGTGCCTCGACTGATCGCACTCGCCATCCGACCTGGTCGCGTCTACCGCCTCTACGGCGTGCGCTACTGGATCCACCGCACCATTGCGCGCCTGACCAACCGGAACTTCCTGAATGCGCTGCTCGGGGACAGCTCCTACATCGTCGGCTATCAGCGCCTTGTCGGGTACGACCTCAACCGCGTCGAGCAGACCGGTTCGAACTTCGGCCAGCGGACGCGCACGAGAACCCGTACCTGGTCTCGATCGGTACCGGGACGATGGTCGCCGACGGGCTGTCGGTCAACAACGCGGAGTACTCGTCCACGTCCTTCCGCGTGATCCGCACGTCGATCGGGGCGCGCAACTTCCTCGGCAACGAGATCGCTTACCCGGCGCAGAGCCGCACCGGGGACAACTGCCTGCTCGCGACCAAGGTGATGGTCCCGGTCGACGGCCTGGTCCGCGAGGGCGTCGGCCTGCTCGGGTCGCCGCCCTTCGAGATCCCGCGCTCCGTCGAGCGGGACGCCTCGGTCGACCAACAGCTCAACGGCGAGGCGAAGCGGCTGCGGCTTGCGGCGAAGAACCGGTACAACCTGCGCACCGTCGGCGTGACGCTGCTGGCGCGGTGGATGGGCACCTTCCTCCTGGCGCTGATCGCGGTGCTCGCCGGCACGCTGTACGGCCGCTTCGGGGACGCGGCGGTCGTAGTGGCTTTTGTCGTCGCGGTCCCGTGCGGGCTCGCGTACGGCGTGTTCGTCGAGCGCGCGGCGCTCGCGTTCCAGTCGCTCAGCCCCCGCATCTGCTCGATCTACGACCCCTACTTCTGGTGGCACGAGCGGTACTGGAAGACGGTCGCGCAGGCAGGTGTGTTCAACGGCACCCCGTTCAAGACCTGTGTGTTGCGGGTGCTGGGCGTCCGCATCGGACGGCGGGTGTTCGACGACGGGACCCTCCTGACCGAGCGGCGGCTCGTCCGGATCGGTGACGGTTGCACGCTCAACGCCGGCAGCTCGGTCTGGTGCCACTCCCAAGAGGACGGCGCGTTCAAGTCGGATCGGACGGTGCTCGGCGCCGGCGTGACGCTCGGCGTTGGCGCCCTCATCCACTACGGCGTCCGGATCGGCGACGGCGCGGTGATCGCCACCGACTCCTTCCTGATGAAGGGCGAGGAGGTTCCGCCGCATGCGCACTGGGGCGGCAACCCGGCCGGCGAGATGCCGTGACAACGGACGGAGGAACACTTGCCATGACGACGATCCCGCGGTGGACGCTCGCCCCTCTGGCTGGCGAGGCGGTGCACGACGCGGCCGTACCGGCCGCCGTCGCTGCCGGGCTGCGCCGGCTCGCCGACGAGGCGGGCGTGCCGATCACCGCGGTGCTGCTCGCAGCGCACGCGAAGGTGCTGGCCGCGCTCTCCGGCGAGCGCGAGGTCGTCACCGGCTACGTCCGTGGTGGGCGGATGCTGCCGTGCCCACTCACCACCGCGCCCGCGACGTGGCGGGAGCTCGTGGTCGCCGCCGCTCGTCCGGAAAGCCACTTTCCCGACGTGTGTCGTCCGGAAAATGGCTTTCCGGACACTCCCAGGCTCGAGACGCTGTTCGACCCGGCGGGTGATGGTCCGCTCAGCGAGGACGCCGTACTGCGGCTCAGGCTCTGGACCGACGGCGACGACGTCGTCCTGCACCTGCGGTACCGCACCGACGTGCTGGACACGCACGCCGCCGCCCGAATCGCCGGCTACCACCTCAGGGCGCTCGAGTTGATCGTCGCCAATCCGGACGCGGAGCACGGGCCGCAGAGCCTGTTGTCGGCCGAGGAGCTGCGCTTCCAGCTCGACGGGCTCGCCGGTCCGCGCCGGGAGCTGCCGGACCGGCGGCTGCACGAGCTGGTCGAGGACCGGGTGCGCTGCCATCCCGACGCCGTCGCGGCCGTTCACGGCTCGCGGCAGTGGAGCTACCGCGAGCTCAACGCCCGCGCGAACCGGCTCGGCCGGGCGCTGCAGGCGCGCGGCCTCCGCCGCGAGGGTGTGGTCGCCGTGGTGACCGAGCGCAACCTGGACTGGATGGCCGCCGTCCTCGCGATCTTCAAGGCCGGCGGGGTCTACCTGCCGATCGAGCCGCACTTCCCGGCCGACCGCATCGCGACCACGCTGTCGCGGGCGGACTGCACGCTGGTACTGACCGAACCGGGCAGCACCACCACGCTGGACAAGGCGCTCGACGAGCTGCCGGGCGTGGCGCGGCTGCTGATCGACGACGCCCTGGCCGAGGGCCACGCCGACGGCGACCTCGGCGTCCCGGTGGCCGCCGACCAGCTCGCCTACATCTACTTCACCTCCGGGTCGACCGGCGAGCCCAAGGGCGCGATGTGCGAGCACGCCGGGATGCTCAACCATCTCCAGGCCAAGATCGACGATCTCGGTATCGCCGAGGGCGAGGTCATCGCGCAGGTCGCGCCGCAGTGCTTCGACATCTCCCTGTGGCAGCTGGTGTCAGCGCTCCTGGTCGGCGGGCGGACCGTGCTCGTCGAGCAGGACGCCATCCTCGACGCCGGCCGGTTCGTCGACACGATCGACGACGCCCGGGTCGGTGTCCTGCAGGTGGTGCCGTCGTACCTCGAGGTCCTGCTGTCCTTCCTCGAGCAGCATCCCCGCGCTCCCCGCCCTGCGCTGCGTGTCGGCCACGGGCGAGGCGCTGAAGGTCGAGCTGGCACAGCGCTTCTTCGTCGCCCGACCCGGGACCACGCTCGTCAACGCCTACGGCCTGACCGAGACCTCCGACGACACGAACCACGAGGTCATGCACGAACCCCCGATGGGAGACCGGATGCCGCTCGGGCCGGCGGTGCAGAACGTGTCCGTGCGCGTCGTGGACGAGCACCTGAACCCGGTGCCGCTTGGCGCCCCCGGCTTGATCGTGTTCTCCGGGGTCTGTGTCGGCCGCGGCTACGTCAACGACCCCGAGCGCACCCGCCAGGCCTACCTGACCGACCCCCATCGGCCCGGCCGGCGGTTGTACAGAGGCGGTGACCACGGCCGCTGGCGGCCCGACGGCAAGCTG
>JAQSWF010000052.1 GCA_029266775.1 Pseudonocardia sp.
TTATGGCCGCGCACCGGGGCGGCAAGCTCGCCACCGGCCTGACCACGCCCCTGCGCGACGACCGCGACCTCGCCATCTCCTACACCCCGGGTGTCGCTCACGTGAGCCGGGCGATCGCTGCCGACCCCGCGCTGGCCGCCCGCTACACGTGGGCGCAGCGGCTGGTCGCGGTGGTCAGCGACGGCACCGCGGTGCTCGGCCTCGGCGACGTCGGCCCGCGTGCCGCGCTACCCGTCATGGAAGGCAAGTCCGCGCTGTTCAAGACCTTCGGCGGGCTCGACTCGATCCCGCTGGTGCTCGACACCACCGACGTCGACGAGATCGTCGAGACACTGGTGCGACTGCGGCCCAGCTTCGGTGCGGTGAACCTCGAGGACGTCGCGGCGCCGCGCTGCTTCGAGCTGGAGCGTCGGCTGGTCCAGGCGCTGGACTGCCCGGTGATGCACGACGACCAGCACGGGACGGCGATCGTCCTGCTCGCCGCGCTGCGCGGGGCGTGCACGGTGGCGAGCAGGGACCTCGCCGACCTGAGGGTGGTGATCTCGGGCGCCGGCGCTGCGGGAGTGGCGTGCGCATGGATCCTGCTCGCCGCCGGGGCACGCGATGTGGTCGTGCTGGACTCCCGCGGCGTGCTCGTGCCCGAGCGGGCGGGCGTCACCGGGGAGAAGGCCGCCCTGGCCGAGGTGACCAACCCGCGGCGGATCGCGGGTGGCCCGGCCGAGGCCCTGGCTGGGGCCGACGTGTTCGTGGGCCTGTCGTGCGCCCGGCTCCCCGAGGAGCTGCTGACCCTCATGGCGCCGCGCGGGTTCGTCTTCGCCCTGTCCAACCCGGACCCCGAGGTGCACCCGGACGTCGCCGCACGGCACGCCGCGATCGTCGCCACCGGGCGCAGCGACTTCCCGAACCAGATCAACAATGTGCTGGCCTTCCCGGGGGTGTTCCGCGGCGCGCTCGACGCGGGCGCTCGGCAGATCACCGAGGCGATGAAGCTCGCCGCGGCGGACGCGATCGCCTCCGTCGTCGCGGACGACCTCGCGCCGGACCGGATCGTGCCCAGCCCCTTCGACCCGCGGGTAGCCCCGACGGTCGCCGCCGCGGTGAGCGAGGCCGCCGTCCGCGGCTCCTAGCTGCTCGAACGGCTCTCGCTGAAGCGTCGCGGTGCGGTAACGACCGCCCTCTGAAGAGGTCCCGCGCGGCCGATCGGGTTAATCTCCACCCCGGTGCGACGGCCGGCGAGGCGCTGTCGTTGATCAGGGAGGTCGCCCGGATGATCGAGTTCCGGGGCGTGACCAAGCGTTTCCCGGACGGCACGGTCGCCGTCGACGACCTCGACCTGCAGGTCGAGGATGGTGGGATCACCGTCTTCGTGGGGCCGTCCGGCTGCGGGAAGACCACCTCGTTGCGGATGGTCAACCGGATGATCGACGCCACCGAGGGCACGATCCTGGTGAACGGCCGCGACGTGATGCAGACCGACGCGGCCGAGCTGCGCCGCGGGATCGGCTACGTCATCCAGCAGGCGGGCCTGTTCCCGCACCGCACGATCGTCGACAACATCGCGACGGTGCCGCTGCTGCTGGGCTGGAACCGGAAGAAGGCGCGCGAGCGGGCGCTGGAGCTGATGCAGACCGTCGGCCTCACCCCGGAGATGGCCGAGCGCTACCCGACCCAGCTGTCGGGCGGTCAGCAGCAGCGCGTCGGGGTCGCTCGCGCACTCGCCGCCGATCCGCCCGTGCTGCTCATGGACGAGCCGTTCAGCGCCGTCGACCCCGTGGTCCGGGAGAGCCTGCAGGACGAGCTGCTGAAGCTGCAATCCGAGCTCGGCAAGACCATCGTCTTCGTCACCCACGACATCGACGAGGCGGTGAAGCTCGGCGACCGGGTCGCGGTGTTCCGCGTCGGCGGCCGGCTCGCGCAGTACGACGAGCCCGGTGTGCTCCTCGCTCGCCCGGCGGACGACTTCGTCGACAACTTCGTGGGCCGCGACCGGGGCTACCGCGGCTTGTCGTTCCTGTCGTCCAAGACGATGCCGCTCCACCCGCTCCGCACGGCCCGGTCCGGCGAGCGCACCGAGCAGGGCTGGACGCTGATCCTGGACGACGACGGCCGGCCGTTGGGCTGGCACCACGACCGCAGGGGCGGTGCGGCCGTCGACGTCGAGCACCTCGTGCCCGGTGGCTCGCTCTACGAGGTCGCCTCCGGCTCGCTGCGCAGCGCGCTTGATGCTGCGCTGTCGTCCCCGTCGGGTCAGGGTGTCGCGATCGACGACGACGGCCGCGCGGTCGGTGCGGTCGCCGCGGACGACGTGCTGGACGCGCTGGCCGCCGCCCGACGGGACGAGGCCGCCTAGTGACCTGGGTCCTGGGAAACCTGGAGCTGATCCGCGAGCTCACGCTCGAGCACTTGTGGTTCGCGCTGGTACCGGTGGTCATCGGCCTCGTGCTGGCCATCCCGCTGGGTTGGCTGGCCAACCGCACCCGGCTGGGACGGACGTTCACGATCAACGTCTCCGGGCTGCTGTACACCGTGCCGTCGCTGGCGCTGTTCGTCCTGCTGCCCCCACTGCTCGGCACGCGGATCCTCGACCCGATCAACGTGATCGTCGCGCTGACGATCTACACCGTCGCGCTGCTGGTCCGCACCGTCGCGGACGGTCTCAGCGCGGTCTCGCCCGTGGTCGTGAACGCGGCGACCGCAATGGGGTACACGCCGCTGCGCCGCTTTCTCGCGGTCGAGCTGCCGCTGTCGGTCCCCGTCGTGCTGGCCGGGCTTCGGGTCGCCGCCGTGTCGAGCATCAGCCTCGTCACGGTCGGAGCGGTCATCGGCTTCGGCGGGCTCGGCCGGATGTTCACCGACGGCTTCCAGCGCGACATCCCCCAGGAGATCATCACCGGGATCGTCCTCGTGCTGCTCATCGCACTGGTCGTCGACGGGCTCCTCCTGCTGCTGGGACGGGCGCTCACCCCGTGGGACCGCGTCGGCCGGCCTGCGAAGGGGCGCGCGTGAACGTCTTCAGCTACCTGCTCGACCCCGCGCACTGGTCGGGCTCCCAGGGCATCCCGGCCCGGCTCGTCGAGCACCTCGGCTACGTCGCGCTGACGCTGCTGATCGCTCTGGTGATCGCGGTCCCGCTCGGCGCGTGGATCGGGCACACCGGCCGCGGCGGGTTTCTCGCCGTCGGTCTGGCGAACGGGCTGCGTGCGCTGCCGACGCTGGGCCTGCTCGTCCTGCTCGTCGGAGCTACCGGACTCGGCCTGCTCGGCCCGATCACGGCGCTGGTCATCCTTGCCGTACCACCGATCCTCGCCGGCACGTATGCCGGGATCCGCAACGTGGACCCGGCCATCGTCGACGCGGCGCGCGGCATGGGCATGCGCGGGCGCGACGTGCTCTTCGGTGTGGAGCTGCCCAATGCGCTCCCGCTGATCACCGGCGGGGTACGCAGCTCGGTGCTGCAGGTCGTGTCGACCGCGACGATCGCGGCCTTCGTGGCGCTCGGGGGCCTGGGCCGGTTCATCATCGACGGGCTCGCCGTGCGCGACTTCCCGCAGATGATCGCCGGCTCCGTGCTCGTCGCCCTGCTCGCGATCGCACTGGACCTGCTGCTCGCCGGGGTGCAGAAGCTGCTCGTCTCCCCGGGACTGCGCCAGGCGCCGGCCCCGCGCCGGCTGCGGCTCGTGCCCACCAAGACTCCCGACGCCGCACGAGCGGCATGAGAAGATCCGGAGGACCTCCCCGCCATGCGACAACCCGCCCTGTTCGCCCGTACCGCCGCCCTCGCCGCGGCCGCTCTCGTTCTCGCTGCCTGCGGGGGCGGGAGTGACCCGCTGGCGAGTGGCTCCGGCGGCGCCACGGGGTCCGCCGCCCCGACCGACACCATCGTCGTCGGGTCGGCGAACTTCACCGAGAGCCAGATCCTCGCGGAGATCTACGCCCAGGCGCTGCAGGCGAAGGGCGTGACGGTCGAGAAGCGGCTCAACATCGGCAGCCGGGAGACCTACATCCCCGGTCTGCAGGACGGCTCCATCGACCTGATGCCGGAGTACACCGGGGTGCTGCTGCAGTACTTCGACAAAGCGGCGACGGCGACCGAGCCGGATGCGGTCTACACCGCGCTGCAGGGCGCCGTCCCGCAGAACCTGACGGTCCTGGAGCGGTCGGCGGCCGAGGACAAGGACGCCGTCGTCGTCACGCGCGAGACGGCCACCAGGCTGAACGTCCGCTCGGTCGAGGACCTCGGACCCCAGTGCGGCCAGCTCGTCTTCGGCGGCCCGCCGGAGTTCCAGACCCGGCCCGACGGCATCCCGGGCCTGCAGGAGACCTACAACTGCACGTTCAAGGAGTACCGCTCCCTGGACGCCGGCGGCCCGCTGACGGTCGCAGCGCTGAAGAACAACGACGTGCAGGCCGCGAACCTTTTCACGACCGACGCCGCGATCCCGACGAACGACTTCGTCGTCCTCGAGGACCCGAAGAACAACTTCGCCGCCCAGAACGTCGTGCCGCTGATCAACAAGGCCAAGGCGACGGAGGTCGTGACCACGACGCTGAACGACATCTCGTCGCGGCTCACGACCGAGAACCTCACGGCGCTGAACGCCGAGGCCGCGAGCGACGCCAAACCCAGCCCGGAGACGGTGGCGAAGAACTGGCTCTCGCAGAACGGCCTCGCCTGACCGTTCCGGCGAGTCGCTACGGACTTGCGCGCGAGTCGCTACACACTGGCGCGCGAGTCGCTACAAACTGGCGCGAGTCGGCACGTCGGGACGCGCGAATGTGCGCTGACGTGCCGACTCACTCGTGGAGACGTTCAACGATGGCGCGTCTGCCAGGACACGATGTCGCGATCGGCGCGAACGGCGCAGTGACCATTCGAGTTGCCACCACGGTCGTCGCCACAGCAGTGCCGCCACGCTCGCAGTGCTGTCCAACCCGGAGCGCGGGCGTCATCGCCCCGGCCCGGCGAGCTGGTCGAGGGCCGCGGCAGGCGGGCGGTGTGTGCCGCGGCCTACCGACGTCCGCCCTGCAGGCGCGGAATCACATCCGTCCCGTACGCCTCCAGCGTCGCGTCCACGGCGTCGTGCATGGCGTACACCGCAAACTGGTCCACGCCCAGCTCACGCAAGCCGGCCAGCCGTTCGAGCTGCGCCGACGGTGGGCCGAGCAGGCAGAAGCGATCGACGACCTCGTCGGGTACGAAGTCCGTCGTCCGGTTCCCGGCTTTGCCGTGGTGGCTGTAGTCGTAGCCCTCGCGACCCTTGATGTAGCCGGTGAGCTCGGCCGGCACCGCGCCGCTCTCGCCGTAGCGGGTGACGAGGTCGGCCACGTGGTTGCCGACCATCCCGCCGAACCATCGGCACTGGTCGCGAGCGTGGGCGAGATCGTCGCCCACGTACGCAGGCGCCGCCACGCAGACGGTAATTCTCGCGGGATCGCGCCCCGCGGCCTCGGCCGCCGCCCGCACCGACTTGACCGTCCACTCCACGAGGTACGGGTCGGCGAGCTGCAGGATGAAGCCGTCCGCATAGCGGCCGACCAGCTCCAGCGCCTTCGGGCCGTACCCGGCCACCCAGACCGGCAGGCTCGCGCCGGCGGGCACCCACGGAATGCGGATCGACGTGCCCTCGACGTCCACCGCGCGGCCCGCCGCCAGCTCCCGGATCACCTGCACCGAGTCGGCCAGCCGCGCCAGCGTCGTCGGCTTGCGCCCCTGTACCCGAACGGCCGAGTCGCCCCGGCCGATGCCGCAGATCGTCCGGTTGCCGTGCATCTCGTTCAGCGTCGCGTGCAGCGACGCGATCACGGTCCAGTCCCGGGTCGCCGGGTTGGTCACCATCGGCCCCACGACCAGCCGCGACGTGCGCGCCAGCACCTGTGACAGGATCACGTACGGCTCCTGCCACAGCACGTGCGAGTCGAAGGTCCAGCCGTGGCTGAACCCGAGCTCCTCCGCGCGCACCATGCGGTCCACGACGGCCGACCCGGGCGGATCGGTCTGCAGGACGAGCCCGACGTCCATCGGGCTCATGTCAGGTACTGGCACGTGTCGCGCCGCAGGAACCGTCCGTGCCCGGCCGACCCCGTGTACTCGCCGCCGTCGACGACCACGCGGCCCCGCGAGAGCACCGTGCGGACGCGGCCGCTGAGCGAGCGGCCCTCGTAGCAGGAGTAGTCGACGTTCATGTGGTGCGTCGACGCCGACAGCACCTGCGTCGCGGCCGGGTCGTACACCACCACGTCGGCGTCCGAGCCCGGGGCGATCGTGCCCTTGCGCGGGTAGAGCCCGAACATCCGGGCCGGGGTCGCACAGGCCAGCTCGACCCAGCGCCGCCGGGAGATGTGCCCGTCCACCACGCCCTCGTGCAGCAGGTCCATCCGGTGCTCGACGCCCGGCAGCCCGTTCGGGATCTTCGAGAAGTCGCCGAGCCCCATCTCCTTCTGCGGCTTGAAGCAGAAGGGGCAGTGATCGGTCGACACGACGGACAGGTCGTTCGTGCGCAACCCGCGCCACAGCGCCGCCTGGTGCTCGCGCGGCCGCAGAGGAGTGGAGCAGACGTACTTCGCGCCCTCGAAGCCCGGCCGTGCCAGGTCGTCGTAGGACAGGAACAGGTACTGCGGGCAGGTCTCGGCGAAGGCGTTGTAGCCCTCGTCGCGGGCCTTCGCCACCTCGGCCAACGCCTTCTCGGCCGACAGATGGACGATGTAGACGGGCGCGTTGGCGACCTGCGCGAGCTTGATCGCCCGGTGCGTCGCCTCGGCCTCGAGCAGTTCGTGCCGCACGATGCCGTGATAGCGCGGGTCGGTCTCGCCGCGCGCGAGGGCCTGGGCGATCAGCACGTCGATGGCGATGCCGTTCTCGGCGTGCATGAGGATCAGGCCGCCGGTCTCCGCGCCCTTCTGGAACGCGCGCAGCACCTGGCCGTCGTCGCTGTAGAGCACTCCGGGGTAGGCCATGAAGAGCTTGAAGCTGGTGACCCCCTCGCCGACGAGCGCCTCCATCTCCTTCAGCGAGCTGTCGTTGACATCCGACATGATCATGTGGAACGCGTAGTCGATCGCGCACGTCCCGTCCGCCTTGGCGTGCCACGCGTCGAGACCCTCGCGCAGGGTGCTGCCGATCGACTGGATCGCGAAGTCGACGATCGTGGTCGTGCCGCCCCATGCGGCTGCGCGGGTGCCGGTCTCGAACGTGTCGGACGCCGTGGTGCCGCCGAACGGCATCTCCATGTGTGTGTGGCCGTCGACGCCACCCGGCACCACGTAGCAGCCGGTGGCGTCGATCTCGGTGTCGGCCGTCCACGAGCCGGCGGTTGCCGAGCCGGTCGCCGCGAGCGCGACGACCTGCTCGTCCTCGATCAGCACGTCCGCGGGCGTCTCCTCCGCGGCGGTGATCACCAGCCCGCCCGAGATGAGCGTGCGGCTCATGCCCGAGCCTCCCCACACTTCGGAGCCATAGTGCTCTCAGAAGGGGGGCTGCAACAGCAGTATGGCTCCGACGTGCGGAGTCGAACCTGGCGCGTCACGGCGAGACCACTTCCTCCTCCACGGACGTGGCGGACACGAGACCCGCCGCCACCTCCTCGATCGACGCGGTGAGCAGGGCCAGCCCCTCGGCGGCCTCCTGCGGGGTGAGCGAGAGCGGTGGCGCGATCCGCAGCACGTTCGCGTACAGCCCGCCCTTGCCGACAAGCAGTCCGCGGCGCCTGGCCGCCTCGAGCACAGCACTGGCCAGCTCCGGCGCGGGCTCGCCCGGTGTGCCGGTGCTCGGCCGGACCAGCTCCACGCCGATCATCAGCCCCTTGCCCCGGACGTCGCCGATGATCGGGGAGTCCAGCTCCCGTAGCCCGTCCAACACCACCGGGCCGACCTTCGCGGCGTTGCCCTGCAGGTCGTTCGCCAGCAGGTACCGCAGGTTCGCCAGCGCGCCGACCGACGTCACCGGTGAGCCGCCGAACGTCGAGATCGAGTTGGCCCGCAGGCCGTCCATGATCTCGGCGCGACCGATCACACCGCCGACCGACAGGCCGTTGCCGATGCCCTTGGCGAACGTCACCAGGTCCGGTGTCGCGTCGGACGTGTGCGCCTGCCAGCCCCAGAAGTGCTCCCCGGTGCGGCCCCAACCGGTCTGGACCTCGTCGCTGATCCACAGGATCCCGCGCTCGCGCAGCTCCTTGGCGAACGCGCCGAGCAGCCCGTCCGGGCCGTGGGTGAACCCGCCGACCCCCTGGATCGGCTCGGCGATCAGCGCCGCGACGTCACCCCCCGCCTGGTCGAGCACCTCGCGCAGGTCGTCCACGCAGGCGTCGACGAACTCGGCGTCCGCCAGCCCGGCGAACGGGCTGCGGTACCGGCTCCCGCCGTGGACGTAGTAGGTCTGGAACGGCGAGAGGCTCGTGGGCGACCACGTGCGGTTGCCCGTGATCGCGATCGTGGAGAACGACCGCCCGTGGTAGCTGCCCCGCAGGGCCAGGATCTGGTTGGAGCGCCGGGCCGAGCTGGCCAGGAGCAGCGCGGCATCGTTGGCCTCGGTGCCCGACGTGGTGAGGAAGACCTTGGCGTCGGGGATGCCCGAGACTGCCGCGATCTCCTCCGCCAGCTCGACCATCGGCCGGTTCAGGTAGAGCGTCGACGTGTGCAGGATGCGCCCGGCCTGCCCGGACACCGCCTCGGTGACCTCCGGCAGGGCGTGCGCGGTCATCGTCGTGAGGATGCCGCCGAAGAAGTCCAGGTAGCGGTTCCCCGCGGAGTCCCAGACGTGGCGGCCCTCGCCGCGCTCGATCTCCATCGGCTCGTCGTAGTAGAGCGCGAGCCAGCTGGGCAGGACGGCCCGGGTCCGGGCGAGCAGGTCCGCCTGCTCCGTGCTGCTCATCGCACTCCCTCGCTTCGCTCGGTCGGCGCTTCGCGACGCGCTGCGCTGGATGGATCGCTCGCAAGCTCGCTCACGGCGCCACCAGCGATCCGTAGGCGTCGGGCCGGCGGTCGCGGTAGAACGCCCACTGCTGCCGGACGGTCTCGATCAGCGAGAGGTCCAGGTCCCGCACCACGAGCTCCTCGTCGTGGCTCGACGCCGGCTCGCCGACGAACTGGCCGCGCGGGTCGACGAAGTAGCTGGTGCCGTAGAAGTCGTTGTCGCCGTACTCCTCGATGCCGACCCGGTTGATGGCCGCCACGAAGTACTCGTTGGCGACGGCCGCGGCCGGCTGCTCGAGCTTCCACAGGTACGACGACAGACTGCGGCTGGTGGCGCTGGGGTTGAACACGATCTGGGCGCCGGCCAACCCCAGTGCGCGCCAGCCCTCCGGGAAGTGGCGGTCGTAGCAGATATAGACGCCCATCGTGCCGACGGCCGTCTCGAAGACCGGCCACCCGAGGTTCCCCGGCTTGAAGTAGTACTTCTCCCAGAAGCCCTTGACCTGGGGGATGTGGTGCTTGCGGTACTTGCCGAGCACCGTGCCGTCGGCGTCGATCACCGCGGCGGTGTTGTAGTAGTTGCCCGCGCTCTCGACCTCGAACACCGGGACCACCAGGACCATGCCGGTCTCCCGGGCGAGCGCGCGCATGCGCTGCACGGTCGGCCCGTCGGGCACCGGCTCGGCCCAGCGGTAGTGCTCGGCTTCCTGAACCTGGCAGAAGTAGGGGGCGTTGAACACCTCCTGGAAACCCATGATCCTGGCGCCCTGGGCCGCGGCCTGCCGGGCGTAGCCCTCGTGAACCTCGATCATCGACGCCGTGTCGCCGGTCCACTTCGCCTGCAGGATCGCCGCGCGGACGACTCCCGACTCGGGCATGGCAACCTCCCCGTTCACGTGCTGAAGGGATCACCCTGGACCCCGCGCCGGGCCGGGGCAAGAGGCGGTGAGTCACAGGCCGTCGGCACCGCGGTCTGAGGAAGTTTCCGCGCGCCCGGCCCGCCTCCCTCCGAACGGCGCATGATCGAGCTACATTTCCGACCCGTTGCCCACGAGAACGTGTCGTCGCGCTGGATACCTCGGTGGGACGACGGTCGGGAGGACAGACCCGCATGGCCAGCATCGAAGAGGTCCGCGCCAGCATCAACCTGGCCAACGACAAGGCCTCGGAGAGCCTGGGCGCGCTGCAGCAGGCGTACTCGTCGCTGGAGGAGGCGCAGGGGGTGCTGATCCGGGCGACCGAGGGCAGCGGGCAGGCGGACGTCTCAGAGGCGAACGGCCTGCTGGCCCAGGCCGTCGACAGCATTCAGGGTGTCCAGCAGTCCGTGCAGGCGGCGATCTCCGCGTCCGAGGGCGTGGCGAACCGGCTGTAGACCGATCTGTTCGCCGAGTTCCGTGATGTCATCCTTCGACGAGGTCCGTGCCGCGTTGGCGCTTGTCGCCGAGCGGCTCGCCGCCGCGCTCGGCCACGCGGCAACCGCCCGGGAGCAGATCGCGGACGCGGTCGGCGTGCTCAGCCAGCTCGATCACTCCGCACCTCTTGTGCCGCCCGAGCTGCGCCGCGCCGGCGACGAGCTGGAGCGGAGCCTGCAACTGATCAGCGGCGGCGCGGCGTCCGTCACCGACATCGGCGCTCGGCTCTAGGCGACGTAGGTCTCATCGTGGTAGGCAAGCGGCGAGAGCGGATCGCCTTCGGTTTCGATGCGTTCCACCAGGCGATCGCCGCCGTTCTCGGCGCCGCTGCCCAGCTCCGCGACCGGGCCGCGCTGCGCCACGCCGAGGCGATGGTCGAGATGTGGCTGCGGCAGGACGGTCTCGACGCCGCCCGCTCCGACCCGGGGCTGCGCGGGGTGCTGGGGAACCCGCGCCTTCAGGACGTGATTGCCCGGGTGGCGGCCGACCGGGACGCAGCGTTCGACGACTGGTGCGCGCCCGCTGCCGGCCGGATGTCGGGCCCCGACCGGCTCGTTGCACTGACCGCCCGCTACGGCCCGGGCGCGGCCGGCGACGCCGACGGCTGGCTCGGTCGGGTCAGTTCGGTCGGCGGCGAGGGACCGGTGCCGCAGCTGTGGCGGATCGGCGCCGGCGCGCTCGGCACCAGCGGTGTGCCGGCAGCGCAGACCGGGTTCCCGGTGGCCGTTCCGCTGCTCGACGAGTCGCATCTGCAGATCACGTCGACGCACGAGACGCGGGCCGCGGCCGAGGCAGTAGTGGAATCGCTGCTGCTGCGCGTCGTGAGTTACTTCCGGCCCGGCGTCGTGCAGCTGCACGTCTGGGACATCGGACAGTTCACCGGGTCGCTGCCCGGCCTCTACCCGCTCACCCGCACCGGGCTGCTGACCGTGCACGACCCCGCCGACCTCGCCGGGCTGCTCGACGAGCTGTCCGACCGGATCCGGAAGGTGCACACGCGGGTGCTGGTGGGCGGCCACCCGTCGCTGAAGGCGCTGGCCGAGCAGACGGGGGAGCGGGCCGAACCATGGGTGGTGGCGGTGATCCTCGGCAACCGGTCCGCGTTGGGCGAGGACGACCAGCGGCAGCTGCAGCGCGTGCTCCGGGGTGGGTTGGCTGCCGGCGTCTCGCTTGTCCTGCTCGACGTGCCGCTGACGATCGGCGCTCCCGTGGAGACCGTCCGGTTTCGGCCGGCCGACGCGACGCCGCCGGACGACGTGCTGGCGACGACGTCGATGACCGGGCCGTACGTCACGATGACCCCGGACCCACCGCTGCCGCGCGCCGCCGTGACGAACGCCTGCCACGCCGTCGTGGAGGAGCACGAGCGGCTGCGTACCCGCGTCGGCACGTTCGACGATCTCCTTCCACCCGAAGAGGAGTGGTGCACGGAGAAGTCGACCGCCGGCCTGTTCGCGCCGATCGGCTTCGTCGAGGGCCTCCCCGCGACGATCGGGCTCGGTGACGCCACACCCCACGCGCTGATCGGCGGTCCCAGCGGCACGGGGAAGACGAACCTGCTGCTGACGATGATCGCGTCGATGGCCGTGCGGTACTCCCCGCAGGAGTTGGCGTTCTACCTGCTCGACTTCAAGGAGGGCGTGTCCTTCGCCCAGTTCGCGCCCGGCAGCTGGGACACCACCTGGCTGCCGCACGCGAAGCTCGTCGGCGTCAACGTGAACACGGACCGCGAGTTCGGCCTCGCGCTCCTGCAGCACCTCGCCGACGAGATGCGCCGGCGCGCCCAAGCGGCCAAGGCACTGGAGGTGACCAAGCTCGAGGAGCTGCGCAAGGAGGACACCGGCGGGGAGTGGCCGCGAATCGTCGCGGTGATCGACGAGTTCCAGTACCTGTTCGCCGAGCGCGACGGGGTGACCCGGCAGGCCACCCAGCTGCTGGAGGATCTCGCCCGGCGCGGCCGCTCCCACGGCATCCACCTGGTGCTGGCCAGCCAGGACGTCTCCAGCATCGAAGCGTTCTGGGGTCGTCCCGCGATCATCGAGCAGTTCGTGCTGCGGATCGGGCTCCCGCGGGCGCGCCGGGTGCTGGCCGAGAAGAACGACGCGACGCTGGGCCTGCCCCGCTGGCACGCGGTGGTCAACCCCGAGTCCGGCATCAGCCACGGCAACGAGATCGTCCGCCTCCCCGACGTCACCGGCCGCGTCCGGGAAGTCCAGGAACGGCTGCACAAGCGGTACGGGAGCGACGTCGAACCGCGGCTCTTCGACGGCAGCCGGACCCCCCGCGTCGACGAGCTGCTTCCGCCGGGCGAGCAGCGCGGTCATTCCAGACGCACGGGGCCTCCGCGCGCGCTGGTCGGCCAGCGCATGGACGTCGACGGAACCGCGGCGACCGTGCCGCTGCCGTCCGTGCCGGGGCGCAACATCGGCGTCGTCGGGGCCGACAGCGAGGACGCGATGCGGATCCTGGACGCCATTGCGACGTCGCTGCTCGCGCACCACGAGATGGGGCCGGGGGACGTCCTGCTCGCGCCGCTGGTCGCCGGCGCGGTGCCCGTCGCCGAACGGCTGGCCGCCCGCGTGGGGTCCGGTGTCGAGATCGTGCGGTTGAACGAGTTCGCGGGTCGGCTGGAGACGCTGGCCGAACTGGTGGTCGATCGTTCCTCGAGCGGCCAGCGCCGCCCGCTGTACCTGTTCCTCTACGCCGGTGACGCCGCCGACGCGGTACTCGACCGCGACGGGACGAACCGGCTGCGGCAGGTGCTGCGCTTCGGCCCGGAAGCCGGCGTGCACACCATCGGCTGGTGGCGCAGCCCTCAGCGGCTGCGGCAGCTGCTGTCGGCGAGCGCGTCTCCTGACGACATCGGCGCGTTCCTCGGGCTGGACGTCCAGGGCTCGGAGCTCGGGCCGCTCATCGCGCCTGGCCTGCAGCTGGCGTGGTCGCCGCGGCCCGGGCGGGCGCTGTTCTTCGACAGGTCGCGGCACGCCCAGCCCGAGGTGCTGATCGTTCCCGCGTTCCCAGCCGATCCGAGGAGCACGGCATGAACGCGGCACGCGCGTACAAGGACGTCATCGGTGAGCTCGTCGCGGCGGCGGACGCCCTGCGCGAACGCGACCGGGCCCGCGCGAAACAGCTGAAGCGGCAGCTGGTGGACCTCGAGGCGGTGCTGGTGCAGGCCCTGGAGCGGGCCGCGCTGTCGCGGCTGGGCGTCGAGCTGCAGCGCGACGCCGTGCTCGAGGCACTGGCCGACGAGTCGTGGATGGCGCTGCCTCCTCGCCCACAACCGGCGGCGGACGCCGACCCGGACCGGCTGCCGGACCTCGAGGCGGCCGCAAACCACGCCGCGGAGCAGCTGCAGGAGGTGGCCCGCCGGCGGTTCACGCTCGGACGCCGCTAGAGGCACCCGGGTCGGCGGCCTCGCCCAGACGTCAGACGTCGTCCGCGTCGTCCCGCGCCAGGAAGCTGGCGATCCGCTCCACGGCGTCTTCGAACGCCGGGTTGAGGTCGACGAAGGCCTGCAGGCGCCCGGCGAGCCACTCGACGCTGACCGCCTCGTCGCCCCGCCGGTCCACCAGCTCCTCGATGCCCCTGTCGGTGGAGTACATCAGCCCGCCGTGCCCATCACCCCAGCGCCGCGTCGAGGATCTCGTTCTGCTCCACCTCGTGAACCCGCGACGAGCCGGGCGCGGGAGCGGCCATGCGACGCCGGGAGACGCGCGTGAGCCCGGCGAGGCGCTCGGGGAGCTTCTCGGGCAGCTCGAGGCCGAAGTAGGGCCACGCCCCCTGGTTCGCCGGCTCCTCCTGCACCCACCGGATGGCACGGCCGCGAGCTGGCGGTGCGGCAGCGGGTACAGCTGCTCGGTCCGCACGATCGCGATGTCGTCGATCTCCCGCTTGTCCCGGGCCGCCGCGAGCTCCCAGAAGATCTTGCCGGAGCAGAGCAGGAGCCTGCGGACGCCGGCGGCGGGGCTGTCGTCCTGCCGGTAACGGGGGTCGTCGATCAGCGGGCGGAACCGGCCGCCGGTGAAGTCGGTCAACGGTGACACGACCGCGCGGTTGCGGAGCATCGACTTGGGCGTGAACACCACCAGCGGGCGGCGCACCCCGTCCAGGGCGTGGCGGCGCAGCAGGTGGAAGTAGTTCGCCGGCTCGCTGGGCAGCGCGACGGTCATCGACCCCTCGGCGCACAGCTGCAGGAACCGCTCGATGCGTCCCGACGAGTGGTCCGGGCCCTGGCCCTCGAGGCCGTGCGGGAGCAGCAGCACCACGTCCGAGTGCTGACCCCACTTGGCCTCGCCGGAGGAGACGAACTCGTCGATGACCGACTGGGCGCCGTTGGCGAAGTCCCCGAACTGGGCCTCCCACAGCACCAGCGCATTGGGGTTCGCCACCGAGTAGCCGTACTCGAACCCGACCGCGGCGAACTCCGACAGCGCCGAGTCGTAGGGCATGAAGCGCTCCTGCTCGGCGGCGAGGTGGCGCAGCGGGACGTACTCGGCGCCGGTGACCCGGTCGATGAGCACCGAGTGCCGCTGCACGAACGTGCCGCGGCGGGTGTCCTGGCCGGACAGCCGCACGAGCTTGCCCTCCATCGCCAGCGACCCGAGCGCGAGCAGTTCGGCGAAGGCCCAGTCCACGTTGCCTTCGCGGGACATCGTCATCCGCTTGGCGAGCACCGGCTTGACCCGCGGGTGGGCGCTGAACCCCTCGGGAAGGTGGCCGTGGACGTCGCCGATGCGGTGCACCATCTCCAGCGGGATCGACGTGTCGAGGTCGGTCGGGACGTGCTGCTCGTCCTCGACCGAGGGGCTCGGCCCCGCCACCGCCTTCTCCAGCTCGCGGACCTCGTTGAACACGTGCTCGAGCTGGTTCGAGAAGTCCTTGAGCGCGTCCTCGGCCTCCTCGACGGAGATGTCCCCGCGCCCGATCAGCGACTCGGTGTAGATCTTCCGCACGCTGCGCTTGGCGTCGATGATGTCGTACATCGACGGCTGGGTCATCGACGGGTCGTCGCCCTCGTTGTGCCCGCGACGGCGGTAGCAGATCATGTCGATCACCACGTCGTTGTGCCACCGCTGCCGGTAGTCCACGGCGAGCTTGGCCACCCAGACGCACGCCTCGGGGTCGTCGCCGTTGACGTGGAACACCGGCGCGCCGATCATCTTGGCTACGTCGGTGGAGTACTGCGAGCTGCGCGACGCCTCGGGGGCGGTGGTGAACCCGACCTGGTTGTTGATCACGACGTGCACCGTGCCGCCGGTGCGGTAGCCGCGCAGCAGCGCGAGGTTCAGGGTTTCGGCGACCACGCCCTGCCCGGCGAACGCGGCATCGCCGTGCAGCATCAGCGGCATCACGCTGTACCCGTCGGCGCCCTCGCCGTGGTCGAGCAGGTCCTGCTTGGCCCGCACGATGCCCTCCAGCACCGGGTCCACCGCCTCGAGGTGGCTCGGGTTGGACGCCAGCGACACCGTGGTCTCGCCGTCGCCGAACATCCGGAAGTACTTGCCCTCGGCACCGAGGTGGTACTTCACGTCGCCCGACCCGTGGGCCTGGCCGGGGTCGAGGTTGCCCTCGAACTCGCGGAAGATCTGGCTGATCGGCTTGCCGACGATGTTCGCCAGCACGTTGAGCCGCCCGCGGTGCGGCATGCCGATGACGACCTCGTCGAGCTCGTGCTCGGCCGCCTTGTCCAGCACGGCGTCGAGCAGCGGGATGACGGTCTCGCCGCCCTCGAGGGAGAACCGCTTCTGCCCGACGTACTTGGTCTGCAGGAACGTCTCGAACGCCTCGGCGGCGTTGAGCTTGCTCAGGACGTACTTCTGCTCCACCACCGACGGCTTCTGGTGCGGCACCTCGATGCGCTCCTGCAGCCAGGCACGCTGCTCCGGATCCGCGATGTGCATGTACTCAGTGCCGATGGTGCGCACGTAGGAGTCGCGCAACAGGCCGAGCACGTCGCGCAGCTTCATGTGCTGGCGACCGCCGAAGCCGCCGGTCGCGAACGACCGGTCGAGGTCCCACAGCGTCAGCCCGTGGGAGAGGACGTCCAGGTCCGGGTGGCGGCGCTGGCGGTAGTTCAGCGGGTCGGTGTCCGCCATGAGGTGCCCGCGGGTGCGGTAGGCGTCGATCAGCTCCATCACGCGGGCGGTCTTGTCCACCGCCCCCTCCGGGATGTCCTGCACCCAGCGCACCGGCTCGTAGGGCACCCGCAGCGCGGTGAAGATCTGCTCGTAGAACTCATCGCCACCGAGCAGCAGCCCGTGCACGCGGCGCAGGAACTCGCCGGACTCCGCACCCTGGATGATGCGGTGGTCGTAGGTCGAGGTCAGGGTGATGATCTTCGAGACGCCGATCTCGGCGAGCCGCTCCTCCGAGGCGCCCTGGAACTCCGCGGGGTACTCCATCGCGCCGACCCCGATGATCGCGCCCTGACCCTGCAACAGTCGCGGCACCGAGTGGTTGGTGCCCAGGGTGCCGGGGTTGGTCAGGGTGATCGTGGTGCCGGCGTAGTCCTCGGCGGTCAGTGCACCGGCCCTGGCCTTGTGCACCATCGTCTCGTAGGCCGACCAGAACTGCGCGAAGTTCATGTCCTCGCAGCCCTTGATCGACACCACGGCCAGCCCCCGCTGCCCGTTGCGGCCGGGCAGGTCGATCGCCAGGCCCATGTTGACGTGATCCGGGGTGACCACGGTCGGCTTCCCGTCGGCGTCGGCGAAGTGCCGGTTCATCACCGGGAAGTCGGACAGCGCCCGCACCACCGCGAACCCGATCAGATGGGTGAACGAGATCTTCCCACCCCGGGTCCGCCGCAGCTGGTTGTTGATCACCAGCCGGTTGTCGGACAGCAGCTTCGCCGGCACCGCCCGCACGCTCGTGGCGGTGGGCACCTCCAGCGACGCCTCCATGTTGCGCACCGACGTGCCCTCGCCGCCGGTGGCGGCCGGTCGCGCCGCCCGCGAGGTCGTTCCGGCTGCGGGCTTCTCCTGCGACCGCGCGGCCGCCGTGGTGGTGGCGCCGGACGCGAGGGACGAGGCGGGGCGGGACGAGCTCGCGGCCGCCCCGTTGCCGGTGGCGTTCGCGGTGGTGTCGGCTGGGCGCGTGGTGGTCGTCTTCGTCGGTGGCGTGGCGTCGGCGCGGGCGGCGTCGACTCGGCGAGCTGGGACTTCCTGCTCGGTCGGGGTCGGGGGCGCTGCGTCTCCGTCGTCCGGCCGGTAGTCCGCGAAGAAGTCATGCCACGCCGGGTCGACCGTCGACGGGTCGTCGAGGAAACGCTGATACATCTCCTCGACCAGCCACTCGTTCGGGCCGAACTGCCCGGCTCGACCAGTCGCACTGCTGCTGGACACGCTGAGAACCGCCTTGATCGGATCGCGTCGTCGTCTCGACCTTTTCTTTCCAGGCTAGCCCTCGGTCTCCGTCCCCGGCACCGCCTCTGGAGGCACCGGCGTGTCAGAAGGCGTTCGCAGTCCGTGCGACTCGGTTCACGTGCCGGATGTCTCAGACGCCGGAAGCCCGCCGAGGGTGTCGACGACGTGGGAGGCCACAGCCGTGCTGAGGACGACGGTGCCCGCCGTCAGACCCAGGCGGGAGTCCACGCGCAACGAGTCGCGCTCACCGGCGAAGGCGCCGTCGACCGGGTCGACGAGCAGCTCCGTGCGGGTCGGGCCGTCGTCGTGGACCAGCGCGACGCGGGTGGTGCCGTCGAGGTCGCACGCGTTCTCGTCGACCGTGACGGCGGGCAGCTCGAGGAGCGCGGCGTACAGGGCGGCGCGCAGGTCGGCCGGGACGAGCCCGCTGCGCAGCGCGCCCACGGCGCGGGCGAACGGCTGTGCCGCCACCCGTCCCTCGGGGCCGTGGGTCTGCAGCCGCGTGCGCAGCGCCGGGACCTCGCGGGGTAGGCGCGCGAGGAACTCGGCGGTCGGGGTGTGCCAGCTGCCGATCCGCGGCCGGGGGGCCAGGCCGTCAAGGCCGGCGTAGAAGTCGCCGTGCGCGGCGCGGAAGCGCCCCGTCGGAACGGTGTCGGTGAGGTCGAAGCCCGCGTCGCGCGCTTCGTGCGCGGAGCCGGTCAGCCACTGCACCCGACCGGTGACCTCCCGGTCCAGCAGCCAGTCCCGCTCCGGGCGCGCCGGCACCCACTGCCGGATCCACTGCTCGGTCAGATGCAGCAGCAGGCCGCGCGGCGTGTCGAAGCTGCCCATCCACCAGCCCCGGGTCGCGATGTAGCGGTATTGGTCGGCGCCAAGCGGGCTGTCGGCGGTCCGAACGGCCGGCTCGAGCACGGTGCGCTCCCGTGTGGTCGGTGGCTGTGGTCGGGCGGGTAGGTCGCCGCCCAGTGTGAGTCGGTCACGGTACGTGCCCGACCGCGCCCCCCTGTACCACCGGATCGGGATGTTCGCCCCTGCGCCGCCCGCACCTCGATCTCCCGGCATCCCGTGCGCGCTCGGCCTACGGTGGATATGTGCCGTTCCCCCTCCTCACGCAGCCCCTCGCTGCGCTCCGTCTACCCATCGCGAAGGCGCTGTGACGCCAGTTCGGTCGCACGCTCGCTCGTCCTCATCACAGCGCGGGTGGATCCGCCGCCTGGCCCGCGCCTGCCTGCGTCACCCCGTTGTCACGGCCGCCGCGCTCGGGTCGTCCGTCGTCGGGGTCGGGCTGGGCGCACTCGGGCCGCTGCTGACCCGGGTCGTGGTCGACGACGCCGTGGCCGGCTCCACCGCCGTGCTCGTCCCGGTCGTCGCCGGGCTGGTCGCGCTCGCCCTGGTCCAGTACGTGATGTCGTTCGCCCGCCGCTACTACGCGGGCCGGCTGTCCCTCGACGTCCAGCACGACCTGAGGCGTCGGGTGTTCGCCGCCGTCGCCCGCCTCGACGGCGAGCGCCAGGACGCGCTGCGCACCGGCCAGGTGGCCTCGCGCGCGATCACAGACCTGCAGCTGGTGCAGGGGCTGCTGTCGATGGTGCCGTTCACCCTGGGGACGGTGACGCTGGTGGTGACCTCGGTGGCCGCCATGCTGTGGCTCTCGCCGCAGCTCACGGTCGTCACGCTGGTCGTCCTGCCGGCCGCCGGCCTGATCACGATGCGCACGCGACGCACGCTCTTCCCCGCGACGTGGTCGGCGCAGCAGCGCGCCGCCGACGTCGCGCAGCAGGTCGAGGAGACGGTCACCGGGGTCCGGGTGGTCAAGGGATTCGGCCAGGAGGCGCGGGAGGTGACCGCGCTCGAGGGCCGGGCGCGCTCGCTGTTCGCCGAGCGGATGCGCGCCGCGCGGATGACCGCGCGGCTCAACCCCGCGCTGGTGGCGCTGCCGACGCTCGGGCAGGTCGGCGTCCTCGGGGTCGGCGGTGTGATGGCGCTGCAGGGGTCGATCACCCTCGGCACGTTTCTGGCCTTCAGCGCCTACGTCACGCAGCTCGTCGGCCCGGCGCGCATGATCGGTGCTCTGGTGGTCAGCGGGCAGCTCGCCCGGGCCGGCGTGGAGCGCGTGTACGACCTGATCGACGCGCGGCCGCGGGTGGTCGACCCGCCGGACCCGGTCCCGCTGCCGCCCGGGCCGCTGTCGGTGCAGCTCGACGACGTGCGGTTCGGCTACGCCGGGCGGACCCCGGTTCTCGACGGCATGTCGCTGACGGTCGCGCCGGGCGAGACGGTCGCGGTCGTCGGGCCGCCCGGCTCGGGCAAATCCACGATCGCGCAGCTGCTCGCCCGCTTCTACGACCCGCAGGACGGCCGGGTGTGCCTCGGCGGCGTGCCCCTGCCGGCGCTGCGGCTGGCGGAGCTGCGCGGGGCGCTGGGCATGGTGTTCGAGGAGGCGTTCCTGTTCTCCGACACCATCCGCGCCAACATCGCCTACGGTCGGCCGGACGCCACCGAGGAGCAGGTACGCGCGGCCGCCGAGGCGGCGCAGGTCGCCGAGTTCGTCGACGTCCTGCCGGACGGCTACGACACGCTCGTCGGGGAGCGCGGGCTGACACTCTCGGGCGGCCAGCGCCAGCGGGTCGCCCTGGCCCGCGCGGTGCTCACCGACCCGCGCGTCCTGGTGCTCGACGACGCCACCTCGGCCGTCGACACCGCGACGGAGGCTGCTATCCACGAGACCCTGCGGTCGCTGACCGCCGACCGCACCACCCTGCTCGTCGCGCACCGGCGCTCGACGCTGGCGCTGGCCGATCGGATCGCGGTGCTGGACGGGGGCCGCGTCGTCGACGTGGGTACCGAGGCCGAGCTCCTGATCCGCAGCCCGCTGTTCCGCGACCTGTTCGCCACCACCCCGCAGGCCGACGCCGCTGTTGGCGCCGTTCCGAATGGAGCGAACGCGGCGTTCGGTGCGTTGGATGCACCCACCGCCGCGTTCGCTCCAACCCGCGGTGTGACGCCCGAGCTGTGGCCCGCGGAGCCGGCGCCCGGGGCCACCGCGACCGACGCCTCCGCGGCGCGGCGAGCCCCGACGTCCGGGGGGCACATCGCGGACATGGCAGGTGGCATGCCCGCCACCCCTGAGCTGCTCGCAGCCGTCGACGCCCTGCCTCCGGCGTCCGACCGTCCGCGGCTGGCCGGGGAGGACCCCGCGGCTCCCGACCCGGGCTTCCGCCTGGCCCGGCTGTTGCGACCCGTCCGCGGGCTCCTCGCGCTGACGATCGTGCTCGTCTCCATGGACGCGCTCGCCACGCTCGCCTTCCCGACCGTCGCCCGGTACGCCGTGGACGCGGGGATCACCGCGCAGTCGTCGGAGGCGCTGCGGACCGCCGTGTTGATCGGGCTCGGCATCGTCGCCGTGGGTTGGGCGGTCGTTGCTGCGCAGACCGTCGTGACGGCGCGGGCGGGGGAGAGCCTGCTCTACCTGCTGCGGGTGCGCAGCTACGCCCACCTGCAGCGGCTGGGGCTGGACTACTACGAGCGCGAGCTGTCCGGGCGGATCATGACCCGGATGACGACGGACGTCGACGCGCTCTCGACGTTCCTGCAGACCGGGCTGGCGCAAGCCGTCGTCAGCCTGCTCACGGTGGGTGGCGTCGCGGTGGCCTTATTGGTCACCGACCCGGAGCTGGCGATGGTGGCGCTCGCGGTGCTGCCCGTCCTCGTCGCGGCCACGCTGTGGTTCCGAGCGCGCTCGTCGCGCGCCTACGCCGAGGCCCGCGAGCGGGTGGCCA
>JAQSWF010000053.1 GCA_029266775.1 Pseudonocardia sp.
GGGCGGCATGCCTAGCATTCGCGCATGGCAGTGGCCACCGTCCGGCGAGCGGTCGACACGGACGTCGACGCGCTCGTCCGCATCCAGTCCGACACCTGGCGAGCGGCCTACGGAAGTCTCGTCCCGCCGGCCGCGCTGGAGGCTCTGACCGGCGCCGAGGCGCGCGCGGCCTGGCGGGCGGCCGTCGGCGCCGGGGACGGCTACCACGTGTTCGTCGCCGAGGAGGGCGAGTGGACCGTGGGGTTCTGCGCGGCCGCCTACTGGGTTGAGGGTGAGGGGCACGCGGAGGTGAGCACCCTGCTCGTCGAGCCGCGCTGGGGCCGCCGCGGGCACGGCGGGCGGCTGCTCGCGGCCGCCACGCAGGCGCTGCGCGCGCACGGCGCCCGGGCGGGGCGGGCCTGGATCCTGCAGGCCGATGCGGTGTCGCGGGCCTTCTACGCGCACGCCGGGTGGGAGGCCGACGGCGCGGTCCGCGGCCTCGACACCGGGTCCGGCACGCTGCGGGAGATCCGGCTCTCCGGACCGCTGGACCTGCGGCTCCGATAGCCCGAGTCAGCGTCCTGTCGGAGCCGGAGCTCGCCACGCCGGGTCCCGCCCGCTGAAGCCGAGCGCGCGGTCGAACGCCGGTGCGTCGTCGGGTACCGGAACGGCGGGTCCGAAGAGCCCCGGCGTGCCTTCCGGCGAGCCGAAGGACTCGGTGAAGCCCAGGACCGTGGCGACATCGCGCGGGTCCGGCTCGTACGGCTGGCCCGTTGCCCGCGCGAGATCCCAGCCGTGCAGCACCAGCTCGTCCAGCGCGACGACGGCCGCCTCCGCCGCCGGCATCCGCAGCCCGCCCGCCGACGTCTCGCCCTCCTGAGCGTCCGGTTGACGCCACGCCGCGACGAGCTGCTCGAGTCGCTGGGGCAGCAGCGCCCGCCACCGCGGATCGAGGGCGGGCGGCTCGTCCGGCGGTGGCCCGACGTCCGCGTCCTTGGTCGCGGCGACGCGGAAGGCCTCACTGAGCATCACCAGGTGGGCGAGCAGATCGGCGACGGGGATGTCGGCGGGCGTCGGGGCTTCAAGGCGGTCGTCGCGGAGGTCACGGAGAAGCGTGGTGATCCGGGCGGCGGCGGGCTCGAGATCGACGAGGTCGGTCATGTCCGTCCGACGACCGCCGGGGGCGGAACTCATCGGTCATGTCGCAGGGTCGTCGAGGCCCAGCAAGGCTTCCAGACCGACGGTGAGTCCCGGTCGGTCCCGGACGCCGCGCACGGCAAGCAGCACGCCGGGCATGAACGACGTCCGGTTCGTCGCATCGTGGCGGATCGTCAGCGTCTCGCCCTCCGCGCCGAGCAGGACCTCCTGGTGCGCAACGAGCCCGGGCAGGCGCACGGCGTGCACGCGGACGCCGCCGACGTCGGCGCCGCGAGCGCCGGGCACCTCACGACTGGTGGCGTCCGGCGCCTTCCCACGGCCGGCTTTCGCCCGGGCCTCGGCCAGGAGGGTGGCGGTGCGCACGGCTGTGCCGGACGGTGCGTCCACCTTGCCGGCGTGGTGCAGCTCGATCACCTCGACGGCGTCGAAGAAGCGCGCGGCCTGCTGCGCGAACTGCATGGCCAGCACCGCGCCGACGCCGAAGTTCGGGACGACGAGGACGTGCCCGGGGGTGTCGGCGAGCCAGCTCCGCACGGTGTCGAGCCGGGCGGCGTCGAACCCGCTGGTGCCCACCACCGCGGCGATGCCGGCGTCGAGCGCGAAGCGCACGTGGCCCGGAGCGACGTCGGGATGGGTGACATCGACGACGACCTCGACCCCGGCGTCGGTGAGCACCGTGAGCGGGTCGCCCCGGTTGACCTGCGCAACCAGCTGCAGGTCCGGGGCGGCGGTGACCGCGTTGCTGATCTCCGCACCCATCCGGCCACGGGCACCCAGCACCCCGACCCTGATCGTCTCCCCCACGGCCGGCAGCCTAGACGCGAGTCACGCCAGGAGGAGCGCACCTACCCACACCGCGGCCGCGAGCAGGCCGGACGCCAGCTCGATGAGCATGCTCCAGCCGACGGCGGCGAGAGCGCCGCGCGTCGACCCCCACGCGCGGTCCCGGCCGACGCGGGCCAGCTCGGCGAGGTAGACGCCGAGCACGAAGCCGAGGAAGAGCCCGACGACGGGCACGACGAAGAACCCGATGATCCCCAGGATGCCGCCGGTCACCAGCACCCGGGTGGGCACGCCCGCCGCGCGCAACCGGGCTCCCGGCACGAGGTATTTCACGACGGCGCCGACCGCAAGGATGGCGGCGGCGACGGCGAACGTCGCCCAGCCGAGGAGATCGCCGCGCTCGAGGGCCCACACCCCGATGCCGACGAGCACGAGCAGCAGGCCCGGGAGCACCGGCACGACGACGCCGAAGAGCCCGATGGCGATCAACAGCCCCGCGATGATGGTCGCGGCGGAGCCGCCGGTCAGGGGCACAGCTCGACCGTACCTGTGGCGGCGAGGCAGACATGTGGCGCTGCTCGGCGCTGTTGGTGCGCCGCCCTCGACCACGACATGGAGACGTGTCGTTGTTCGGGGCCGTCGCAGAACCACGTTGAGGATCCTCAACGTGGTCGGTGAGCCGTCAGCGGGTGCCGAGCGGGAGGGTCTCGCCGGGGAGCGCGCAGCTCACCGACGTCGGCGGCGGCTCCGCACCGCATGCTGCCCGCCGGCGGCCCACTCACCAGTTGCAGGAAAGCCACCTTCCTGCAACGTCTTGCATGAAGGTGGCTTTCCTGCAACGGCGGGAGCTGCTCGCTAGGCTCGATCACCTGCGTGCACGACGAGCAGGGTCGGGGTTCAGACTGCGATCAACCGCGGACGGACGACGGCAGGGCCGCCTCGTCGTCGAACGGACCCACGACCGCCGCCGTCACGGGCCCGGCCAACAGCTCCCGCGCCACCGCCGCCACGTCCTCCCTCGTGACGGCCGCGATGCGCTCGAGGCTCTCGTGGAGCGAGCGGTGCCGGCCGTGGTCGATCTCCGATCGGCCGAGGCGATGCATCCGCGACTGCACGTCCTCGCTGCCGAGCACCAGCCCGCCGCCCAGGTTGCCCTGCGCGCGGGCCAGCTCGGTGGTCGTCAGGCCGTCTGCGCCGAGGTCGTCCAGCACGCCGCGCACGACGGACGCGACCTCGCCGAGCCGCTCCGGCCCGCAGCCGGCGTAGATCGCCAGGCTCCCGGTGTCCGCGTAGGTCGCGGTCGAGGAGTACACCGAGTACGCGAGCCCCCGCTCCTCGCGGACCTGCTGGAACAGCCGTGAGCTGGGTCCACCGCCGAGCGCGGCATTGAGCACCGAGAGGGCGGGCCGCCGCGGGTCGTGCCGGCCGAGTGCGGGGACGCCCAGCATGAGGTGGGCCTGCTCGCACTCGTCGGGCAGGAGAGCGAGCCGGGTGGGGGTCGGGGCGGGCGGGTCCGCGGCGCGCGGCGGGGCCGGCGCGGCGCTGCGGCCTGATCGAACGACGGCGGACGTCAGCGCGTCTGCGGCGAGGTCGACGACGCGGCCGTGGTCCAGGTTCCCGGCCCCGGCGACGACCATCCGCGGAGCGGTGTAGCGGCCGCGCCAGAACTCGTGCAGCGTCACCCGATCCATCCCGCGGATCGACTCCTCGGAGCCGATGATGGGACGGCCGAGCGGGTGAGCGCCGAACAGCGCCTCGTCGAACAGGTCCCCGAGCAGGTCCTCGGGGTCGTCGTCGCGGATGGCGATCTCCTCGAGCACGACGTTGCGCTCGAGCTCGACGTGCGCGGGGTCGAGGACGGCGTCGGTGACGACATCGGCGAGCACATCGAGCGCCATGGGCAGGTCGGCGTCCAGGACGTGCGCGTAGAAGCAGGTGTGCTCCTTCGCGGTGAAGGCATTCAGCTCGCCGCCGACCGCGTCGAACACCTCCGCGATCTGCGCGGCGGTCCGCCGCCGGGTTCCCTTGAACAGCAGGTGTTCGAGGTAGTGCGCCGCGCCGGCCTGCGCCGGCGCCTCGTCCCGCGAGCCGATCCCGACCCAGATGCCCAGCGACACCGACCGTGCGCCGGGCACCGCCTCGGTGACCACGCGCAGCCCCCCGGGCAGCAGGTCCCGTGAGACGCCGGAGGCGGCGGGCACGATGCCCGCCGCCCCCGGACCCACGTCGACTCTGCCCGGCAGGCCGGGCCGGGCGAGATCGGTCAAGAAGCCGGAACCTCGCTCGGCACGTCCGCCGGCGTCGGGTCGGCCGGCGCCGCGTCCTCCTGCACCGGAACCAGGCTGATCTTGCCCCGGTTGTCGATGTCGGTGACCTCGACACGGATCTTGTCGCCGACCTTGACGACGTCTTCGACCTTGCCGATGCGCCGGCCGTTGCCCAGCTTGCTGATGTGCACCAGGCCGTCCTTGCCGGGCACCAGCGAGACGAAGGCGCCGAACGCAGCGGTTTTGACCACCGTGCCGAGGAACCGCTCGCCGATCTTCGGCAGCTGCGGGTTCGCGATCGCGTTGATCATGCCGATCGCCTCCTCCGCGGAGGAACCGTCGGCCGCGCCGACGTAGATGGTGCCGTCGTCCTCGATGGAGATGTCGGCGCCGGTCTTCTCCGTGATCGAGTTGATCATCTTGCCCTTCGGCCCGATGACTTCACCGATCTTGTCGACCGGCACCTTGATCGCGGTCACGCGCGGCGCATACGCGCTCATCTCGTCCGGCCGGTCGATCGCCTCGCCCATCACGTCCAGGATGGTCAGCCGGGCGTCGCGGGCCTGGGCCAGCGCGGCGGCGAGCACCTCGGACGGGATGCCGTCCAGCTTGGTGTCGAGCTGCAGCGCGGTGACGAAGTCCGCGGTGCCGGCGACCTTGAAGTCCATGTCGCCGAACGCGTCTTCCGCCCCGAGGATGTCGGTGAGCGCGACGTACCGGGTCGCGCCGTCGACCTCGTCGCTGACCAGACCCATCGCGATGCCCGCGACCGGCGCCTTCAGCGGCACGCCCGCGTTGAGCAGCGACATCGTCGACGCGCAAACCGAGCCCATCGACGTCGAGCCGTTGCTGCCCAGCGCCTCGGACACCTGCCGGATCGCGTACGGGAAGTCTTCGCGCGTCGGCAGCACCGGCAGCAGCGCCCGCTCCGCCAGCGCCCCGTGGCCGATCTCGCGGCGCTTCGGCGAGCCCACACGGCCGGTCTCACCGGTCGAGTAGGGGGGGAAGTTGTAGTGGTGCAGGTAGCGCTTGTGCGTCTCCGGCCCGAGCGAGTCGATCTGCTGCTCCATGCGCAGCATGTTCAGCGTGGTCACGCCCATGATCTGCGTCTCGCCGCGCTCGAAAAGCGACGAGCCGTGGGCCCGCGGTACGACCTCTACCTCGGCCGACAGCGGCCGGATGTCGGTCACGCCGCGGCCGTCGATCCGGACCTGCTCGGTCAGGATGCGGCGGCGCACCAGCTTCTTGTTCAACGCCCGGAACGCGGCGCCGATCTCCTTCTCGCGCCCGTCGAACTGGGGGGCGACCTTCTCGAGCACCCCGGCCTTGACCTCGTCCAGGCGGGCTTCGCGCGCCTGCTTGCCGGCGATCGCCAGGGCCTGCGCGAGGTCGTCCGTCGCGGCAATGGCCACGGCGTCGTAGACGTCCTGCTGGTAGGCGGAGTACGTCGGGTAGTGCCGCGTCGGCTTCGCCGCGACGTCGGCCAGCTGCTGCTGGGCTTTGACCAGGGCCCGGATGAACGGCTTGGCGGCCTCCAGGCCGGAGGCGACAACATCCTCGGTGGGCGCCTGCGCGCCGCCGTCGACCAGGCCGATGGTCGATGTGGTGGCCTCGGCCTCGACCATCATGATCGCAACGTCGTTGTCGACGACGCGACCGGCGACGACCATGTCGAACACGGCGCGCTGCAGGTCGTCGTGCCGCGGGAACGCGATCCACTGACTCCCAGAACCGTCTTCCTGGCTGACGAGCGCGACGCGAACACCGCCAATGGGGCCGGAGAACGGCAGGCCAGCGAGCTGCGTCGAGGCCGACGCAGCGTTGATCGCGAGCGCGTCGTAGGGGTCCTGCGGGTCGAGCGACATGACCGTGACGACGATCTGGATCTCGTTGCGCAGACCGTCGACGAACGACGGACGAAGCGGACGGTCGATCAGCCGGCACGTCAGGATCGCGTCGGTGCCCGGGCGACCCTCGCGGCGGAAGAACGAGCCGGGGATGCGGCCCACGGCGTACATGCGCTCCTCGACGTCCACCGTGAGCGGGAAGAAGTCGAAGTGCTCCTTGGGCTGCTTGGACGCCGTGGTGGCGGACAGCAGCATCGTCTCGTCGTCGAGGTAGGCGACGACGGAGCCGGCTGCCTGCCGGGCGAGTCGCCCGGTCTCGAAGCGGACGGTTCGGGTGCCGAACGCACCGTTGTCGATGACCGCGGTGGTCTCGTGGACGGTGTCGGCAGAATCGTTGTGCGGGTTGCTCATGGAGCTGGGGGTTCCCCTTCGAACAGTTGCCACGTCCGGGAGGACCCTCGGCGAGCCGGTCTTCGATCGAAGCCCTCGGGGCGAGCCCGAGGACCACTACCGAGGACCGGCGGATCGTTCCGCCGGACCGTGGCAGTCGGCGCCCCGGCCGGGGCCGGCAGGGGCGGTGGTGCGGACCGGCCCCGGAGGCCGTCTGGCGCCCCGGGGCCGGTGGGTGTCAGCGGCGCAGGCCGAGCCGCTCGATGAGCGACCGGTACCGCGCCACGTCCACCGAGGCCAGGTACTTCAGCAGCCGCCTGCGGCGGCCGACGAGGAGCAGCAGGCCACGACGCGAGTGGTGGTCGTGCTTGTGCTGCTTGAGGTGCTCGGTGAGGTCGGCGATGCGCTTGGTGAGCAGCGCGACCTGCGCCTCGGGCGACCCCGTGTCGCCCTCGTGGATGCCGTAGGCGTCCAGGATGGTCTTCTTCTCAGCGGCGTCCAGGGCCACGGGTGAAACTCCTCGCGATAACGATGTGCCGTGCGGCCGGCGCCGCGATGGCCACGGGTGGGCTCGCCGGGTGCCGGGGACGGTCACGGCCGCCACGGACTGCAGCCGGACTCGACGATCAGTTTACCAGGGGCCGGTGTCAGCCCCCTCGCAGGCCATGGGAGCGCGGTACCGGTCCGGTCTCGCGGAGGTGCCCGTGTGCCGCCGTCGCGGCGCGGCGGAGCACCTCCGCGAGCTCGGGAAACGCGGGCGCGAGCGCCGCGGCCGCCGCGGTGAGGCGGGCAGGAGGCGCGACGGTGCACAGGACGTCCGCGGCGGACTGCGCGGGGCGCAGCCGGGTGCGCGAGGGGCCAGGCTCGGCTGCGGTCCACTGCAGCCGAGTACGGGCGACCTCGGTGAGCAGCGCGTCGACCTCGGCTCGGTCGACGGGGAGGACTCTGTGCGCAGCAGCGGTCGAGCAGGTGCAGCCGGGCGAGCGCGGTCGGATTGCCGATCTTGACTCGACGTCCGCTGACCAGCTGGCTGAGCATCGCGGGGCTGATCCTGAGCGCGGCCGCAAGCCGAGCCTGCGTGATGCCGAGCGTCGCGGTGAGGAACCGCACGCGATCGCCGAGCGGGCAGCCGTACAGCTGCCGCTGCCGCTGGCGGTTGCGCGCGAGCAGCGGGCCGGCTGCCGTCTCCATGCCCGGGATGCTCGCACCCGCGACCGCGCTCGCGTGGCGGTTCGAGAAAATCCGTGGCGTCAGATCAGCAGCGCACGGGTGCGGGCGACGTCGTCGCGGATGGCCGTAACCAGCTCGTCGAGGTCGTCGTAGCGCTCCTGACCGCGCAGCCGGGCGACGAAGTCGATCCCTACCTCGTGGCCGTAGAAGTCCTCGTCGACGTCGAGCACGTACGCCTCCACCGTGCGGACGGTGCCCGAGAACGTCGGGTTGGAACCGACGGACACCGCAGCGGGCAGCCGGCGGTCGCCGAGCACGAACCGGCCCGCGTACACCCCGTCGGCCGGCAATGCGGTGAACGGCGCGGTCGCGATGTTGGCGGTCGGGAACCCGAGCTGCCGGCCGCGTCGGTAGCCGTGCACGACCACGCCCTCCACGCGGTGTGGCCGGCCCAGCGCGGCGGCCGCGGCCTCGACCTCACCGGCGTCGATGCAGGAGCGGATGTAGGTCGACGAGTACGTCACTCCGTCCTGTCCGTCGGCGGTCGTCAGCTCCACACCCTCCACGACGAACCCGAACCGACGGCCCAGCTCGGCCAGGACGGTGACGTCGCCGGCGGCTCGGTGGCCGAACGTGAAGTTCCGGCCGACGAGCACGGCGGCGGCGTGCAAGCGGTCCACCAGCACCTCGTGCGCGAACTCTCCCGGGGACATGCGGGCCATCTCGGTCGTGAACGGCAGCACGAGGAACGCGTCGACGCCGAACTCGGCGACCAGGTCGGCGCGGCGGCGCAGCTCGGTCAGCCGGGCGGGATGGCTGCCGGGGCGGACCACCTCGGCCGGATGCGGGTCGAACGTGATGAGCACCGTCGGCAGTGTGCGCGCGCGGCCAGCGGCGACGGCGGCGGTGATGAGGTGCTGGTGGCCGCGGTGCACCCCGTCGAAGACCCCGATGGTGACGACGCTGCGCCCCCACCCGGGCGGCACGGCGCTCAGCCCTCGCCACCGCTCCACGGCGCCGAGCGTACGGAAACCACCCCGGCGCCGGCGCCGGGGTGGTTTCCGTTGCCGGCGCCGGGAGGGCCCCGGCCGCCGTCCCCCTCCCGCGCGAGTCGCTACAAATCGGCGCGCGAGTCGCTACAAATCGGCGCGCGAGTCGCTACAAACTGGGGCGCCAGTTGACGCTTCTTGGTCGACGGATCCAGCCCGCCAAAGTCCACAAGTGCGCCGGGTTCGGTCGACTCGCGCGCCGGAGTGTGTCGACTCGCGCGCCCGTCCGTAGCGACACGCGCGGTGCGCCCCTTCTCGCGGCGTCCCGGAGGGGCGGTCAGCCGGCCGGCGCCAGGACGACCAGCGGGCGTGCGGCGCCGTCGCGGTCGGCGACGAGCGCCAGCACCCGCCCGTCGGGCGCGAACACGCCGTAGGTGCCGGGTAGGCCGGCCGGGGGAAGCGGACGGCCGTGCGCGAGGGCGATCGCGGCGGCGTCGTCGACGTCGCGGCGCGGGAAGGCCGCCGCGACTGCTTCCGCCAGCGTCAGCGACTGCCCGGGCTCGGACTCCAGCTCCGGAAGCGTCCGCGCCTGCCGCAGGTCGAACGGGCCGACGCGCGTCCGACGCAGCGCGGTCAGGTGCCCGCCTACGGCGAGCGCGGCGCCGAGGTCGCGGGCCAGCGCCCGCACGTAGGTCCCGGACGAGCACTCCACGGCAACGTCGAGATCGGGTCCCCGGCGGGCCAGCAGCGTGAACGTCGCCACAGTCACCGGCCGTGCAGGCAGGACGACCTCCTCCCCCGCCCGGACCCGCGCGTAGGCACGCCGCCCGTCGACCTTGATCGCGCTGACCGCGCTGGGCACCTGCATGATCGGTCCGGTGAGCACTGCGATCCCCGCGGCGACGGCCTCGTCCGTGACGCCGGCTGGGTCGGCGGTGTTCAGCAGCTCGCCCTCGGCGTCGTCGGTCGTGGTCGACGAACCGAGCCGGATCGTCGCGGCGTAGGCCTTCGCGTCCGGGGCGGAGTCCTGCGCGAGGTGGCCGAGCAGGCGCGTCCCCCGTCCGACGCCGCACACCAGCACGCCGGTGGCCATCGGGTCGAGCGTGCCGGCGTGCCCGACCCTCCGCTGGCGCAGGATGCGCCGCAGCCGGGCCACCACGTCATGCGATGTGAGTCCGGCGGGCTTGTCGACCACCACGAGACCGGACGCATCGCTCACGCCCGCATCCTCCCCCCGACAGATCCCGACGCCGCCGCCGGGCACGGAGCGAACGCGGCGTCGGGTACATCTACCGAACCCGACGCTGCGTTCACTCGATCCGGGCGGGCTCAGCGAACTGCGCCGGCGACCGCCCAGCGGCCGGAGCGGGTGCGCAGGGTCACGGCGCCGAGCCGGGCGAGCATGAACAGCGTCAGGCCCGTCCAGATCCCGACCAGCCCCCAGCCGAACACCAACGACGCCCAGGTCAGCGGGAGGAAGGCGCCGGCAGCGGCGAGCAAGGTCGAGGTGCGCAGGAACGCGGCATCTCCGGCTCCGAGCAGCACGCCGTCCAGTGCGAACACGACGCCGGCCACCGGCTGCATCGCTACAAAGAACCACCAGGGCGCGGGGATCGCCGCGAGCACCGCGGGGTCGGTGGTGAACACCGTCGGCAGCACCCCGGCCAGCGCGGCGAAAAGCACGCCGAACCCTGCGCCGAGCACGAGCCCGTAGCCCGCAACCTGCCGCGCCAACGCGCGCGCCCGGTGCACCTCCCCCGCACCCAGCGCGGCCCCGACGAGCGACTGGGCGGCGATCGCCACCGCGTCGAGCACCAGCGCCATGAAGAACCACAGCTGCAACACGACCTGGTGCGCGCCGACGGCGGGCGCGCCGAACCGGGCGGCGACCGCCGTGGCCGACAGGAAGCACGCCTGGAACGCCAGGCTGCGGGCGAGCAGGTCGCGGCCCATCCCGAGCTGCGCGCGCAGCACGGCGGGCTCAGGCCGCAGTGACACCGGCCCTTCGGCCGACGCGGCGGCCCGTTCGCGCCACAGCGCGCCCAGGAACAGGCCGGCGCCGACGGTCTGGCCGACGACGTTCGCCGTTGCCGACCCGACGAGCCCCAGACCCGCCCACGAACCCAACCCGTGCACGAGCGGCACGCACAGCAGCGCGGACAGGCCGTTGCCGGCCAGGACGTACCGCAGCGGTGACACGGTGTCCTGGATCCCCCGCATCCACCCGTTGCCGGCCAGCGTGACGAGCACCAGCGGCGCCCCGCAGAGCGCCACCCGGAGCCACGACTCGGCGGCCGTCGCGACCGCACCGCCGTCGCCCAGCACCCTCGTGACCGGTCCGGCGACCAGCTGCCCCGCCCCGAGCACCACCAGCCCCACCGCGAGCGCAAGCCAGGTCGCCTGCACCCCCTCGCCGACCGCCGCCGAGCGCCTCCCGGCGCCGTGGAGCCGTGCAGCGCGCGCGGTCGTGCCGTAGGACAGGAAGTTCAGCTGGGTCGTGACCTGGGCGAACACGATGCCGCCGACGGCGAGCCCCGCGAGCGCGACCGCGCCGAGGCGTCCGACGACGGCGGTGTCAACCAGCAGGTACAGCGGCTCGGCGGCCAGTACGGGCAGCGCCGGCCCGGCCAGGCGGGCGACGTCGCGCAACGGGACGCGCCCAGCCGCGCTCACGCTCGCGTCACACCGTGAGGCGCGGCCGGCGACAGACGTAGGTGAACGCCGGTGGCACGTTGCGCAGCACCGTCGCCGAGACCACGACCTCTTCGAAGGTCTCGTGCAGGAGGTGACGGAACCGGCGAGCGGCAGACAGCAGCAGCCCGTGCGAGTACGCGAACGTGGTGAACGCACCATCGGGTGCGATCACCTCGGCGACCTGGCTCATGATCGACCGCTGGGTGTGGTCGTCGAACAGCGACCATGGCAGCCCGCTCACCACGGCATCGGCGTGCTCGACGTCGCGCTCGGCGAGCAGCGCCTCGAGCTTGGCCGCGTCGCCTTCGATGACCTCGAGCCCGGGATGCGTGCTCTGCAGGAACGCGGCCATGGCCGGGTCGAGCTCGACGGCGATGTGGCGGGCGGTCTCCGGCAGGCACGCGTCGATCACGCTGGTGACCGCGCCGGTGCCCGGGCCAAGCTCGACGACGACCGGCGCTCCGGTGCGCGGAACGATCGTCGTGAGCAGCCGAGCCATGCGCTGGGAGCTGGGCATGATGGCGCCCATCTGCCCGGGGTTGCGCAACACCGCGGAGAGGAAGGCCCGGCGGGCGGCCCGCGGATCGGGCAGGCCGGGCCCCTGCGGATGGGGGATGTCGTCAGGCTCGGACGTCACGGCAGCTCCTTTTCTCGACCACACCACGGTACGGCCGTGGTCGGAGGTGTCCTGCGACGGCCGTACCAGTCGCACCCGGTGTGCCCTGCGGCAGCCGGACTTACTCCGCCGGCGGCTCACGCGGGGTGCGATAGGGGTCGGGGTCGCCTGCCGGGCGGGCTCCGAGCGAGCGCCTGGCCAGCTCTGCATCGGACTCGCGCGCGCGGGCGAGCAGCTCCTCCATCCGGCGCGCCTCGTCGGGCACCTCGTCGGGGACGAAGGTCAGCGTCGGCGTGAACCGCACGCCGGTGCCCGCGCCGACCCGCGAACGCAGCACTCCGGTCGCCGAGGCCAGCGCGGCGGCCGCGCCCGCGAGGTCGGGTGCCTCGTCCACCGACCGCCCCAGCACCGTGTAGTAGACGGTCGCGTCGCGCAGATCGCCCGTCACCCGCGTATCGGTGATCGTCACCATCGACAGCCGAGGGTCTTTGACCTCATGCTCGAGAGCGGCCGCGACGATCTGGGAGATCCGTTTCGCGAGCCGCCGGGCCCGCGCCTGGTCCACCATGCTGCGCTCCTTCTCCTCCGCCCGCTCACCGGCGGGCGCCCTCTGCGTGTCGCGGGATGCTCACTCGTCATCCGGTCCCCGCATCCGGCGTCGGGACGCCAGCAGCTCCACCTCCGGGCGGGCCGCGACGAGCCGCTCGCAGGCGTCGAGGACGTCGACGACGTGGCCGGCGTCAGCTGCGACGACGGCAACGCCCACCAGCGCGCGCCGGTGCAGATCGAGGTGCCCCGCCTCGGCGACGGCCACCTCGAACCGGCGGCGCAATTCGGCCACGACGGGCCGGACGACCGACCGCTTCTGCTTGAGCGAGCGGACGTCTCCCAGCAGGATGTCCAGCTCGAGCGACCCGACCCACACCCGACGTACACCCTCTTCGTCCAGACCATCCCACGTCGGTCTTGGGCCGGTCGCGCCGAGCTCGATCGCCCGGTGCGAAGACGTCCGGTCCGTGCCCGATGCTTGAAAGCCGGGGGACGGCCCTCAGCAGGACCGCCCCCCAGCAAGAGGGCCGCTAGGCCCGGACTTTCTCCCTCATCTCGAAGGTCTCCACCACGTCACCGACCTTGATGTCGCTGTAGTTGCCCAGCGTCAGACCGCACTCGAAGCCGTCGCGGACCTCGACCACGTCGTCCTTGAACCGCCGCAGCGAGCTGATCGGCAGGTTGTCGGCGACGACCACGCTGTCGCGCAGGAGCCGACCCCGGGCGTTGCGGCGGATGACTCCGCTCTGCACGAGGCAGCCGGCGATGGTGCCGAACCGGGAGGACTTGAAGACCTCGCGGACCTCGGCGCGGCCCAGCTCGACCTCCTCGAACTCCGGTTTCAGCATGCCCCGCAGCGCCTGCTCGATCTCCTCGATGGCCTGGTAGATCACCGAGTAGTAGCGGATCTCGACGCCCTCGCGGTTCGCCAGCTCGGTGGCCTTGCCCTCGGCCCGGACGTTGAAGCCCAGGACGATGACGTTGTCCGCGATCGCGAGGTTGATGTCGCCCTCGGTGATCCCGCCGACGCCGCGGTGGATGACCCGCAGCTCGACGTCGTCGCCGACCTCGATCTTCATGAGCGCGTCCTCGAGGGCCTCGACGGTGCCCGAGTTGTCACCCTTGATGATCAGGTTGAGGGTGTTCGTCTCCTTGAGCGCTGCGTCCAGGTCTTCCAGGCTGACCCGCTTGCGACGGCTCGCCAGCTCGGCGTTGCGCTCGCGGGCGCGGCGCCGGTCCGCGATCTGCCGGGCAACCCGGTCTTCCTCGACGACGAGGAACGTGTCGCCCGCGCCGGGCACCGAGGTGAACCCGATGACCTGCACGGGACGAGCCGGCAGCGCCGCGGTGACGTCGTTGCCGTGCTCGTCGAGCATCCGCCGGACGCGCCCCGAGGCGTCGCCCGCGACGATGGAGTCGCCGACGTGCAGCGTGCCGCGCTGCACCAGCACCGTGGCCACCGGACCGCGGCCGCGGTCCAGGTGCGCCTCGATCGCGACACCCTGGGCCTCCATGTCGGGGTTGG
>JAQSWF010000054.1 GCA_029266775.1 Pseudonocardia sp.
CCGGCGGACGCGCCCGCGCCACCGCCGCTCCCTGGATCGCCCACGACGGCCCGCACGTCTTCTACGCCGACGGGCCGCACTGGCGCTGGCTCGTCGAGCGCGACCTCGTCGGCCGTGCAGCGACGCTGTCCTGGGCCGACGCACGCGGGGTCCGGTTCCACCGCCACGGTCGGCTCCGCAGGACGCCACCGCCGGGTCTGCTCGCGATCGTCGCGCACCGTCGGCGGCGCGCCCCGGTCGACCAGGACTTCTTCTCCTGGGCCGCCGCGCGGCACGGTCCCGCGACGGCGCGGACCGCGGCGAACCTCATGGGCGTCGTCACCTACGACGCCGACCCCGGCCGGCTCTCGGCGGCCTTCGTCTGGGACCTCCTCCTGCGCGTCACCACTCCGCGTGCCCCGGCGGTGCGGTACGTCGCCGGGGGCTGGCCGAGCGTCGTCGACCGGATGGTGCTGCGGGCCCGCGAGCTGGGCGTCCGGATCGAGACGTCGTCGCGCGTGGATGCCCTGCCCGAGCCCCCGGTGATCGTCGCGACGCAGCTGGAGTCCGCCAGGGCCCTCCTCGGGGACGGCTCGTTGGCCTGGGAAAGCGGCCGGTGTGCGCTGCTCGACGTCGGCCTCGCGCAGGACCGGTGCGATGCCTTCCTCATCGCCGACCTCGACGACGCCGGCTTCGTCGAACGGGCCAGCGGCCCCGACCCGACGGCCGCCCCGCCCGGGCACTCGCTGGTTCAGGCCGACATGCCGATGCGGCCCGGCGAGCCGCAGGCCATTGCGCTGGGCCGGCTCGAGCGACTGCTCGACCTGGGCCTCCCCGCTTGGCGCGACCGGTTGGCCTGGCGGCGCGCAGGAACGGCCGCCGGGCGATCGGGCGCGCTGGACCTGCCCGGCTACACCTGGCGCGACCGCCCCGCCATCGATCGCGGCGGCGGCGTGTTCCTCGCCGGTGACCTGGTCGCGGCGCCCGGAATGCGCGGCGAGGTGTCGATCAACAGCGCCCTGGAGGCCGCTCGGCTGGCGACGGCGCGCTCGCCCGTCCGTGCTACACACGGTCGGTGACCACGGTCGTCCAGCGCAGCATCGACATCGACGCCCCGGCCGCCATCGTGTGGGCGGTGCTCACCGACGTGCAGCACTGGCCCGACTGGACGGCGTCGGTGTCGTCGGTGCGGCGCTCGCGGACAGGACCGCTCGCCGTCGGCGAGACGGTCGTCGTGGCCCAGCCGCGGCTGCCGACGCTGACCTACACGGTCACCCGTGTCGAGGAGGGCCGGTCGTTCACGTGGGAGGCGGGGTCCGCGGCCGCACGCGGCGTCGGTGAGCACATCCTGACGCCGCGGATCGCGGGCGGGTGCACCGCCACCTTGCGGCTCGCCCAGCAGGGGTTCGCCGCGCGGCTCGTCGGCGCTGTGCTCGACCGCATCACGCGTCGCTACGTGCGCATGGAGGCCGAGGGGCTGAAGGCCTGCAGCGAGGCACGAGCCGCCCGCCGGAGCGCAGCGCCGGACGTTCATTGAGCGGGAACCCGGACGGCGCCGCTATGCCCCGAAGCGATCACGGAGCAGGATCTGACCAGACCCGGCTGCACTGGAGCGACCCATGTCCGAATCGACGCGATCCGCGGCAGACCCGAACCGCTGGCTGACCGACCTGATGTCGACCCAGCACGTGATGTGGCCCAGCCTGGACGTCGCCGACACGTCCACGGCGCTGGCTGCCGTAACCGCCCCGTGGACGAAGGCCGTCGCCGACGTCACGGCGATGCAGATCGGCATCCTGCAACAGATGGCCGCACCGTGGCTGGCGGCGATGGGCACCGCCACGTCGAGCGCGGAGCCCATCAAGGACCGCCGCTTCGCCGGCGAGGCGTGGACCAAGGACCCGCGCTTCGAGGCCGTCGCGCGGACCTATCTCACCCAGACACAGCTGATGCAGAAGGCGCTCGACGCCGCGCCGATCGACGAGCGCAGCAAGGCCCAGTGGGGCTTCGCGCTGCGCCAGGTGATGGATGCACTCAGCCCGGCGAACATGCTGGTGACCAACCCGGAAGCCCTGCAGCCGGCGATGGAGACCGGCGGCGCGAGCCTGGTCGAGGGCCTGAAGCTGTTCACCCAAGATCTGGCCAAGGGCCGCATCGCGATGACCGACGAGTCCGCGTTCGAGCTCGGCCGCAACGTCGGCACCACGCCCGGCACGGTGATCTTCCAGAACGAGCTGATGCAGCTCATCCAGTACACCCCGACCACCGAACGGGTCTACGAACGCCCGCTTGTGATCGTTCCGCCGTGCATCAACAAGTTCTACATCCTCGACCTGCAGCCGGCGAACTCCTTCGTCGCACACGCCGTCGGCGAGGGCCACACGGTGTTCCTCGTGTCGTGGCGCAACGCCGGCTCCGGCCAGAGCACGCTGACCTGGGACGACTATCTGGGCGACGGCGTGCTGAAGGCGCTGGAGGTCGCGCTGGCGATCACCGAGGCCGATCAGGCGAACACGGTGGGCTTCTGCATCGGCGGCACCTTGCTGGCGAGCGCGCTTGCAGTGGCCGCCGCGCGCGGCGACCATCCCGCCGCGAGCATGACCCTGCTCACGACGATGCTGGACTTCAGCGACACCGGAGACCTCGGACTGCTCGTGACGCCACGGAGCGTGGCCGCGCGTGAGTCGGCCATCGGAAACGGCGGCATCCTCAAAGGCAAGGAGCTGGCGCAGGTGTTCGGTTCGCTGCGGGCGAACGACCTGATCTGGCCGTATGTCGCCAGGGGTTACCTCAAGGGCCAGGCTCCGCCTCCCTTCGACCTCCTCTACTGGAACAGCGACGACTCGAACCTGCCCGGCCCGATGTTCTGCTGGTACCTGCGCAACACCTACCTGGAGAACAAGCTCCGCGAGCCCGGCGCGACGGTGCAGCTCGGTGAGCCCGTCGACCTGCGCAGCATCGACGTGCCGACGTTCCTCTACGCCTCCAGGGAAGACCACATCGTCCCGTGGAAGACGGCGTACACGAGCACCCAGCTGCTGTCGGGGCCGGTGACGTTCGTGCTGGGGGCCAGCGGACACATCGCCGGTGTGATCAACCCACCGGCGAAGAACAAGCGCAACTACTGGATCCGCAGCGGGACGGCCGCATCGCTCGACGCCGACGCTGATGCCTGGTTCGACAGCGCGGAGAAGGTGCCCGGCAGCTGGTGGCCGGCGTGGGCCGAATGGCTGGCCCCGCACGGCGGCACGCAGGTCGCGGCCCCGAAGGAGCCCGGAAACGCCCAGTACACGGCCGTCGAGCCGGCCCCGGGCAGCTACGTCAAGGAGAAGGCGAGCTGATCGTCACCGCCCGTCGCGGCGGCGCTCGACCGCGTGAGGCGGGCCGCGAGCTCCGCGGCATCGACGCGGCGCCGCTGCGGCTCGCGGGCGTACACCTGTCGGGAAATCGCCGGCGCCTCCCTCGGCAGGACCACCACGCCCTTGCCGTCTTCGGGCATCGGCATGAACCCGGCCTTCCGCAGCGCGGCGACGACCACCTTCGGGTCGAAGGGGCTGCTCAGCACCGTCGGCGCGAGCCGGCTCAGCTGCAGTGCGCTCAGCGAGCGCGTGGCGAGGATCTCGGCGATCTCGGGCGCAGAGCCGGTGACGCAGCACTGCACGCCGCGCACCCGCACGGCGCCGTGTCGGCGGGCGACGTCCGCCACGAGGTAGGTCAGCGGCTGCGGCACGGGACGTTCGCTGATCTCCGCGAGCCGGGCGAGCAGCTCGTCCGCGCTCCAGCCCTGATCCAGTGCGGAGCGGACGCTCTGCTGGCTGAACCGCCAGGTGGCCGCGGGCCCGCGGGTCTCCAGCACGGCGGCCTCGGCGAGCAGGCTGGCGGCGGCCGCGCTGGGCTGCCCGGAGACGAGGGCCGTGAGGTCCGACTGCAGCACCAGCCGTGCGCTGGAGTCGGGTAGCAGCGCCGCGCTCGAGGCGGCCAGAACATCGACGGCGTCCGCCCGATCGGCCGCCGCAACCAGCTCCTCACCGAGCGCCGAGAGCCGATCACCGCTGATGACACCCATCAGCTCCGCCTCGCGGACGGCGGCCGCGAGCTTCCGCTTCAGGCCCGCGTCGTCGTAGTGCGCCAGCGGGCAGAACCAGCCGATCTCGGCCTGCGCTGCCCGGAGGGACCGGCCACCGGCGGCCGCCCGCAGCAGCGCGCGGCGGACCATCCCGCCCCACGAGTGCAGCTGCTCGGGCGGCGGAACCTCACCGTCGTCCGTCTCGCGGCTGGTGGGCGCCGGCTCCAGCGCGAACCACGCCAGCGCGGCTGTCGCCCACCGCTGGGTGGTCGACCCGGCGCGCCACGCGTCGTACTCATCGCTCGGCCCGTACCCGGCCATCATGCGACCGAGGAGGCCCGCCTCGAAGGCGACGTCTATCCAGAGCGCGGGCTCGACGACCCCGACCCGCTTGGTCAGGCGACCGCGTTCCCGAACCCCGACGCCGCCTCTCTTCAGCGCGGGCAGGGGAGAGCGCCGCGCATCGTCGAGCAGGGACGTCAGTGCGAGCAGAGCGGCCTCGGCGCCGGCGCGGCCGTCGTCCGGGGTGGCAGTGGAGGCGGGCAGCTCCGGGGGCCCGGTCAGGGCGCGCCGTGTGCCCCGCAGGATCGCCACCTCGACCTCGCGGGGCACCTCGGGGAGGTAGTGCGGGGTGGCCAGCAGCAGGCCGGCCCGGACCAGCACCGCAGAGGCGGGCACCACGCCGCCGGCGCGGATCAGGTCGAACTGCTCGCGGGCGGACGGCGGCAGGGCGTCTACCGCCCGGCCGACGACGCCCGGGTCGGCGTACAGAGCGGCGAGCCGGTGGGTGAGCTCGGCCTTCCGCAGGTCCGCCGGGTCGGCGCCGAGCCCGGTGACGGCCGTGCGGAGCTCGTCGATCCCGGTCTGGCTCGCAATCAGCTTGAGCGGCCGGAACCGCTGGAGCGGCCCGGTGAACCACTCGGCGAGGCGCCCGGGCAGCCGGATCCGGTCACCGGTTCGCCAGGCCACGCCGCGGCTGCTCAATCCGTCCACGACGGCGCGCACCCGTTCGGGCGGGCACTGCAACCGATCGGCCACCGCGGGAATGCCCCGGGCGCCGAGGGCGACCGACTGGATCACGACCACCTCGTCCCGATCGGCCCGCCCGAGTGCGGCATAGAGGGACGGGAACGCCTCGAGGCGCTGGGCGAGCTCGAGGATGCTGGCGGGCGCGGGCTCCTGCAGCACGTCCCGCCGCTGCTCGAGCAGGGCGGTCAGCGCGGCGGTGTCGAGACCGCTCAGGTACTCCGCGAACGCCATGGAGAGATCCGACCACACCACCGCGACAACAGAGCGTGCGCCTTCCCCGGGGAGACGTTGTTGCACATGTGCTACACTGGGGTTCATGACGGTCGTGGGTTTGCGGGAACTGCGCCAGCAGGCGTCCGAGCTGGTTCGACGGGTGGAGGCCGGTGAGGAGGTGACGATCACTGTCGCCGGCCGGGCCAGCGTGCGGATGGTGCCCGTGGCGCCGCGGACGTGGCGCACGTTCACGGCCGCGGCCGAGGTGTTCGACGGGCCGGCGGATCCCGCGTGGGCCGACGACCGGAACCGCGTCGATGCCGGGCTGAGGGACCCGTGGTCACCGGCATGAGGGCCGTCCTTGACACGAACCTGGTCATCGCCACCGACGTGCCGCCTCTCGACGGCGAGCTGGCCGTCAGCGTCGTCACGGTCGCCGAACTGCACTTCGGAGTGCTCGTTGCCCAGACCCCGTCGATCAGGGCCGAGCGCCTGCGCCGACTGAGCGTGGTCCAGCGAACCTTCGATCCGCTGCCGGTCGACGACGCCGTGGCGGCGAGCTACGGCCGGCTGGCCGCCCAGGTCGTCGCTGCAGGACGGCAGCCGCGGGCACGCTGCATGGACCTGCTCATCGCAGCCACCGCACACGCCCACGGCGCCCGGCTCTACACCCGCAACGACGCCGATTTCACGGGCCTCGGCGATCTTGTGGACATCGTTGCAGTGTGAATGCCTTCACCAGATGCGCACCCGTTCGGCGGGCGGGGTGAACAGCGCGTCCGTCTCCGCGACGTCGAACGCCTCGTGGAACGCGTCGAGGTTGGTGACCACCGCGTTGCAGCGCAGCTCCGGCGGCGAGTGCGGATCGACGGCCAGCCGCCGGATGGCCTCGGCCTCGCGCGTCATCGCCCGCCACACCTGCGCCCACCCCAGCAGCACCCGCTGCAGGCCGGTGAACCCGTCCCGTGATGCTCGGGCAGGCCGGCGGGGGACAGCGCGTCGTACTGCGTGACCAGCGCCTTCGCGCGCCGCTCGAACTCGGCCCGATCCTCCGGCTCCCACCAGTCGGTCAACGTGCCCTCGCCGTCGTACTTGCTGCCCTGGTCGTCGAAGCCGTGCCCGATCTCGTGGCCGATGACGGCGCCGATGCCGCCGTAGTTCGCCGCGTCGTCCGCCTCGCTGTCGAAGAACGGCGGCTGCAGGATCGCGGCCGGGAACACGATCTCGTTCATCCGCGGGTGGTAGTAGGCGTTGACCGTCTGGGGGGTCATCAGCCACTCGGTCCGGTCGATCGGCTTGCCGATCTTGGCCAGCTCGAACTCCGTGGCCCACTCGCCCGCCCGCAGGACGTTGCCGACCAGGTCGTCGGGGCGGATCTCCAGGGCCGCGTAGTCCTTCCACTCGTCCGGGTAGCCGATCTTCGGTGTAAACCGCTCGAGCTTCGCCAGCGCCCGCTCGCGGGTGGCGGGCCCCATCCAGTCCAGCGTCGAGATGCTCTGCCGGTACGCCTCGACGAGGTTCCCGACGAGGGCCTGCATGCGTTCCTTTGCCGCAGGGGGGAAGTGCCGCTCGACGTAGCGCTTGCCGACCGACTCGCCCAGCGCGCCCTCGACGAGCGACACACCGCGCTTCCAGCGTTCGCGCAGCTCCGGAGTACCGGACAACGTGCGTCCGTAGAACGCGAAGTCTTCCTCGACGACGGCGTCGGACAGGTAGTCCGCAAGCGCCGACGCCGTCCGGGTCGCCAGCCAGGCCTTCCACTGCTCCAACGGCCGCTGCGTCCACAGCTGTGCGGCCGCGGCGACGAAGCTCGGCTGCCGCACGACAACCTCGGCGAACGCGCCCGCCGGTGCCTGCAGCGCGGCGAGCCAGGGCTCCCAGTCGAAGCCGGGCGCGTTGGCCTGCAGCGCGGGAAGCGTCTGCAGCGTGTAGGTCTTCTCGGCGTCGCGGTTCGCCACGCGGTCCCACGACGCCGCGGCGAGCGCGGTCTCCAGTTCCATCACCGTGTCCGCCACGCCTGCCGGGTCCGGCAGCCCCACCAGCTCGGCCAGCCGCGCCAGGTGCGCGACGTACGCCGCGCGGATCTCGGCGTACGCGTCGTCGCGGTAGTACGACTCGTCCGGCAGCCCGAGGCCCGACTGGCTCAGGTGCACCAGGTACCGGCTGGAGTTCTTGGCATCGGTGCTGACGTACGTGCCGAAGAGCGACGCCCGCCCCTGCCGCTGGCGCCGACCCAGGACGGCGGCGAGGGCTTCCCGATCCTCGGCGGCGGCGACCTCGTCGAGCAGCGGCTTCAGCGGGTCGACGCCGAGGGCCTCGACGCGGTCGACGTCCATGAACGAGGTGTAGAGGTCGGCAATCTTGCCGGCCTCGTCGCCGGGCCGGGACTCGGCCTCCTCGACGATCGCGCGGACGTCGTTCTCGGCGCGGTCGCGCAGCTCGCGGAACGCGCCGTCCTGCGCGCGGTCCGCGGGGATCTCGTGCTCGCGCAGCCAGGCGCCGTTGACGAAGGCGAAGAGGTCGTCCTGCGGACGGACGGCGGGGTCGACCCACCGCAGGTCCAGGCCGGAACGGTTCGGGGTGCTCACACCTCCATCGTGCCGTGGGGGACCGACGGTGTGCGACCAGACGCGGTGGGGGCCGCTAACACGAGGCCTGCCGTCACCGCGAGGTGAACGTGAGGGCCCTTCGATCTTGACGAGAGGGCGCTCCGGTTCATCTCGCGTGGTCAGTAGTACTCGGGCGGGATGGTGCCGGCGCCTGCATACTCGATGCGGACGTCGTCGGGCAGGTGTCGGCGGAGGAGACGCGCCGCGGCCCGGCCGCGGTCGACGTAGCGCCGCTCGTCCTCGGGACCGGCCCACGCGGAGTTGCGCGGGTCGTCCCAGTCGAGGATGTCCTGGTAGAGGCGGTCCCACTCCTGCAGCGCGCTGATGACGTGCTCGGGCAGCCCGAAGATCCGCGCCAGGTTGTCCGCGCTGCAGCCCTCGAGTCGCCCATCGCCCATGTCGAGGTAGAACGGCGGCAGGCCCCAGTCCGACTCGAGGCGGATCCTCCGCGTCATGGCGTCACCTGGTCCTCGCTGCCCAGCGGCCGTGCGGTGACGATGTAGCCGTTGGAGCCGACCACGACGACGACCGGTGTCCGCCGACCGTCGCTCAGCGCGACCTCATAGGCGACACCGCCCTCCCGCACGCGTCCCAGCTGCGTGCCTTCGGTCACGGCGCGCAGCGCGAGGCCGGGGATGTCGGGGAGCGGTACGCCCCGATCCGCGAAGTTCGCGATCCGGCCGGCGCGCAGGATGTGGCTGAGCCCGGAGTTTCCGTCGCCGCGCTCCAGCCACACGACCCGCCCGTCCGGTGCCCTGCCGATCTGCAGGACTTCAGCGGGATGCATCTTGTGCCCTGCGGCCTGCGCCTCCGCGATCAGCGCCTCGCGGTGGGCCTCCGGTACCGCGGTGCCCGCCGCCCGCACGTCACACGGGCTCGCAGCAACCGGCACCGGTGGGGTGACCGCCGTCGCCAGCCGCGCGAGGCGCTGGACCGCCTCCGGCGCGAGCTCGGCCCGGACGAGCTGTACGGCGCGGACGTGGTCCGCGTGGATCCGGGACAGCTCCAGCTCGAGCAGGGCGACGTCCCCGCCCATCGCGACCCGGTGGGCGAGCCCGCGGGTGATGGTCGCGTCGAGCGTCGCCGCGACCGGGTGGTACCAGGCCTCACCGCCGGCGACGCGGGCCGCGGCGTCGCGCATCAGCGCCCGCGTGTGGTCGGTCGCGGCGGCAAGCCCGTCGCAGGCGGAGGCGATGCGCGTGCCGGTCAGGGCCAGCACGCCGACCAGGCCGGACGTGGGGTCGTCGGACAGCGCACTGCGGGTGAAGGCGCGCGCCTGGTGCAGGCCGCGGGCGTCGCCGGCAGCCGCGGGAGGCGGTCGGAGTGGGGGAACCGGGACGGACCGGGCGGTGATCACATCGTCGGCGGTCGCCCGACCGGGGGTGGAGGCGCGCTCGGCCTCGACCAGGTTGTTGCCGGTGGCGGCCAGGCCGCCGGCGATGCCGTCGAGCAGGAGCACCGTGGCACGCCAGCCCTGGAACGCGGCGAGGGCCATGCGGTCGAGGTCGGTGCCGAAGGCCGCTCCGGGACCGTCGTCACCCGCCATGCCCGCGGTCGCGGCGAGGCCCGTGGCCAGCGCCGTCCACGCTGCGACGAGACCGTCCGCGCTCCCGACGAGCGCGACCACGGCCGCCCGGAGGTCCACGACCTCCGCGTCGATCCGGCGTCCGGCCGAGGTGAGACGAACGGTGGGGTCGGCCGGCCAGATCTGCGCGTTGGCCGTCGTGGCGCCGACGAAGTTGCCGCGCGCGGTCTCGACCAGCACGATCAGCTCGGCCATCGTGCCGAGCAGCCCCGACGCCGCGTCGTGCCACTGCCGACGGCGCCGCCCGAAGCCCTCGCCGGCCTCGCCGCGCCACGTCCGGACCAGCGGCGCGAGGCCGGTCTCGAGCGCCGTCAGCGAGGCCGCGAGGCGGTCGGCGGTGCGGCGAGCGTGCGCGGACCACTCCGCGAGCGCCTCCGGCTCCACCGTCACCCGCATACGGCGACGGTGGCACAGCGGCCCCGGTTCGCGGTGGCGTTCACCACAAGTCGGTCAGTCCGCGTCGCTGAGCCAGCTGTAGGCGGTCTGGCGGGAGATGCCGAGCGCGTGGGCCATCGACCGGATCTCGAGCCCCTGGTTCCTGCCCTCGACGAGCAGTTCCTTCTGCCGCTCACGGATCGACTCGATCTCGAGGGCGACAGCACGCATGTCCGCCAGCAGCCGGTCGGCCTCCGGCGTGGCACCGGTGCGCGACCGGCCGGGCCCGGGCCGCGGGAAGGTGCGGACGGCGACGGCGTCCCAGCGCCGGCGGCCGTGCTCGTCGCGGTCCGGCAACGGCTGCGGTGCCTGGGCCCGGGAGACGTAGCCCAGCCACGTGGGTGTCTTCACGCCCCAGTGCGCGGCGCACTCGTCGGCGGTCCAGGTCTTGTCGGCGTCTGGCCTCGTCAGTGCACGCCCGCCATCATCCGTCGGAGCCACGGCGTCAGCGCCGCGAGAATCAGCCCGATCACGATCACGATCGCACCGTTGATCCCGAAGTAGGCGTACTCGTTGTCCGCCGAGTAGAACCGCGCCAGCACCCCGGACATGGACGTCCCCAGGCCCACGGAGAAGAAGTACGGCGCCATCATCTGGGCGCGGAACGCGTCGGGCGCCAGCTTGGTGGTCACCGACAGCCCGATGGGCGACAGCATCAGGTCCGACATCGCGAAGACGGCGAGGATGAAGAACACGACGAGCGCCGGGCTCGACTGGCCGGTGCTGCCAGCCATGGTGAGGAACAACAGGAACGCGATCCCCATGCCGACGACGCCGATCGCGAACTTCATCGGGGTGGACGGCGCGCGGGTGCCGAGCTTGGTCCACATCACCGCGAAGAGCGGCGACAGCACGATGATCCAGACCGGCTCGGCGGAGCCGATCCACGACGCGGGGGCCGTCCAGCCGAAGATGTTCCAGTTGATCCGCTCGTCGGAGTAGACAGCGAGGGTGGTGAAGATCTGCTGGAAGAGCGACCAGAAGGCCGCGTTGGCGATGAACAGCAGGATGAAGGCCCGGACGCGGCTACGCTCGACGGCCGTGACCTTGGGGCTGGCCAGCATCAGCGCGAAGTACGCGATCGAGGCCAAGCAGGATGACGACGGTGGTCACCCGCGCCAGGTTGGCCAGCGTCACGAGGCCGGACACCCAGGCTGCGGCGATGGCCAGCAGGATCACGACGCCGATGCCCACCGCCTTGCCGCGCGTCTGCGGCGGCAGCGGGTTGGGCGCCTGCTTGCGACGTCGCCGAAGTTCCGGCGGAAGGCGGCGTACTGGGCCAGCCCCAGTGCCATGCCGACCGCAGCCGCGCCGAAGCCGTAATGGAAGCCGAGCTCTGTCTGCAGCAGCCCGGTGATGAGGGGCCCGATGAAGGCTCCCAGGTTGATGCCGAGGTAGAACAGCGTGAACCCGCCGTCCGCGCGCGGGTCGCCCTTCTCGTAGAGCGCTCCCAGCAGCGACGACGCGTTCGCCTTGAGCGCGCCGCTGCCCAGCGCGACGAGCACCAGCCCGGCGCCCACGCCGGCGAGCCCGGGTAGCACCGCCAGGGCGATGTGCCCGAGCATGACCACGACGCCGCCGTAGAACACCATGCGTTCCATGCCGAACAGGCGGTCGGCCATCCAGCCGCCGAGCACCGTCGACAGGTACACGAGGCCGCCGTACGCGCCCACGATGCCGGTGGCGGTGTCCTGCGGGAGGCCCAGCCCGCCCTCGGCGCGGAGTAGTAGAGGTAGTAGCCGAGGATGGTGAGCATCCCGTAGAACGAGAACCGCTCCCACAGCTCGACGCCGAACCGGTTGGCGAGGCCGATCGGGTGGCCGAAGATGGTGCGGCCGGGGGTGACCCGGTCGGCCCCGGTCCCCGCGGTGCCGGACGACATCGTCACACTCCTCGCCGTTGCCTCGATCAGGCTGAACCCGGAGCCGTTCCTCGTGCACGTCCTCGTGGTGCCGACACAGCCTGCCAGCCGAACCGCCGGATCGACACCGCTCGTGGGGCCGGCCTTTCGTGCCGCGGCCCGGCGCACTAGCGTCCCGAGTGCTCGCCGCCACACCATGAGGTGGATCACAGGAGGTCGCGTGAACACCCATCGCCTGCAGAGCCTGGTCGCGACGGTCCCGGCGACGATCGGGCCGACCCAGCGCGGGCGGCTGGATGCGCACGTGGCGGCCGTGGGCGCCTGCTGCACGCGGATCACCGAGGTGAAGCAGTCGCTGCGGCGGGCGCTCGACGGGCAGGGTGGCTCCGCGTTGGACCTGGCCTGCGAGCTCGACAGCCTCGAACGGGTGCAGGAGCGGCTGGACCGCTACCTGACCGAGTTGGTCGACGAGCTGAGCCGCACACCGAGCCCGGTGACCTACGACGACGGCGTGCCGGCCTGAGGGTCCCGCCGGCTGATCGACATCTCGGGCTGAAAACAGTCATCTCTGCAGCTCAGCCGCACCCAATGCTCATCATGGCGAGGCGACGGCGGGCGCAGGCGGTGCACCGCACCGGGCACACCGTTCGTCGACCGTCTGCGCGGCAGAGCGGTCACGACGAAGGAACGATGCGGCCCGACGGCGCACGGCGGGAGCCGCCCGGCGACCGGTCGGGCGCGGAGAAACCGAGACGCCCGAATTCGTCGGCATGCGCGCCTACAGTGCGGACGGCCTGGCGGATCCCCGCCCTGCAACGCCGCAGCCGGCTGATGCGTGATGCGACCGATGGGCGCGGTCTGTGTGGCAATCGTGGTGGCACAAGGAGGATGGACGACGTGACCAGGGACGTGGTCAGCGCGTACACCTTGATCGTGGGGGACGAGCACGGTCCGGCGACGGTGCGCGTGTACGGCACCGCCGAGGAGGCGTGGCGGGCCCTGGACCGCGCGGTCCGCGGCCAGACGACGCTGCGGATGCGCTCGCGGCGCGCGGTCGACCCCGAGGCGACGACGAAGCTGGCTGACGAGTGGCGGGCCGGCAACCCCGAGGAGCGGTTCTGGCAGATCCTGTCGCACCAGCTCGCCGTCCGGATCCCCGAGATCGGGCGGCAGCGGGAGCTCGCCGGGTCGGCGGCCCGGCGCTGACGCCGAGGTCGACGCGGCCGCGTTGAGCGACGTCTGACCGACGCTGTCGGTCCCGACGGTTAGTGTCCGGACAGACCGCCGGAGCGGTGGCCGGGTCCGATCCGAGGAGGACCGTGTCGGAGAGAGCGGTGGCTGCGAGGTCCGGGTTTGACTGGTCCGGGTTCGACGCATCAGGCCCGGAGGATGTCGGCCGGGACGGGGACGTGTCGCTGCGCGCGGCAGACCAGCGGCCGGGCCCGCCGGTCGGCCGCGTCGTCGGCACCGAAGACTCCACACCGCTGCAGTTCAGCGTGGCCATCGGTGACGACGCGTATCTGCAGCTCGACGACGTGGTGGTCACGCTTCGCACCGTGCCCGGGCTGGGGCCGGTCGCGACGTCGGGGATCGTGACGGAGGTGCGGGCGCGGCACGAGGGAGCGAGCTACGGCTCGGACGTCTTCCTCATCGCGGACGGCGTGCTGCCCGCTCAGGTGCAGGAGATCGCCGAGATCACCACCACCCGGGTGGACCCCGAGGTCTACGTGCCGCCGCGACCCGGGGAGCACGTCCGCCGGGCCACCGGCGAGGAGCGGGCCCGGGCCCTGTACTTCGACCAGATGCAGAGCAAGGTGGCGGTCGGCCTCGGCCGGGACGGCGACCCCATCTACGTGAACCTCGAGTTCCTCGACGGCACCCGCGGCGGGCACGTCTCGATCAGCGGGATCTCCGGGGTCGCGACCAAGACCAGCTTTGCGCTCTTCCTGCTCTACTCGATCTTCACGAGCGGCTCATTGGGCCGGCGTGCGCTGAACGCGAAGGCGCTGGTGTTCAGCGTCAAGGGCGAAGACCTGCTGTTCCTCGACCACACGAACAGCAAGCTCAACGAGGACCTGCGCGCCGCGTACGCCACGCTCGGCCTGGCGGCGGCACCGTTCGCGTCGGTCGGGTTCTTCGCCCCTCCCACGCCGGACGACCCGACGGGCCGCCCGCACGTCACCGGCCGCACCAGCGGGGTTACCGCGTTCTGGTGGACCCTGGCGGAGTTCTGCGGAGGTGAGCTGCTGCCCTACGTCTTCGCCGACGCGGAGGACGAGCGCAACCAGTACACGATGGTGATCCACCAGGTGGCGGCGCGGCTGCGTCGCGAGGCGGTGGCGATCGGGACGGACGGGGCGGTCACGGTCGGCGGCCGGTTGCTGCGCACGTACGACGACCTCGTCGAGTTCGTGTCGGACCAGCTCACGGACGAGGAGACCCGCCGGGAATGGGCAGGCCCCGTGACCGGAACCGGCACGGTCAACGCGTTCCTGCGCCGCCTCCGCAGCAGCCTCAAGCCGCTGCGCACGATCGTTCGCGGCGACCTTTCGGCCACGGCACAACGGGCGGTGACCACCGAGGGCCAGCAGGTCACCGTCATCGACCTGCACAACCTGCCGGACCGCGCGCAGCGCTTCGTCGTCGGCGTCGTGCTCGCGGCGGAGACCGCACGCAAGGAGGCGGCCGGGACGGGTGGCCTGCTGTTCACGATGCTGGACGAGCTGAACAAGTACGCACCGCGGGAAGGCGGCAGCCCCATCAAGGAGGTGCTGCTCGACATCGCCGAGCGCGGACGCTCCCTGGGGATCATCCTCATCGGCGCGCAGCAGACGGCCAGCGAGGTGGAGCGCCGCATCGTCTCCAACTCCTCGGTCAAGGTCGTCGGCCGGCTGGACCCGGCCGAGGCCGGGCGTCCGGAGTACGGGTTCCTTCCGCCATCGCAGCGGGCGCGGGCGGTACTGGCCAAGCCGGGCACGATGTTCGTCTCCCAGCCCGAGATCCCCGTGCCGCTCGCGGTCGAGTTCCCCTTCCCCGCCTGGGCGACCCGGCAATCGGAGATGGGTACTCCGCCGCTCGTGGTTGGCGTCCGGAGCAACGGGGCGCGCGACGCCTTCGCGGGACTGCCCGCCGTCGACGACGACCCACCCTTCTAGGAGTTCGTGGAACTCGGCCTGTACGCCGCGAACTTCACCTGGCCCGGTGGTGCGCCGGCGCTTGCGGTGCAACTCATCCGAGGTGGTCACAACCGCCGAAGACGTCGGAGTCGGGCACGTCATCGGCGCGGCATGGAACTGCGGCGGCTCGCTGCGCTCGGGTCCGCCGAAGCACACGGCTGGCTACCGGGGGTGGAGACGATCACCCCGCTCGAGGTCCTGGGGGAACGCGTCGTCCCGGAGGCGTCGACGATCTGACAGCCGCTTCCGGGCTCCGGTCGGCCAGCGCGAACCACACGCCGACCAGGCCGGTGACGAACACCAATGTTGTGACGATGCCCTCGGCCTGCAGCGGCGGCACGGGTAACACGGAGGCCGGCAGCAGCGCCGCTGCGACAATCATCAGGTAGAGCACCGGGTCGACCACCGCGAGCCGGCGGAGCTCCGCGGGCCGCGTGACGCGGCCGAGGTAGCGCACGGACTCGACGAAGCCGACCAGGCCGCCGACGGCGAACGACACCCGCCACACGGCCGCGTTGTCGCCTGCGGCGCTGAGCAGTGAGGTCAAACCGAGGACCCCGGGCAGGAAGAACTTCAGAGACAGGTGCAGGGTCGACGCCCTCCCGGTGGGGTCGATCCGCCATCCGGCGGGTGCGAGCTGCAGCACGCCGATCCACAGCCCGAGCAACGTGAGGCTCGTGCCGGCGAGCGCCTCGTAGAACCCGGTCGCCGCCTCCACGCCGCCCTCCGTTCCGACGCCACCCCCCAGCGGCGTCGGAACACATGGTGACGACACGGTGACCGTCTGGCTAGGGACTCCACAGCGGCGTCGCTACCCCATCGTCTTCTGGCCGTCGATCGTCTCCCGGATGATGTCCGCGTGCCCGGCGTGCTGGGCGGTCTCGGCCACGATGTGCAGGAACACCCGCCGGGCCGACCGGGTCGCGCCCGGAGGGAACCAGGGCGCCGGGGGCAGCGGGTGGGCGGCGTCGAGGTCCGGCAGCGACTCCACCAGCGCGTCCGTGCGCGCGGCGACCCGCTCGTACTCGGCGAGCGCGTCCGCCAGTGTCTCGTCGGGCAGCAGGCGGAACGCGTTCGCCCACTCCTGCATCAGCTCCGAGTTCGGGTCCAGGTCCTCGTAGTTGCCCTCGACCGACGGCATGGACTCCGGCCCGCGCTCGATGAAGTCGACCCAGCCGGACTCCGTCGAGGCCACGTGCTTGATCAGCCCGCCGAGGGACAGCGCGCTCACGGTGGGCGTGAGCCGGGCCTGCTCGTCGGTGAGGCCGTCCACGGTGTGCCGCAGGAAGTACCGGTGCGTCCGCAGGGTCTCGAGGATGTCGGCGCGCTCTCCGGTCGCCGATCCGGTGAGGGCGGCGGCGGTGCTGGCGCTATCGGAGTTCGTCATGGAAGAACCATAGAACCCACTGGTGTCAGAATCTGTCCTCAATTGGACGGAGAATTGCGAACATGGCGAACACGAGCTCGCGGATGTTGAGGCTGCTGTCGCTGCTGCAGACCCACCGCTACTGGCCAGGCCTGGAGCTGGCCGACCGGCTGGAGGTGTCGGTGCGGACGTTGCGCCGCGATGTCGAGCGGCTGCGCGAGCTGGGCTACCCCGTCGAGGCGCACCGAGGCGTCGACGGGGGCTACCAGCTCGCCGCCGGCGCGGCACTCCCGCCGTTGGTGCTCGACGACGACGAGGCCGTCGCGCTCGCCGTGGGCCTGCAGGCCGCGGCGCAGGGCGGGGTCGCCGGCGTCGCGGAGGCATCGGTGCGCGCGCTGGCCAAGGTGGTCCCGGTGATGCCGCCCCGGCTGCGGCGACGGCTGGAGGCCCTGCGGATGGTGACGGTGCCCGCATCGCTCGCCGACGGCGGGCCGGCTGTCGAGCCGGGTGTGCTGACCGCGGTCGCGCAGGCCTGCCGGGACGCCGAGCGCGTGGAGTTCGGCTACACGGCCGGCGCGGGTGCGCGCACGGAGCGCCACGCCGAGCCGTTCCGCCTGGTTCCGCTGGACAGGCGCTGGTACCTCGTCGCGTACGACCTGCACCGCCACGACTGGCGCAGCTTCCGCCTCGACCGGATTGACGGGGTCCGAGCGACCGGCATCCGGTTCCGCCCGCGCGAGCTGCCGGCTGACGACGCCGCGACGTTCGTGCGGGCGGGGATCGAGCACGCGCCGCGGACGCACGCCGTCGAGGTGCTGATCGAGGCACCGGCGCGGAGGGTTCGCGACCGGGTGGGCCGTTGGGGCGAGGTCGAGGAGGCCGGCGACGAGCGGTGCCTGCTGCGCATGAACGTCGAGTCGCTGGACTGGCCGGCGCTGGTGGCGGGCGCGGTCGGGGCGGAGTTCACGGTGGTTGCCCCGCCCGAGCTGCGGGCGCTGGTGGGCGAGTGGGGAGAGCGGTTCCGCCGCGCCACGGCCCGATGAGCCGATCGACGCCGCCGTGAAGGCGCCTCATGGAGACATGTGGCTGCTCGCGGGCGGTTGGGAACGGCCTGATGGAGACATGTGGCTGCTCGGGGGCGCGAGCGCGGCGCCCTATCGTTGCGCGATGACCGACGGACCTGACGTGGGCGATCTCCATATAGCGACCGTGGTGGTCAACGTGCAGGACATGCGGCGGGCCGTCGGCTTCTGGTGCGCCGCGCTCGGCTACCGGCAGCGTGAGGCCGAGATGGATCCGCGGTTCGTCATGCTCGTCCACCCGGACGGCCGGCATGTGCCCGTCTCGCTGCAGCTCGCGGATGCGTCGCCGCGGGAGCCCGTCCCGTTGCACCTCGACCTCTACACGAACGAGCAGGCACGCCACGTGGAGCGGCTGGTCGCCCTGGGCGCGACCAGGGTGGACGAGTGGCCCTATCCGGCCGACGCCGACTTCGTGGTTCTGCGCGACCCGGATGGCAACGAGTTCTGCGTGATCGACCACGCCGGGCTGTAGGGCCCTCTAGCGATCCGCACCGAGCAGGGCGTCGGCCATCGCCGTGCTCAGCCAGTGCTCGAACCGCTCCCAGCCCCATCCGCGCCGGGTCACCAGCCGGTCGGCGAGGTCCGGCGCGGTCAGGGCCCAGAGCACGTCCGCGGCGGCGTCGACGTCCAGCCCGTCGCGCAGGCCGAACCGCTGCGCGACGGTCGTCGCGACGCCGCGGGTACCGACCGTCCGCTCCCCCTCGATGGTGGCGACGAAGGCCGCGAGGTCGGCGTCGCCCGCGGCGGCCTGGCCCAGCAGGACGGTGAGCAGCGGGAACAGGCGCTCGCCCAGCAGCCGGGCGACGGACGCGTAGCCGGCGAGGCACTCGCGACCGGTGGGGGCTTCCAGCACGGCCCGGAACTCGGGGCGCTCGCGCAGCGGGACGGCGTCGTTGTCGCCGGCGAGCGTGACGTCGTAGACGGCCTTGAGGAGCACGGCTTTTCCGCCGACGACGTTGTAGACCGTCTGCACGCTGACTCCTGCGGCGGTCGCGACGGCATCCAGGGTCGTACCGAGGTAGCCCCGCTCGACGAACAGCCGGCCGGCCGCGTCGAGGATCCGGCGACGCGTGAGCGCGGTCTGCTCGGCGCGCAGGGCCGTTGAGTATCGGCGCGGCTCGCCCACGGCTCTCCTTGTTCTCCGTTGACACGTCGTTGGAACATTGTTCCAATGAATTGATCCAGCTTCCACGATACTCCGAGGAACGAGTTGTGATGACACCTGCCGAACGCGCCGCCCGCGCCGTGCTCGACACCTTCGAGAGCGGGGACCTCGAGCGGATCCGCGACCTGGTCACCGACGACTTCGTCGACCACGGCGCCCCACCCGGCCTGGTTCCGCCCGGTCCAGACGGCTACATCGCGGTGCTGAGCTGGCTGATTTCCGTGCTGCAGCTGCGCTACGAGGTGCACGACGTGGTCGCCGCTGGAGACAAGGTCGCCATCCGGGCCACGGCGCACGGGGTGCACCGCAGCGACCACCTCGGCGTTCCGGCCACGGGCAAGCCGTATGCCATGGCGACCATGCACCTCTACCGCGCCAAGGGTGATCGGCTCGCCGAGCACTGGGGAGTGCGCGACGAGTGGGGCGCGCTGGTGCAGGTCGGGGCGGTGCCCCGGCCCACGTTGCCCCCCGGCTTCGCGGTGCCGGCCCGATGACCGCCACCGTCGCGCCCGCGCTCGCGGGGATCTTCGCCCTCAAGCTCCCGGTGCGGAATCTCGCCGCGAGCCGTCGCTGGTACGAGGCGGTGTTCGGGCTGGAACTTGAGTTCGAGTTCCCCGACGACGACAGCGTGGTCCGGGGCGTCGTGTACTCCGTGCCCGGCCTCGGCGACACCGGGCTGGCGCTGCGGGAGCGACCCGACGTCGCCGGGCTGTCCGGGTTCGATCCCGTCATCTTGGCAGTGGCGGACCGGGCGGCGATCGACGCGTGGGCGGCGCACCTCGAGGGTCTGGGGGTTCCGCACCGGGTCGTCGAGGCGACGATCGGGTGGATGCTGCTGTTCCACGACCCGGACGGCCTGGAGATCCACCTCTACAGCCGCAGCCGATCGGATCTCGACAACTCCGGCCGCAGCGGGTTCGGCCGTCGCGTGGAGCACTGACCCCCCGACCCGTCCCGGGACTGTCGGGGGAGGCGCCTACGGTGTCGCCCGTGCGCCTCCTCCACACCGCGGACTGGCACGTCGGAAAGACCCTCAAGGGCGTCAGCCGGATCGACGAGCAGGAGCAGGTGCTCCGGGAGATCGTCCGGATCGCCCGCGAGCAGGAGGTCGACGCCGTGCTCGTCGCGGGCGACCTCTACGACAGCGCGGCCCCGAGCGCGCCCGCGCAGCGACTCGTGGTCCGCACGCTGATGGCGCTGGCCGGCACGGGAGCGCAGGTCGTCGTGATCGCCGGCAACCACGACCACGCCGCCACGCTGGACGCCTACCGCCCGTTCGCCTGGGCCGCCGGCGTCACGCTCGTGGGCGCGGTGCGCACCGCGGAGACCGGCGGGGTCGTGCAGTTCACCGGTCGAAGCGGCGAACGGGCCACCATCGCCGTGCTGCCGTTCCTGTCCCAGCGCTACGCGGTTCGGGCCGCCGAGCTGGTGGCGAACACCCCGGCCCAGAACACCGGCGCCTACGACCAGCAGATCCGCGGCGTCGTCGGCTCCCTGACCGCCGGTTTCCGCACGGACGCGGTGAACCTCGTGATGGCCCACCTCACGGTGCTCGGCGGCACGTTCGGCGGCGGGGAGCGCGCCGCCCAATCGATCTTCGAGTACGCCGTGCCGGCGGCGGTGTTCCCGGTGGATGCCCACTACGTCGCCCTGGGGCACCTGCACCGGCGTCAGGTGCTGGCGGCGCCGGCACCGGTGCACTACTGCGGTGCGCCGCTGGCTGTCGACTTCGGCGAGCAGGACAACACCGGCGTCGTGCTGCTGGTGGAGGCCACCCCCACCACGCCCGCGCGGGTCACCGAGATCCCGATCACGGCCGGACGGCGGCTGCGAACGGTGCACGGCACCGTCGCCGAGCTCGCTGCGGTGGCCGACGCGGTGGGCGACGCCCTGCTGCGGGTATGGGTGCGCGAACCGGCGCGCGCCGGACTGCGCGAGGAGGTGACGGACCTGCTGCCGAACGCGCTGGAGGTGCGGATCCACCCGGAGTTCGCCGCGCCGGCGCAGGCGTCGCGGCCTGCGGGCGGGCCCGGCGGGGACCGCAGCCCCGGGGAGCTGTTCCACGAGTACCTCGGCACCAGGGCCGTCGACGACGCGCGGGTCGAAGCGCTGTTCGCCCGGCTCCTCGACTGGGCCGCGGAGGGTGACGCCTGATGCGGCCGGTGCGGCTGGAGATGCATGGCTTCGCGGCGTTCCGCGAGCCGACCGTCGTCGACTTCACCGGGGCGGAGTACTTCGCTCTCGTCGGGGCCACCGGCTCGGGGAAGTCGACTGTGATCGACGCGCTCACGTTCGCGCTGTACGGCACGGTGCCGCGCTGGGACGACAGGCGGGCGGTCGCGCTCGGCCTCGCGCCGAGCGTGAGCCGCGGCGTCGTGCGGCTGGTGTTCGACGCGCGCGACGCGCGGTTCGTCGCCGTGCGCGAGCTGCGGCGGACGGCCCGGGGCGGGGTGAACGTCAAGAACGCCCGGTTGGAGCGGCTCCTCGACCCGGACGACCTCGACGGGGACAGCGAGGTCCTCGCCGCGGACTCCGGGGTCACCCGCGCCGTCGAGGAGCTGCTCGGCCTGCCGTTCGAGCACTTCACCTCGTGCGTGGTGCTGCCGCAGGGCGAGTTCGCCGAGTTCCTCCACGCCAAGCCGGCCGACCGGCAGGCGATCCTCACCCGCCTGCTCGGGCTCGGGGTGTACGAGCGGATCGCCCGGGATGCGAACCGCGAGGCGGCGACGCAGGGCGAGCGCGCGGCGTTGCTCGCGGAGCAGCTGAGCGCGTACGCGGACGCCACCGACGCTGCCGTCACAGCCGCCACCGGTCGCGTGGGGACGTTGGAGGCACTGTCGGACAGCGTCGCGGAGCTCGTGCCCGACGAGGAGGCCGCGACGGCCGCGGTGGCCGAGGCCGACGCCGTCGTCACCGCGCTGCACGCCGAGCGGGCTCGGCTGACCGCGCTGGCCCCACCGGGTGGGCTCGCCGCGCTGGACGACCGGCGGAGGGAGGCCGAGGAGCGCCGCGCCGTGGCGAGGGCGCGGTTCTCCGACGCCGAGGCGGCGGACGATGCCGCACGCAAGCTCCTCGCGGACGCGGCCGCGCGGGCCCCCCTCGAGCAAGCACGCCGGGACCACGCGGAGCTCGCCGCGGCCGTCGCCGCGCAGCCGCGCGCGGCGGTGGCGCTCGCCGCTGCCGCGGAGGCCGAGCGGATGGCCGCGCGTCGGGTCCGGGCGGCGGAGGAATCTGGCGCCGCGGCCGTGGCGGCCCGGGAGGCGGCCGCCGCGGCGCACGCAGCCGCGCAGAGCGCTGTGGACGCCCTGACGGCCGAGCGGGCACTGCTGGCCGGCCTGCGCGCTCCGGCCGGGCTGGACTCGCTCGCCGCCCGCCGGGGGAAGGCCGTCGCGGTGTGGGAGGCGGCGGTTGCCCGAGCGATCGACGCGGACGCCGCTGAGGCGGCAGCACGGGTGCGGTGGGCCGGGGCGCCCGCCCGCGGGCCGCTCGAGCAGGCCCGGCGCCATCACGCTGCGCTGGCGGCAGCGACGACCGCCGAGCCGGGTGCCGCGGCGCGGTATCGGGAAGCGGAGCAGGCCCGGGCCGACGCCGCAGCTGTCGTGGCGCAGGCGCGCAGCGTGCTGGCCGACGCGCTGACCCGCCGCGACGAGGGCGCGCGCGGTGACCTCGCGGCAGCGCTGCGGCCCGCGCTCGTAGTGGGGGACGCGTGCCCGGTCTGCACGCAGGAGGTCGCGGTCCTGCCGGCGGCCCTGCCGGGCGTCGATACCGCGGCGCTCGATGCAGCGGTGGCAGCCGCTCAAGCCGAGCTGGAGACCGCACTGGCCGGCGAGGCGGATGCCGTCGCGAGTGAGCGGCATGCGGCCGCAGAGCGGGACCGGATCGCGAACGAGATGGCGGGGCTGCTCGCCGCCGCGGCCGGGACGACGGCGGCCGGCGTCGACGACGAGCTTGCCCACCTCGACGCGGCTCAGGCCGCGGTGGCCGAGGCCGACGCCGCTGCCCGCGAGGCGCGCCGGGAGCAGGAGGCGGCCGCGCGTGCCGTCGAGGCGTTGCGGGAGCGGCTCGCTGAGGCCGGTGGCGCCTTGCGTGCCGCCCGGGATCCGCTGGTACCCCTCGGCGTTCCGGCACCGGGCGACGACCCGGTCGACGGCTGGGCCGTTCTCACCAGCTGGGCAGCCGCGGAGCTTGCCGAGCGAGAGGCGGCGCTGCCCGCGGCGCGGATGGCGACCGCCGAGGCACGCGACGCCGCGGCAGCGGCTGCGCGGACGGCCGATGCGGCCGTGGCGGCCGCGGGCGGTCGACGGC
>JAQSWF010000055.1 GCA_029266775.1 Pseudonocardia sp.
GGGCCCGGCGGCGCCTTCGTGCCGCTGGACGAGCAGGACGTCCGGATCTGGTCGCCCGCGCTGATGGCTGAGGCCGAGCGGCACCTCGCGACGGCGGCTCGACGCGGAGGGGTGGGCAATCACGAGGCCGGCCCCTACCGGCTCCAGGCCGCGATCCAGTCGATGCACAACCGGCGAGCAGTCACGGGCTACACCGACTGGCCGACGGTCGCGGAGCTCTACGACGCGCTGGTCACGCAGACCGCTGCGCTCGGCGCGCGTGTCGCGCGGGCGTCCGCGCACCTGCATGCCGGCCGGGTGCCCGCGGCGCTGGAGATGCTGCGCGCGCTCGACCCCGCGCTGACCGTCGGCTACCAGCCCTACTGGGTCGTCCGCGCACACTGCCTGCACCGGGCCGGGAACGTCGACGACGCGGGGCACGCCGCGCGTGTCGCGCTGGGGCTCACCGAGGACCCCGCCGTGCGCCGGCACCTGCAGGCCACGTTCGACGCGTGGGAGCCGGGCCGGGAGGAAGGCGGCGTTGCTTTGTGAGATCGGCCCCGCAGCCGATCCGCGGTAGCGTCGTCGCGCTGATCGCCGACCTGCAGGGAAGGATGCCGCCAGATGATCTTCATCGTCGTGAAGTTCCCCATCCGGCCGGACAAGCTCGACGAGTGGGAGAGCGTGCGCGAGGCACACACCCGCGGCGCGCGCTCCGAGGAGGGCTGCTTGTTCTTCGACTACTCCCGCAGCGTTGACGACCCGAACGAGTACGTCTGCGTCGAGGCCTTCCGCGACGAAGACGCGGCCGTTCACCACGTGAACACCCAGGCCCTCAAGGACTTTTTCGAGCGGATGCCCGACATCGTCTCCGCCCGACCGAAGATCATCAATACGACGATCGACCAGGACGACTGGGGCCCGATGGGCGAGATCGTGCCGCGCGGCGCCTGACGCCACGGCGTCCTCCCCCTGCATCGCGCGGGGATCACCGGGACCATGTGTCGGTGACGTCCCCTGACATGCGGCTGCGGGTCACCTCGCCGGGCCTGCTCGCGCTGCCGTGGGAGCGTCCGCTGGGGGAGTGGGACGCGACGGCGGTCCCGCTGCGGGACATTCCCGTCGGCCCGAGCCGGCACCTCGTCCGGTTCGTCGAGACCGACGGGCGGCTGTGGGCGCTCAAGGAGCTGCCGCACCGCGTCGCGCACAAGGAGTACGCGGTGCTGCGCGACCTGGAGTCGATGGGTCTGCCGGCGGTCCGACCCGCCGGCCTGGTCCTGCACCGTCGCGACGGCCGCGCGGGTGCAGGTCGAGAGGTGCCGGACGGCGAGGGGAACGCGATCCTCGTCACGCACTACCTCGAGGGGTCGTGGCAGTACCGGCGCCTGTTCATGCGGCTGCCGAACCGACCCCGGCACCGCGCCCGGCTGTTCGACGCCATGGCCGGCCTGCTGGTGGACCTGCACCGCAACGGCGTGTTCTGGGGCGACTGCTCGCTGGCGAACACGCTGTTCTCCCGCGACGGGCAGTTGCTGCAGGCGTGGCTGGTGGACGCCGAGACCAGCGACGTCCATCCGAGCCTGACCGACGGCCAGCGCCGGCACGACCTCGACATCCTGGTGGAGAACGTCGCCGGCGGGATGCTGGACCTCGCCGTGCGTCTCGAGCAGCCGCCTGAGATGCACGGCGCGCTCCTCGACGAGGCGGCCGGCGTCGCCGAGCGCTACACGGCGCTCTGGGACACCCTGTACGACACCCCGGAGATGCCGTTCTCCGACCGCTTGCAGATCGAGGGACGCATCCGGGCGCTTCACGAGCTCGGCTTCGCCGTCGACGAAGTGCGGCTGGAACCTGCCGGTACCGAGGACCGTCTCCGCCTGCACGTCGCCGTGGCCGAGCGCCGCTATCACGCCGAGGAGCTTGCCGCGCTCGCCGGCGTCGAGGTCGGCGAGGGCCAGGCCCGGATCCTGATCGGTGACCTGCGCGCCTATCAGGGGCTGTTGCAGCAGCAGAGCGGCCGGGAGGTGCACGACGGTGTCGCGGCGCGCCGCTGGCGCACGGACCTGTTCGAGCCCGGGATGGACCGGGCGCACGCCGCGGTGGGCCGGGCGGGGGCTCCGGTACAGGCCTACTGCGACCTGCTGGAGGTGCGCTGGCTGCTCAGCGAGCAGGCCGGCCGCGACATCGGCGACGAGGAGGCACTGGCGGCGCTGTCGTTGCGGTTCGTGCCGTTCGACGCGGCGGCGTCGATGGCGGTGGCGGAGCGTGCGACCGGCGAACTGCCGCGGCTCTCCCCGGACGTGCTCGAACGGATGGACCGGGTGGAGGGGGAGGCAGGCCCATGACCGACCCGTACCGGCTGCAGCGCTTCGTGGACGCGCAAGACCGGGTGATGGACCGGGTACGCGCGGAGCTGCGGCGCGGCCGCAAGACGAGCCACTGGATGTGGTTCGTGTTTCCGCAGATCGCGGGCCTGGGATCGAGTCCGACCGCGCGTGAGTACGCCATCTCGTCCCTCGCCGAGGCGCGCGCATACCTGGCGCATCCCGTGCTCGGTCCCCGGCTTGTGGAGTCGGCGGAACTCGTGGCGGCGGTCGAGGGGCGCAGCGCCGCGGAGGTGTTCGGCCACCCGGACGACCTGAAGTTGCGGTCGTCGATGACCTTGTTCGCCCGCGCCGCGCCGCACGTTCCGGTGTTCGCCGAGGTCCTCGACCGGTTCTTCGACGGCTCGCTCGACCCCGGCACGCTGGAGCGGATCTGAGGGTGCCGGCGGCTCGTGCACCCGTGCCGGCTGACGATCGACGCCGGGTAGTCTCCCGGCCGGAGCCCGACACCGTCGGAAGGTGATCGGGTCCGTGCAGGAGCGGGCACGCGCATCGACCCGTCCGGGAGGACCCGACTGTGGGTGACATGAGGTCCGTCCCCGAGCCCGGTGGCTCGGTGGGCGGGGCCGGCAACGGCGACGACCCGTGGACGCACTTCGCTGCCGCCCCGCCGTCGACCTCGTCCTACCCGTCCTCCGGACATCGGTCCATCGCCAACGGCCACGGTGAGTCCGGCAGCCTCGACGGCGACGACCGGGCACTCGCCGACGTCGCCCGTCGGCTGTACGACCGCATCGACGCGCACGAGAGCCAGCTCGGCCGCGCCGCCGAGCAGCAGTGGTCCGACGACCGTGCGCGGCTGGTCGAGGTGCGCGAAACCGCGCGGCGGCTGCGTCGCGACAGCGAGACGCTGCTGCTGCTGTCCGGCGCCGATCCGGGCGTCCGCAGCGGCATCCCGGACACGCTCTCGGTCGTCCTCGGGGACGCGGTCGCGGTGGTCGACGAGCCGTCGCACGTCTCGCTGCGCTCCACACCCTCGGCCACGTTGACGGCCGGCGCGGCGACCGAGCTGCGCCATCTCGTCGCCGAGCTGATCGACGAGGCGACCGCGGCGTCGCCGGGCGCGCGGATCGAGGTCGGCACCCGGTGGAACCGGGACGGCGCGCTGGTCATCGAGGTGATCGTCGCGGCCCGCGGCTGGTCGGACGGGTTCGGGGCGGTCAGCCGCAACGCCTTTGGCGGCGGAGGCCTCTTCCGGGTCGCGGAGCGGCTCGCCCGCTGCTCGCGGGTGGGAATCCGGCTCGAGCGACCGTTGATCGACGACGTGCCCGGCGTCGTCGCCACGGTGGTCTGCCCGTCGGCACAGGTCGCGGCCGGTCGTCAGGCAGACCCCTGGCGCGTGCCCACGCCGGCACGCGGGCTGACGACCCCGTCGCCTCCGTCGGGTGGGCGCGCCTCCGGTGGCGGCACCGGCGACGAGCTGTTCGGTCCGCTGCCGGCGTCGGTGGGGGCGATCGGGACGCCGATCTTCGAGGCCGTGGCGTCGGCCTGGTTCCGTGACGACCGTCCGCCCAACGGCGACGACTGGAGCACGCCCGGCGACCTCGAGTGGCGGGCGGCCGCGGCGCGTGCGATCCGGACGGACGTCCCGCCGCCCACGGCCAGCGGACTGCCCCGGCGCAGCCCCGGCGATCGGTTGGTCCCGCCGCCACTCTCGGCGAACCGGCCGTCGGCTGCACCGGACGACCGCGTCCCCGAGCGGGTCCGCGACCGCCTGGCGACCTACCAGCGCGGGCTGCGGCAGGGCCGCCACCGCGCCACGGACGAGCCCGACGAGGGTGAGTACTACTCCCCGGAGACCGACTTCGGACGCCGCGACGGCTGGTGATCGGTGCCTCGAAGGGCAGGCCCGCCTCGCGAGTGAGCAGAAAGAGCAGGAGCAGGGCGCGGCGCCGGTCGTCGGGCGTCGGCGAATGGGGCACGAGGACTCCAGTGTGCGGCAGGCGCACCGCACGTCCTCGTGACGCGCGGGTCCCGCACCCGAGTCGTCGCCGTCGATCTCGGGGCCGTTTCGGCCCGTGCGGTGATGTGGCGCACAGAGCTCGGCGGGGCGTCGATCGGCTGACGACGTCCCTGCCGGGCGGCTCGCGGCGACACCGGCGGCGACGTCAGGACCTCAGGCGGCGGCGTTGCCGGCGTCGGCCCTGTCGGCCTGCACCGACGAGCTGTCAGCGGTGTCGGAGGCCGCGGTTTCGGCGGCGTCGTCGGTGCCGGTGCCGGTCTCGACGCTGATGGCTTCGGCGCTCTCCTCGGCGACGCTCTTGACCGGGCCGGTCGGCTCGTCGTCCACCGTGGCGCCGTCGGTCGCCCCATCGGTGGCCGCACCGCCTGCATCGTCGGAGCCGACGGTGCCGGTGCCCGGGTCGGCTGCACCGTCGGTGCCGTCACCGGCGCGGTCTTCGGTCGGCGTGTCGTTCCCACCGGCGAGCCCGCCGCCACCGAACAGCGGCAGCTCGCCCACGAGGCCCTTGCCGTCGACCGCCGGTGGAAGCTCGTCGACCGGCCGCGGGGAGATATCGATCCCGCCGCCGACGGACGGTGCCGGGACCGAGGGCGCCGAGGGCGCCGGAGCCGAGGGCGCGGGGGCAGACGGCCCGGGAACGAACGGCGCCGACACCGAGGGCGCGGGGACCGAGGGGGCCGACACCGAGGGGGCCGGGACGGACGGAGCTGGTGCCGAGGGAGCCGAGACCGACGGCGCGGGGACGTTGATCACGTTCCGCAGGGGCCGGTTGGACGACTCGCGGGGCTCGGGAGACCGGCCGCCGGAGGACTGCGCCGCGCGCACCACCGGCAGCGCCACCGTGTCCACCTCGGCCGCCGACGCCGACCCGGACGACACCGCCGACTCCGCCGGCGCCAGCACCGGGGCGACGATCCCCGCGCCGGACGCCGGCCCCACGCCGGCGCCCCCGGCGAGGGCCGCCAGCGCGGCAGCGGCCGGAGGTATGGCGGCGGCCAGCGGCGAAGGTGCCTCGCCGGCCGCCGCCGGCGCCGGAATGACAGCGGTGCCCCGGCTGAGCGGGGGCACTCCCACGGTTCCGTCGCCGGTGCCGACCGTGCCCTGGCTGACCTCGCCGACGGCGCTGGTACCGATCACCGCGCTGACGGCGAGTAGCGCGCCGGCCGTGATGGCGATCCCGTGGGCGGTACCCCCCGATTCGTCGTTGCGCACGTCACGGGCGCGGGGTACGACCGGGCGGTCCACGGCGTGCGAGGCGCGGTGGCCCTCGCGGCGCAGCAGGGCACCGACGGAGATCGGACCTTCGAACGGCACCTGGGGGCGGGAAACGGGGAGGTTGGACGTGCGGTCGAGCCGGGGGGCGGGCACGAGTGCCACGGGTCGACGCCTTTCGCTGGGGAGCGGGAAGCGGGCCGACGTCTGTCTACTCCAGTCTTCGCTCGAGTTACCAGAGGGTGTCAGCCCCACCAGGCCGGTCACCCACACGGAGGATCTCTCGCCCGTCGTGTCGGGCCGACCGCTCGACGTGGACCGCTACTCCGTCCGGTCGTCATCCGTACGCCAGATGATCGGCAAGCACGCGTGACGGCGTGTCGACCGACATCGGCGGAATTCACCCGACAGGCGTAACTTCGGCGTGTCGCGGCAGCGGACCGGAGATCGCGCGAATTCAGCCGCCCGTGCCACCCGCCGCGCTCGGTGGGCGGAAATTCTGATTGACCCACTACCGTGGTGGTAAGAACCCGTTAACTCGGTGTTTCCGGCGAGGGAGCTGGTGATGCGCGCTGCGGGTGTAGACGCGGGATCGGCCGCGCGCATCGTCGATTCCCCCGGTCGCGGTCGCCTGGTCGTCTGGGACACACCCGGCCCGGTCGGCGCACCCACCCTCGTCCTGCTGCACGGCGTCACCCTCGACGCCGAGCTCAGCTGGTCCGCCGCCATCCCCGCACTGGCCGCGCATTTCCGCGTGCTGACTATGGACCTGCGGGGCCATGGCAACGGCCCTCCTGCCCGCGTGCCGTACCGGTTGGAGGAGTGCGCGGACGACGTGGCGGCGGTCGTGCGCGCGCTGGACACCGGTCCGGTGATCGCGGTCGGCTACTCGATGGGCGGCATGGTCGCCCAGGCGTTTTGGCGCCGGCACCGCGAGCTGACGGCCGGGCTCGTGCTGTGCGCGAGCGCGCGGAACGTCTCGGGCTCGCCGCTCGAGCAGCTGACGGCGATGATGATGCCGTTCGTCGTCGGCGGCCTCACGTGGGTCCCGTCGGTCTTCCCGCTCACGGCGGACCTCGTCGGGTCCCGGCTCCTCGGGGACGGGCTCGACCCGGAGGTACGCCGCCGCGCCATGCTGCACATGCGGCGCACGCCGCTGGTCACCGCGCTCGCGGCCATGCAGGCCGTCTGCGACTTCAGCTCGCACCGCTGGATCGGCGACGTCGACGTGCCCAGCGCCGTCCTCGTCACCCGGCTCGACCGCATCGTGCCGCCCAGCCGGCAGTGGCGCCTCGCGCGGGGACTGCCCGGCGCTGTCGTCGTCGAGGTGGACGGCGACCACGACGTGTTCCTCGAGGCTTCGGGGTCGTTCGTGCGCGCGCTGGTCCGCGCGTGCCTCGCCGTCGTGACCTCCGACGACGGCTCCCGCGGTGGCACCGAGCGGGCGAGCTGACCGACCCACGACCCCGCTGGACGAGCCGCGCCGGAGCACGTAACGGCCGCGCACGCCGTCGCGACAACCCCGTCGTGTCCGGGGAGCGCGCGCGTCCGCATCGGCGGCGGCTGCGGAAGGCGCCCTGTCGCCTGGACCGGACCGATCCGTCGTTCCCGACGCGGCCTGCCGACCGGCTGGAAGACGTCGCCGCCTGGGTGCTGATGTCGCTCGCACTGCTCGCGGTGCTCGCCGCCGTCGTCGTGGGCCGCAGCGCATTCGACGTGGCGCTCACCCGCGGACACGTCGCGGGTGCAACACCGGTGCGCGCGGTGCTGCTCGCCGACGCCGTGCCCACGCCGGCTGCAGCGACGGGCGCACCCGATTCGTCGCCGATGCCGTCGCGGCTGGTTCCGGTGGCCTGGACCGGCAGCGACGGGGTGGAGCGGACGGCCGAGCTCGCGGTACCCGCGCCGATGCCCGCCGGTACCGAGGTCACGATGTGGCTGAGTGGCGACAGGCAGCCCACGACCGGTGCGGCCGCGCGGCCGCAGGCGATGGTCTTCGGGATCGGCGTGGGCGTGACGGTCGCGACGTTGTTCTGGGCCCTGCTCGCGGTGGCCTGGGGCGCGGTGCAGCGCATCAGCGCGGCCTGCCACGCCGCGGCGTGGGCGCGGGAGTGGGCCCGGGTCGAGCCGCTGTGGAGCCGTCGCGTGCCCTGACGCTCGTCCTGTGGATCAATGTCGCCGTGGAGCACGTTCCCGCGCCCTCTGAAAGGCTCGTGGGCATGGGCTACGACGTCCGGGCGGTCCGCGCCCGCTTTCCCGCGCTGGCCGCGGGCGCCGCGCACTTCGACGGACCCGGCGGCACCCTGACCCCCGACAGCGTCGCCTCGGCCGTCGCCACCACCCTGCTCGCCCCCCTGGCCAACCGCGGTGTCATCACCGCCGCGGAGCGGGCGGCCGACGGCGTCGTCGTGGCCGCGCGGGCGGCAATGGCCGACCTGCTCGGCGGGGCTGCCCAAGGGATGATCTTCGGGCGCAGCATGACCGCGCTCACCTTCGCCATGGCGCGCACGCTCGCGGCCACGTGGCGCCCGGGGGACGAGGTCGTCGTCTCCCGGCTCGACCACGACGCGAACATCCGGCCGTGGCTCTACGCCGCCGACGCAGCCGACGCCGTGGTGCGCTGGTCCGAGTTCGACCCCCGGACCGCGGAGCTGACCGTCGCCGACGTCGCCCGGCACCTCTCCGCGCGCACCCGGCTGGTGGCCGTCACGGGCGGGTCGAACCTCCTGGGCACGCGCCCGCCCGTCGATCTCATCGCGGCCGCGGCCCACGAGCGCGGTGCGCTGGTGTTCGTCGACGGGGTGCACCTCACCGCGCACGCGCCGGTCGACCTCCACGCCCTCGGGGCGGATCTCTACGCCTGCTCGCCCTACAAGTTCCTCGGTCCGCACTGCGGCGTGCTCGCGGCCGACCCCGCGCTGCTGGAGATGCTCACCCCGCACAAGCTCCTGCCCTCGACGGACGCCGTCCCCGAGTGCTTCGAGCTCGGCACCCTGCCGTACGAGCTGCTCGCGGGCACCACCGCGGCCGTCGACTTCCTCGCCGGGCTGGATCCGGACGCCACCGGAACGCGGCGGGAGCGGCTGACTGCCGGTATGACCGCCGTCGAGAAGCACGAAGACCGGTTGCGGCGCCGGGTCGAGGACGGCCTCGCGGCGCTCCCCGGCGTGGTCGTGCACTCCCGCGCCCTGTCCCGCACCCCCACGCTGCTGCTGTCGTTCTCCGACCGCGACAGCGGCGACGCCTACCGCTTCCTGGCCGGTCTGGGCGTCAACGCTCCGGCCGGCACCTTCTACGCGCTCGAGGCGTCGCGCCGGCTCGGGCTCGGCGACAGCGGTGCGCTGCGGGTCGGGATCGCGCCCTACACCGACGACGACGACGTCGACCGGCTGCTCGCCGGCCTCGACGCGTTTCTCGCCCGTCCCGAGGAAACGCATGGGTGATTGGGAGGCTCCGGTCCGGTAGAACATCGCTGTGGCGGACGATCGGGAACCACAGGCAGTGCGCGAGACCGAGCGGAAGTACGAGATCGCTGGGCCGGTGGACGACGGGCTCGTCGCGGAGGTCGCGGCCGCGGTCGGGTTCCCGCAACCCGCCGCGCCCGCGGAGTTCGCGCTGTCGGCGGTCTACTACGACACCGCGGACCTGCGGCTGGCCCGCTCGCGGCTCACGCTGCGCCGCCGCTGGGGCGGCAGCGACGACGGTTGGCACCTCAAGCTGCCCGCCGGGAAGGACAGCCGGGACGAGATCCGCATCCCCCTCGGCCGCTCGCGCAAGCCGCCGCCGCAGCTGGTAGCGCTGAGCCGGGTGGCCCACCGGGACGCCCCGCTGCAACCGGTCGTGGAGCTCGCGACGGTCCGTCGGGAGTGGACCTTGACCAACGACGAGGGCCGCGCCGTCGCGACCGTCACCGACGACCGCGTCACCGGCCGCACCCTGGAGAACGGGGTGAGCGGGGGCAGCGGGGTGGACACCGACGCCGAAGAGTGGGCGGAGATCGAGGTCGAGCTCGCCGAGCACGGGACTGCCGTGCTGCTCGACCGGATCGAGGACGCGTTGGCCCGGGCCGGCGTGCAGCGCTCCGCAGCCGCATCGAAGTTGGCTCGGATGCTCGCCGACCGGCTTCCGCAGGTCGTGGCGCCGTCTCCGGTCACGCCGCAGGCGAGCGCCGGCGAGGTGGTGCTCGCCTACGTGCAGGAACAGGCCGACGCGCTGCGCGCCACCGACCCGCAGGTCCGCCGCAACATCCCGGACGGTGTCCACCAGATGCGGGTGGCCTGCCGACGGATGCGCAGCACCTTCCAGTCCTTCCGGGCCCTGCTCGACCGCCCACGCACCGACGACCTCGTCGTCGAGCTGCGCTGGCTGGCCGGCGAGTTGGGCGGCGCTCGGGACCTCGAGGTGCAGGAGCAGCGGATCGGCGCCGCCGTCGCCGCGCTGCCGCCCGAGATCGCCCTCGGGCCCGTCGCCGCCCGGACCACGCGGTTCTTTGCCACCCGGCGTGGCCACGCAGGTGCCACGGCCGCCGCGGCGCTGGACGGGGACCGGTACCTCGCGCTGCTCGACGCCGTGGACGCGGTGCTGGCCGACCCGCCGCTGACCGAACGGGCCGCGGAGCCGGCCACGGTCGTGCTGCCCGAGCTGCTGGGCAAGGCGCTGCGGCGCGCACACCGGGCCCTGCGCGCCGCGCATGCGCACGCTCCGGGCCACGAGCGCGACGAGCAGCTGCACGAGATGCGCAAGGCCGCGAAGCGGCTGCGCTATGCCGCCGAGGCGAGCACGCCTGCACTGGGGAAGGACGCGAAGAAGCTGGTCAAGCGGGTCAAGGCGCCAACGGCTTCGCGTTCGGCTGGTTGCTTCGCGACGAGCAGGCTCGCGCGGAGCGCGTGGAGACCGACCTCGACACGGCATGGAAGGGGCTGCGCCGGCGGGCGCGGGCGGTGATCGGCTGACCGCGTGGAGGGAGCTGGCTGCGGCCTCCGCCGGGTCCACTCCGCAGGCCGGGAACCGGCACGGGCTGAGCCTCACCCCTTCCGGATGTTGTCGTGCTGCTTCGCGTGCGCGACGCTGAACTCTCGCGGCTCCCGGCGCCCCGATTGCGGCGGCAGGGGGGCCGCGGAGAAGCCGTGGGGCCGGCAGCAGGAGTGCCAATGGACGAGAAGTTTGTCGGCGACGTGGTGCTGGGTTCGGCCGTGCTGGCGGTAACGGCGTCGCGGGCCGTGGTCGCGCCTCTCGGCGGGGTCGCGCGACCTGCGCTGGCCTGGTCGCGGCGGCTGGTGGCAGGCCGATTACCTGATCGGGTCGCGGCCGGCCTGGCCGACCGGGGTGAACAGGCGCGCGTCGAGCTGGAACGGGTCGGGGGCGAGGTGTTCCGGGCGGCTGTGCGTCACGCGATCGCGGCCGTCCTCGCCGCTGTCGACGTGACCGACCTGGTGCGCCGGCATGTGGACCTCGACGCCCTCGTGCGCGGGGTCGACGTCGAGGCGGTCGTGTCGCGGGTGGATCTGAACGCGGCGGTGTCGCGGGTGGACCTGGATGCTGCGGTGGCGCGGGTCGACCTGGACGCGATCGCGGCGCGGGTGGACGTCGACGCGGTGGCCGCTCGTGTGGATCTGGACGCGCTCGCGTCCCGGCTGGATCTCGATGCGGTTCTCGCGCGGGTGGACCCGGATGCGGTGGCCAAGCGGCTCGACGTCGAGGCGGTGGTCGCGCGCGTCGATGTGAACGCGACTGTGGGCAGGCTCGATCTGACCGAGATCGCCTTGCAGGTCATCAACGCGATCGACCTGCCGGAGATCCTGCGCGAGTCGACGGGGCCGGCGGCCTCGGAGGTCGTGCGTGGCATCAGGATCGAGGGTGCGCAGGCCGACGACGCGGTGAGCCGGGTGGTCGACCGGTTGCTGCGCCGGGAGCGTCGGCGCGGATCGGAGCTGCGGTGAGTGCCCCGGCCGGCCGGGCGGGCGTGGTCACCCGGGCCCTCGCCGCGGTCGTGGACACGGTCGTCGCGGCCGGCGTGACCGTGCTGCTCTACCTCGGCTTCGTGGGCCTTCGTTTTGCCTGGTCGCCCTTGACCTTCCAATGGCCGACGCCCCCGAGCCATCTGTTTGTCGTCGTCTTTGCGGGCGTCGCAGCGCTGTACCTGACGGTGGCGTGGGCGGGCACGGGCCGGACCCGCGGCGGCAGCCTGCTCGGCATCAGGGTGGTGTCGACCCGGGGTGAGCCGTTGGGCTGGCTGCGCGCGGCGCTGCGGGCCGTCATGTACGTCGTCTTCCCGCTGGGGCTGCTGTGGTCGGTCGTCAGCGCGAGGCGCCGCTCGCTCCAGGACGTTCTCGTGCGCTCCGTCGTGGTCTACGACTGGCACCGGGACGGCGGCGCGCGGCTCGCCGAGGCGGCCGTGATGAGGGACGAGGGCTAGCTGGGTGCCCGCCGGCGTTCCGCCCGGCGCGTGACCAGCACCGGGCACGCGGCGTGGTGCAGCGCGCTCAGCGCCACGAGCCCGGGGCCTGCGGCGTGCTCACCCGGCCGGACGCCGCCGACCACCAGCAGGTCTGCGTCGAGGCTCTCGCCGACCAGCTCGTAGGGCAGCATCCGGAGCAGTCGCCCCTCGACGGCGAGGTGGGACGCGACCACCGCGACGTCCGCGGCCGCCGTGTCGAGCAGCCGCCGACCGTGGCTCACAGCTCCCGCCAGGTCGACGCTGCGCTCGCCGAAGGAGCGGGGAACAACGTGGACGATGACGAGCGCCGCGCCGAGGCGAACCGCGCACGCAACGGCGTCGGCGAGCACCGGCCCGTCGGCGGGCAGCTCCCGCAGTGCCGCGACGACCCGGGGGAGGCCCCGTGCACCTCGGCCGGACATCGGCGATGCCGTCGGGCGCAGCAGCAGGACCCGCTCGTCACGCTGGGCCGCGGCCGTGGCGGGGCCGGGACCCGTCTCGGCGCTGTGGCGCAGTCGTAAGCCCGACCGGCGGCACCAGCGCAGGACCCAGTCCGGCGGAGGGCCACGGTGGCCACCGTCGGGCACCACGGCCAGGACGGGTTCACCTCTCGGCACGACGGGTCGATCGAGGTGCCCGGCGGTGGGGGTTCGCGTGCGCGCGGGCATCGGGTCTCCTGCTCTCCCGGTGAGCAACCGGAACGCGACGCGGCACAGTGTGCTCCCGGCGTCGCGGTCCGTGAAGCCCCGATATCGGGGCCGGTCGGATCGTCACCCGATCGGCGCGGCGACCTCGCTACACGCCCCACTCGGCCGGCAGCACCCCGCGACGGATCGCCGCGACCAGCCCGGCGTGGTCGCGCTCGGTCTGGTCGGCGTATCGGCGGGCGAAGCGGCACAGCGCATCGACGACCTTGTCCGACCGGCCCAGATATCCCGCGATCATCGAGGCGCCGCTCGTGCGGGCATGGCCCTTGGCCAGCAGCACCCCGCACACGCCGGCGTAGTCGGCCAGCGCGGCGGCGTCGATCCCGTCGACGACGATCGCGCCCTTCATGTCCCGGAACTGGCGGACGTAGTACTGCCGTCGCCCGACCGTCGTCCAGCCGAGCAACGGGTCGCTGACGGTCTGCAGCGCCTTTTGGTACTGCACCACCCGCTCACCCTGGTGCGCGTGCCATGCCCGGTCGCCGTGCACGAACCGCGCCACCACCGAGCGCCGCGCCTGCTTGAGCTGCAGGAACAGGACGTCGTCGCTGTCGCTGCCCTCGCAGAGAGCGATGTAGGCGCGCAGCCCGACCGAGCCGACGCCGACAACCTTGTGCGCAACGTCGATCACGCGGTAGCCACCGAGCACGCGGCCCCACTGCGACGACACGGTGCCGAGGTAGCCGTCGAGCGCGTCGAGGATCCGCTCGTACTGGGCGTCGTCCGGGCGGGTGATCAGCGGCGGCTCGGCGACGATGCGCCGCGCGCCGTCGGCCTCACCGTTCTGGGTGAACCGGGGCAGCGCGCGGTCGCTGGTCTTGCGGCGCGCGCGGCGGGCGGCCCGCTCGATCTCGTCCAGCATCGCCTGCTCGGTCGCCGTGCTCCGGAGGCGTTCGAGGTCGACCCGGTCGTACGCGCGTCTGAGCAGCGGTTGCCTGGCGAGGCGAGCAAGGTGGTCGCGGTAGGCGCGGACGCAGCGGGCGACGGCGTCGGCGCACTCCTGCTCGGTGGACCCGTTCTGCCGACCGGCGACCCACACGCTGGCGACGAGCCGGCGCACGTCCCACTCCCACGCCCCGGGATGCGCCTCGTCGAAGTCGTTGAGGTCGAACACGAGGTCGCGCTCGGGCGAGGCGTAGAAGCCGAAGTTGCCCAGGTGCGCGTCGCCGCAGATGACCGGCAGGACGCCCGTGGACGGCAGCCGGGCGAAGTCCTCGGCCATGATCGACGCGGCGCCGCGCAGGAAGGCGAACGGCGAGGAGGCCATGCGCCCCATGCGGACCGGGATCAGCCTGCCGATCCGGCCCTCGTTCGTGGCGATCACCTGGTGCACCGGATCGACCCGGTCGTCCGGCGGCTCCCACATGCCCAGCGACGAGCGCTTCGCGCGCTGTCGCAGCGCCCGGCCGAGGGCGTAGCGCTCGGCGCGCGGTGTGGCAGCGCGACGCAGCGACGCGAACCCGCCGGGGTCGGCGGCATCGAGCACGCCGGAGTCGAGGACGAGGTGCAGAGGAGGGGCGGGCGGCCGCTTCTCCACGGAGCCGGGGCCGGTCGGATCATCGCGCGGCGGCGTCGCGCCGCGACGGGCCTGCGTGTCGGTCACGACTCCTCGCTCTCGCTCGTCGCCAACGGTGTCCGGCCGTGGATGGTGCCGACTCGTGAGGATTCCAGACCGGCGACGCCGATGCAGGCAGCGAGTCGGCCCGATTCCGGGGCAGACCGGCCAGTCAGGCGCGGCGCCGCGCCATCAGCCGGGCAACCGGCGGCGCCACCAGCAGCATCATCACGACCCGCAGGACCTGCACCGCCACGACGAACGCCACGTCGACCCCCGAGGACACGGCCGTCGCCACCACCGCGTAGATGCCGCCGGGCGTGGTGGCGAGGTAGGCCTCGAGCGGCGTGACCCCGGTGAGGCGGGCCAGCACCGCGCCGAGCGCCGCGCACCCGACGACCACGGCCGCGATCAGCGCGGTCGCCGCCGGCAGCAGCCCGGCCACGACCCGCAGGCTCTCCCGGGTGAACCGCACGCCCGCCTGCCACCCGATCACGGCGAAGGCCAGCTCCACGAGGAGCCCGGGGGGCCGGGCGGCACCGGTGACCCCGGCCAGCGTGAGAACCAGCGCGACGGTCATCGGCCCGAGCAACCCGCCCGCCGGCACCCGCAGCAGCCGCGCGAGGGGGAGGCCGATCGCGGCACAGACGGCGGTGAGCAGCAACCCCGCGAGCCACGCCCAATCCGGTCCGGCGGGGACCGCTGCCGCCATTGCAGGAAAGCCACCTTCATGCAACGAGGTTGCATGAAGGTGGCTTTCCTGCAACGACGCTGCGGTTGCGGCACCGGCGGCGGCCGCTGCACCGCCGGAGCCCCCTCCCGCCGAGCCCGGGTCACCCGAGGCGCCGTACACGACCGCGGCCACCAGCGGCATCGACACCGTGACCAGCACCACCCGCAGGTACTGCACCACGGCGACCACCCGGTCGTCGCCGCCGAGCTCCCGGCTCACCGCCACGAGCCCGGACGCGCCGCCTGCGGTCAGCGCCAGCATCCCGGTCAGCCGCGAGACCCCGCGGCGGCGGCCGAGCAGGAGCCCGGCGACCATGCTCAGCACGAGCGTCGCCGCGGAGACGAGCAGTACCGGCAGCCAGTCCGCTGCGAGCGCGACCAGCGTCTGCACCTGCGCCAGCACGCCGATGACCACCCCGACCACGGCCTGCGCGGCCGCCGAGGCCGGTCGCGGCACCCGGGCGGGCGCGTGACCGGCGAGGGCCAGCCCGATCGCCGCCAGGAGGCCGGCGAACAGCGCGGGGGAGGGGAGGTCCAGCGCGTCCAGGCCCGCGGTGCCGGCCGCGGTCAGGGCCACGAGCAGCAACCACCGCCGCACCCGGTGCGGCGCGTCGGTCACCCGAGCGGTGCGGCACGCACCGCCAGCAGGGCGATGTCGTCGTCGTGCGGATCCGCGGTGAAGCGGGTCAGCGCGGTGCGGACCGCGGCGAGCAGCCGGTCGGCCGGGCTTCCCGCCGCGACGGCCGAGGCCCGCAGCAGCCGCTCCGAACCGAACTGCTCGTCGCCACGGCGGCGTTCGGTCACCCCGTCGGTGTAGAACAGCAGCGCCTCGCCCGACTCGAGGGTGTGGCTGGTCTGAGTCAGGTCCAGGTTCTCGACGAGGCCGACGGCCGTGCCGTGCTCGCCGACCAGGGCAACGCGTCCGCCGGGGCGGACCAGCACCGGCTGCAGGTGCCCGGCCAGCACGAGCTCGATGTCGAGCGCCGGGGCGGACCCGTCGCGGGTCGGCTCCCGCGCGGTCACCAGCGCAGCCGCGAGCGTGGCGAACTGCAGCGGGTCGCCGGACTCGAGCATGGTCGCGTTGAGCAGCTCGATGGCTCGAGTGAGCGGGCGGCCCTCGCGGACCAGCACCCGCAGCACGTCGCGGACGAGCCCGGTGCGGGCCGCCGCGCCCGCCCCCGTGCCGCACACGTCGCCGATGGCGACGAGCCACCGCGCCGGGCCGAGGGCATAGACGTCGTAGAAGTCGCCGCCGACGTCGCTGCCGGTGCTCGCCGGGAGGTACTGGGCGGCGAGGTCGAGCCCGGGTGCCGACGGCAGGGCGCGGGGGAGCAGGGCCTGCTGCAGGGCCTGCGACACGCGGACGTGCGCCGCCGTGATTTGGGCGTTGTGCACGGCCAACGCCGCACGTCGCGCCACGTCGGCGATCAGCGCGATGTCCTCCGGGCCGTGCGGGCGGTCGGCGGGCCGGCCGACGGACAGCGTCCCGCGGTTGACGCCGTGCGCGGTCATGGGCACGGCGACGCCCTCGGTGGGCGCGGTGAACCGCACCGGTCCGGTCCCACCCGCGAGCAGCTCGGTCAGCCCGTTGCGCAGCTCGACGGCGACGGCGGCCCCCGGCTCCACCGCCGCGCGCAGCTCCGGCAGGCGTTCCTCGTCGGCGTGGGTGAGCGCGGCCAAGCGGAGCCGGCCGACGTTGTCGAGCAGGTGCACCGCGCACCAGGCACCCAGCCGCGGCACCACGACCTGCGGCACCACCGCCACCGTCAGCTCGACGTCCAGGGACTGGCCGAGCAGCTCGCTGGTATCGGCGAGGTAGGCCAGCCAGGACCGGCGCCGCTGGTCGACCTCGCGCAGCCACGCCGCCTCGACGGCCATCCCGACCCGGTGCGCGACGAGCTCGGCGAGGGCGACTGCGTCGGCAGGGACGTCGGCCGCGGCGGCGTGCCGCACGGTGAGCCGGCCGCGGAGCGGCGCGGTGGTCGGCAGCGCCACCACGGTCGGCCCTGGCACGGTCGACTGGGCCCGGTCAGCCGTTCCCGGTGCCGGTTCGGGCCCCGCGCGGGCGACGAGGCCCAGCCCTGCTCCGTCGCCCTCGTCGACGTCGACCTGCACCGTCTCGGCACCGAGCACCTCGCGCAGCCGGCGGACGAGCTCCGCGACGAGCTGCGGCGCATCGAGTCGCCCCGCGAGCTCGGGAGGCAGGTGCAGAAGCCGGTGCACCTTGTCCGACGACGCCGGTTCGCGCTCGGGCTCCGCGCTGTCTGCCTCGGCGTCGAGCTCGTCCGGCCCGACGTCGTCGAGGGCGGCGAGTCCGGCGAGAGTCTGTGCATCACCGGTCCCCGGGGCGACCGAGAACCAGGTGCGGTGCGTCCCGTCCCGTTCGTGTCGGGTCCCCCACGCCGTGGCCAGCCGCGCCAGCAGGAGCAAGCCCCGGCCGTGCGCCGCGGCGCGGCCGTAGCGGCGGCGCGGCTGGGCCAGGTGCAGTTCGAGCGGGCCGGCGCCGCGGTCGCTGACGGTCACGACCACCTGGTCCGGGTCGATGCGCCATTCGATCTCGAACTCGGTGCCGGCGTGCAGCACGGCGTTCTCGCACAGCTCGCTGGCGAGGAGGACGACGGTGTCGGCCACGTCGTCGCAGCCGGCCGCCGTCAGGTCGGACAGCAAGGCCCGCCGGGCCCGCCCCGGCGACCGCGGGTCGGGTGCCAGCCGCAGACGACGATCCTGCTGCACGGCCACCTCTGCAGTCTGCACCGTCGAGCCCCGTTCGGTGCGGCCGGTGGTCGGCTGCGCCCCGGCGTGCGGCAGACGTGCATGGCTTAGGGTCTGCGGCTAAAGGCTGCACTGTCGGTGGAATCCCGGCATCGATCGCGAGGAAGGACGGCGATCTTGACGACCACCCGCAACGGGGCGCCTGCCCCCTCGGTGCCGACCGGACCCGCCGCTCCGGAGGCGGACGCTGCGCTGCTCACCGAGCTTGCGCACGCCCTGCGGGAGGTCCGTCTCGGTCGGTTCGACGTGCTGCTCCCGGTGCGCGACGGCGCGGCCGGGCAGGTCGTCGACGAGTTCAACCAGCTGGTGGCCATCCAGGACCGGCGCAACCGGGACCTGCTGCGGATCAGCCGGGTGGTCGGTCGCGAGGGGCGCATGCTCGAGCGGCTGAACGAGGAGTCCTACGACGGGGACTGGGCCGAGGGCATCCGCGCGGTGAACGCGCTGATCGACGACCTCGGCCAGTCCGCCGCCGAGACCGCCCGGGTGATCGAGGCCGTCGCCGAAGGCGACCTCTCCCAGCACATGGCGCTGGAGATCGGCGGACGCCCGCTGCGCGGGGAGTTCCTGCGCATCGGGCGCACGGTCAACACGATGGTGGACCAGCTGTCGTCGTTCGCGGACGAAGTAACGCGCGTGGCGCGCGAGGTCGGCACGGACGGGCGGCTGGGCGGGCAGGCAGACGTCCGCGGCGTGTCCGGCACCTGGCGTGACCTCACCGACTCGGTGAACACCATGGCCAGCAACCTCACCGACCAGGTGCGCTCGATCTCCTCGGCGGCCACCGCGATCGCGCAGGGCGACCTCTCCCGCAAGATCACCGTCAGCGCCCGCGGCGAGGTCGCCGAGCTGGCGGACACGATCAACGCGCTGACCGACACGCTGCGCCGGTTCGCCGACGAGGTCACCCGCGTGGCCCGCGAGGTCGGCACGGACGGGCGCCTCGGCGGGCAGGCCGCGGTGCCGAACGTCGCCGGCACCTGGAAGGACCTCACCGATGCGGTGAACCTCATGGCGGCGAACCTCACCGCGCAGGTGCGCGGGATCGCCCAGGTTGCCACCGCCGTCGCGACGGGCGACCTGACCCAGAAGATCACGGTCGACGCGCGGGGCGAGGTCCTCGAGCTGGCGTCGACGGTGAACACGATGGTGGACCAGCTCTCGTCGTTCGCCGACGAGGTGACACGCGTGGCGCGTGAGGTGGGCACCGCCGGGCGCCTGGGTGGGCAGGCGCAGGTCCGAGGGGTCAGCGGCACGTGGCGCGACCTCACCGACAACGTCAACTCGATGGCGAGCAACCTGACCGGGCAGGTGCGCAACATCGCCCAGGTGGCCACGGCCGTCGCGCAGGGCGACCTGAGCCAGAAGATCACTGTCGACGCCCGCGGCGAGATCCTCGAGCTGAAGAGCACCGTCAACACGATGGTGGACCAGCTGTCGAGCTTCGCCGACGAGGTGACACGTGTGGCACGCGAGGTCGGCACGGAGGGCAACCTCGGCGGGCAGGCGCAGGTCCGCGGCGTCGCCGGCACCTGGCGCGACCTCACCGACAACGTCAACTCGATGGCGAGCAACCTGACCGGCCAGGTGCGCAACATCGCTCAGGTGACCACGGCGGTGGCGCGGGGTGACCTGAGCCAGAAGATCACGGTTGACGCGCGCGGGGAGATCCTCGAGCTCAAGGACACCGTCAACACGATGGTGGAGCAGCTGCGGTCGTTCGCCGACGAGGTCACGCGCGTGGCCCGCGAGGTGGGTACGGACGGGCGGCTGGGCGGACAGGCCGACGTCCGCGGGGTGTCGGGAACCTGGCGCGACCTGACCGAGAACGTCAACCAGCTCGCCCGCAACCTGACCGACCAGGTGCGCAACATCGCCCAGGTGACCACGGCGGTGGCGCGGGGTGACCTGAGCCAGAAGATCACCGTCGACGCGCGTGGCGAGATCCTCGAGCTCAAGGACACCGTCAACACGATGGTGGACCAGCTGTCGAGCTTCGCCGACGAGGTCACCCGCGTGGCGCGCGAAGTGGGCACCGAAGGGACGCTCGGCGGACAGGCCGAGGTGCAGGGCGTCGCCGGCACGTGGCGGGACCTCACGGAGAACGTCAACCAGCTCGCGTCGACCCTGACCACCCAGCTCCGGGCGATCTCGGCCGTGTCCACCGCCGTCGCGAGCGGGGATCTGTCGCCGCAGATCACGGTGGCCGCCCGCGGCGAGATCGCCGACCTCAAGGACACGATCAACCAGATGATCGCCGCGCTGCGCACCACCACGCGCGCGAATGCCGAGCAGGGCTGGCTGGACTCGAACCTCGCCCGGATCGGCGAGCTCCTGCAGGGCCAGCGCGACCTCGGCGAGGTCTGCGCGATGATCATGGAGGAGGTCGCGCCGCTGGTGAACGCGCAGGTCGGCGCATTCTTCCTGGCCGACCCGCCGGACGCGGACCCGGCCGTCGGCGGGCGCCGCCAACCCCAGCGACTGGTGATGTCCGGCGGGTACGGCGTGCTCACCGCTGTCAAGGGTGCCGAGGACGACGGCGAGCCCCTGTCGTTCCGGCTCAGCGAGGGCCTCGTCGGACAGGTCGCCGCGGACGGGCGGCGGGTGCTGGTCGACGACGTCCCCGACGGTTACCTCCCGATCCGGTCCGGGGTGGGCTCTGTGGCGCCGCGCGCCGTGGTGGTGCTGCCCGTGCAGTTCGAGGGGCGCGCGCTCGGCGTCATGGAGTTCGGCGCGGTGTCGCGGTTCTCCGAGCTACACCTGACCTTCCTGGAACGCCTCGTCGGCACCATCGGCGTCGCGATCCGCACCATCCAGGCGAACCGGCGCACCGAGGAGCTCCTCGTCCAGTCCCAGGGCCTGGCCGGCGAGCTGCAGCACCAGTCGGCCGAGCTGCAGCGCACGAACGCGGAGCTGGAGGAGAAGGCCGCGCAGCTGTCCCAGCAGAACCGCAACATCGAGATCAAGAACGTGGAGCTCGATGCCGCGCGGCAGGGCGTGGAGGACAAGGCCCGACAGCTGGCGTTGGCCAGCCAGTACAAGTCGGAGTTCCTGGCCAACATGAGCCACGAGCTGCGCACGCCGTTGAACTCGCTGTTGCTGCTGTCCCGGCTGCTGGCCGACAACCCCGACAGCAACCTGTCGGACCGGCAGATCGAGTTCGCGAGCACCATCCACAACGCCGGTGCGGACCTGCTGCAGCTCATCGACGACATCCTCGACCTCTCCAAGATCGAGGCCGGGCGCGTCGACGTCGAACCCGCCCGGGTGGACCTGACCGAGCTTCGCGGCTTCGTCGAGCGGGCGTTCCGCCCGCAGGCCGAGCACAAGGGCCTGGAGCTCCTCGTCGAGGCCGCGCCCGGGCTGCCGGCCGAGATGCTCACCGATGGGCGGCGGCTGCAACAGATCTTGCGCAACCTGCTGTCCAACGCCATGAAGTTCACGTCCCGCGGCACCGTCTCGCTGACCATGGCGCCCGCCGACCGCGACGTGGTGGCCGGTTTCACCGGCCTGGCGGACGCCGACACCGTCGTCGCGTTCACCGTGCGCGACACCGGCATCGGCATCGCGCCCGGCAAGCTCGACATGATCTTCGAGGCCTTCCAGCAGGCGGACGGCACCACCAGCCGCAAGTACGGCGGCACCGGGCTGGGTCTGTCGATCAGCCGGGAGCTCGCGCGGCTGCTCGGCGGCGCGATCACCGTGTCGTCCCGCCCCGGCGCCGGCTCGGAGTTCACCCTCTACCTGCCCGACACCCCGCCGCCGGAGTCGCTGCCGCCCACGCGCCCGACCGGTAGCTCCACCCGCCGCCCGCTGGCGCGGCTGGCCGAGCCCGGCTCGACGAACCCGGCCGTGCCGGCGACGGTGGTGCCCGGGCCGGTGCCCGACGGGCGCCCTCCAGCCCCCGCGCTGGCCGGCACGACGGTGCTCATCGTCGACGACGACGTGCGCAACGTCTTCGCGCTGACCAGCGCGCTGGAGCTGTACGGCCTGCACGTGCTCTACGCCGACAACGGCGCCGAAGGCATTCGCCTGCTCAGCATGCACCCCGAGGTGGACATCGTCCTGATGGACGCGATGATGCCCGAGCTCGACGGGAACGAGACCACCCGGCTGATCCGGAACCTGCCGGAGGGGGCGGACCTCCCGATCGTCTTCCTCACCGCGAAGGCGATGCCGGGCGATCGCGAGTCCAGCCTGGCTGCCGGTGCGAGCGACTACATCACCAAGCCGGTCGACCTCGACGAGCTGCTCGCGGCGATGGCCACGTGGGTAACCCCGCGCGACCGATCGGCGATGGGGCCGGCATGACGAGCGGCCACGGCGTGACGCGGGCGAAGGTGCTCGCCGTGGACGACCGGCCCGAGAACCTTGTGGCCCTCCAGGCGATCCTCGAGGGGCTGGCGGTGGATGTCGTCGCGGTCGGCGGCGGCGAAGACGCGCTGAAGCAGCTGCTCGTCGACGACTTCGCCGTGATCCTGCTCGACGCGCATATGCCCGGCATGGACGGGTTCGAGACGGCCGAGCACATCAAGCGGCGCGAGCGGACCCGGCACGTCCCGATCCTGTTCCTCACCGCCGTCGACTACGACCCGCACCTCGCATTTCGCGGCTACCGGGCGGGAGCGGTGGACTACATCAGCAAGCCGTTCGACCCGTGGGTGCTGCGGGCGAAGGTGTCGGTGTTCGTGGACCTGTGGGCCGTGCAGTCCGAGCTCGCCGCGCGCGCCGCCGAGAACGACGTCCTGGGCACGGCGGTGGACGACGTGCTGGACCTGCTGGGCGACACCGGCACGAAGCCCGACGACTGGGGCGCCATCCTGGACCGCGTCCGCACCCGGCTGGCCGCGGCCCGCGCCGGCCTCGACTGATCCATCCCCGCGCGAGTCGCTACAAACGAGCGCGCGAGTCGCTACGGATTGGCGCGCGAGTCGCTACAAACTGGCGCGCGAGTCGCTACAAACGAGCGTGCGAGTCGCTACAAATTGGCGCGCGGGCTGCGCGTCACGCGCGTTGGATCAGGCGGAGGGGTGCAGGATCCGCGGGTTGACGGGCGGCGCCTGGAGCGCGCGAGCGCCGCGCCAGGCCACCAGCCGCGCCACACCCGGCACCCCGGCCAGCAGCCGGAGGACCAGCGGCGGGCGCGGGTCGGCCGTCTGCAGCCGGCGGGCTGCGCCTTCCTCCACCCGCTTCTGCGCCACCTGCTCCCGGTCCACCTGCGGCCGGCGGGCCGCCTCGACCGCCGCGGTCGCCGCGTCCACCTCGGCCGGATCCACCGGATCGGCGCTCAGCGGCCCTACCAGCCGGTTCGCCGCCTCCACGGCGTCGAGCAGGGCGAAGTTGAGGCCATTGCCCCCGACCGGCGAGATGACGTGGGCCGCGTCGCCGACGAGCAGCAGGCCCGGTTCGCTCCAGCGGTCGACACTCGTGATCCGCACGGGGAGCAGGGAGAGCTGGTTGACGTCGGTCAACCCGTCGAGCCGGTCGCCGAGCCACGGCAGGCGGCGGCGCAGCGCCGCGGCGACCTGCCCGATTCCCGTTGCGCGGAGCGCCGGGAACGTACCGGCCGGGATCGTGTAGCCGAGCTGCCAGCTCGCCGCCTGGCCGAGCACGGCGAGGGTCGCGCCTGGCTCGGCGAGGAGCTCCAACCCGGACAGCGCGGGGTCGTCGGCCCGGCGCGGCACCTCGACCCAGCAGATGTCGAGGTGGGCGCCCAGCTCGGTTGCGGTGATCGACGACAGCAGTCGGACCTTGGAGTTGCGTCCGTCGGCGCCGACCACGAGGTCGGCCGACAACCGGTGGCGCTGTCCGTCGCGGCTGTACTCCAGGCCGGCGACACGGCCGGCGTCGTCGCGCGTCAGCGCCGTCACCCTGGCGCCCAACTCGAGCCGGAACGCCGGGTGGCGCGCGGCCTGCTCGACCATGAACGGGAGGAACCGGCCCTGCGGCACCAGCGCGTAGTAGGGGTACTTCGCGCTCGCACGGCGGTAGTCGGCCAGGCGGTAGGAGCGCGTCGGAGTGCTCCAGACGAAGGCGTCCGCCGTGCCGTGCGGCACGGCCGCGAGCAGCGGGTCCGCCAGCCCGAGCAGGTCGAGGAGGTCCAGGACGGGCGGGGCGAGGGCGTCGCCGCGAAACCGCCGGTCGAAGTCGCCCCGGGCCTCCAGCAACGTCACCGGCACCCCGGCTCGGGCGAGGAGGTAGGCCAGTACGACGCCACCGGGTCCGCCGCCGGCGACCACGCAGCGGGTGGACGTGACCATGGCCGCCACTCTAGGAGCGCCCGCGCGGCGGAGCCTGTCGTCAGCCCGCGGTGGTGAGCACCGCCTGGATGACGTGCCGCCGCCGCGCGGCGAGGTCGGCCAGCAGCGCCGGGCCTTCGGTCAACG